>JALGVR010000046.1 GCA_025774605.1 bacterium | reverse complement strand
CCTGTCCGTTCAGGATGACGCGGCCTGTTCGTTCGGAATGATGCAGTACGTCAAGCTGCTGAATGGTTGATACTCTCTAACATTTTACGGTTACTCTTGGAGGAGAAGTGAGCCTGACCATTGATTACACGGCGATGTTCGAGGACGCCGTCGGAAGGGGGAACGGCGTAAATCGATCAATGCTGAACGGTCTGAATGAAACCTTCAACCAGACCCGTGCTGAGTTGCAGGCGGGGCTTACCGCGGGAATCCTGCCCTTCTGGGATCTGCCGTTTGACGATAAGAGTATCGAGCGGGTCGAAACCTTCGCGTCGAAGAACCGACCGCGGTTCAGGAACTTCGTACTCCTCGGCATCGGCGGATCGGCGCTGGGGCCGATCGCCCTGCACGGCGCGCTCAATCACCTGCAGCACAACCTGCTGCCGGACGACCGTCGCGACGGTTGCCGCTTCTTCTGTCCGGATAACGTCGATCCCGACCTGGTGGGCGACCTGCTGGACACAATAGATCCCTCCGAAACCCTTTTTAACGTGGTTTCCAAGTCCGGCGGCACCGGGGAAACAACTGCTCAGTTCCTGGTTATCGTGGATCTGTTGCAAAGGCGGTTGGGTGATCGATGGCGGGATAACCTTGTCATCACCACCGATCCCGAACGCGGTTTTTTGAGGGAATTCTCTGCTCGTGAAGCAGTTCAGTCGTTCAGCATCGATCCCGGAGTGGGCGGCAGGTTCTCGATTCTCACGCCGGTCGGATTGCTGCCGGCAGCCATGACCGGAATAGACATCCGCATGCTCTGCAGGGGCGCCGGTGCCTTGAAGCGGCCCTGTTTCGCTGAACGGCTGGAGGATAACCCCGCCGCGATGCTCGCTGCGTTGCTCTACCTCTCGCAGCAGTCCCTGAACCGACCGATTCAGGTGGTTTTCGCCTATTCAAACAGGCTGTATCCGGTTGCCGACTGGTTCAGGCAGCTCTGGGCTGAGTCACTGGGGAAAAGGTACTCGAAGCGCGGCGATGAAATCTTCACCGGACCGACACCCGTGAAAGCCGTCGGCGCGACCGACCAGCATTCTCAGGTGCAGTTGTACGTCGAAGGACCGGCGGACAAGGTCTTCCTGTTCCTTGGAACCAGGGAGTTCAGGCGCAGCGTTCCCATTCCCGGGCTGGGGATGAGTGAGGATACAGTGGAATACCTGCAGGGCGCTGAGTTGGGTGAACTTCTGAACGCGGAACGCCGCGCCACCGCCTACGCCCTGACCCGCGCCGGACGACCGAATATGATCATCGAACATGACAGGATCGATCCGATGCATATCGGCGGTCTCATGTACCTGATGGAAGCGGCGACCCTCTACGCCGGCGGCTTTTATGATGTTAATCCTCTCGATCAACCGGGCGTGGAAGCCGGCAAGCTGGCGACGTACGCCTTGATGGGCAGACCCGGTTATGAAAGGGAACGCGAGGAAATAGACAAGTCATCCGCCCTGGGCGGAAAGGTGATGACTGTTGATATCCGATGACGAATTCCACCGCTCAAACCTGCAATAATTACTGACAATGGATCTGCTGTTACTTATCGGGATCACGCTCCTGCTCGGGCAGGTGGGGGCTGGACTTCTCAGGCGCATAAAAGTTCCCCAGGTTGTCGGATACATCCTGATGGGAGTTTTGCTGGGAAAGTCGGCTCTGAACTGGATCAGACCTGAGACGCTCGCTGGTGTGACCAGTATCGCCCTCGGATTGATCGGCTTTACCATCGGATCCCAGCTCTATTTTCCCCAGCTCGCCAAGCTGGGGAAAAGCATACTTTACATCTCCATGCTGGAGGCTTCCGGAGCCTTTTTCCTGGTTTGGTTTTCCGTGTGGGCGCTAACCGGCGAGGTGTACCAGGGTCTGGTCTTTGGTGCGCTTGCTTCAGCCACTGCACCCGCGGCGACCGTGGATGTCCTCGAAGAATACAAGTGCCGTGGTGATCTCACGACCACGATATTGGCCGTAGTCGGAATAGACGACGGTATCGCGTTGATTATTTACGGCATTGCGGAATCCTTCAGTAAGGTTTTGTTCATGCCAGAGGTGAATCAAAATCTGTTCGTATCCCTGTTTGAACCTGTTCGCGAGATCGGCGGCAGCATTATCGTCGGGGCTCTCCTGGGGCTTGTATTCAGCAGAATACTCAGGTTTTTCGGACAGAAAAGCGAACGGCTGTCGGTTACACTGGCGATTGTGTTTGTCGGTTGCGGCTTGGCGGAACAGTTTCATCTCTCACTGATCATGACCAACATGGTGATCGGGTTGGTGGTGGGGAATCTGGTGCCGCGCGAGGTTCGGCGTCTGAATGAGGTCGTTACCGGTTTCTCGCCGCCGATCTATATCCTGTTCTTCGCTTTGGTCGGAGCGCGCCTCGACGTGCGGCTTCTGCCGGTGATGGGCGTTTTGGGTATCGTCTATATAATCGCGCGTGCGGCGGGCAAGTTCGGCGGCGCCTACCTGGGCGCCGTGATCTCGCACGCCCCTGTTGTGGTCAGGAGATACCTCGGTCTGGCGCTCTTCTCCCAAGCCGGTGTGGCGATAGGACTGGCGATCGCGGCGTCCTCGGATTTCGCTGAAGCCGGACCGGAGGGCGCGGCTTTCGGCAACATGATCATCAACACCATCACCGCTACAACCTTTGTCGTCCAGTTGATAGGACCCTCTTTTACGCGCATAGCCGTCTTTAAAGCCGGCGAGGCGAAGGATGTATACAGGAAGGGATAACCTGTTTAGAATCTTAGAAGCAAGTTAAGCCATGTCCTCACTCAAATCCAACCGCAATTTCATTATCGTCGCCGCCGTCATCTCCGCGATCGCCCTGACGTATGGCGTACTGAATTTCCAGCGCGCCTTCCCTGAAATAGCCGTCAACTTCACAATATCGCGCAAAACCGCCCTGAACACGGCGCGCGACTACCTGATCGGCCGCAAGTTCGATCTGGAAGGCTACCGCGAGACGATCATCTTTTCCTACGACGAGCAAGCCAAGATCTTCATGGAGCGGGAATTGGGAATTCCCCGCATGACGGAGCTCACCAGGGACAGCATCGACGTCTGGCGCTGGGAGGTTCGCTTTTTCAAACCGCTCGAGAAGCTCGAGTACCAGGTTTTCGTTGACCCGAACGGTCGTATAGACGGGTTCCGGAGGCAACCTCTCGAATCGGAACCGGGGCCTTCGCTTGACGGTGAAGCCGCCCGGATTATGGCAGAGGCTTTCATAAGCGGACCTGCAGGTGAGAAGCTCGACCGCTGGGAGCTGGTTGAGAGCAATGCCTTTGACCGGCAGTCCCGTCGTGATCACGTGCTGGTTTACGAGATGAAGGACTTCGAGCTCGAGGGTGCAAAATACCGCCTTAAGGTCGATGTGCAGGGTGCGCAAATAGGCGGTTTCAAGCGCTATCTGAAGGTCCCGCAGGAATGGCGGCGCAGTTTTTCCCGCATCCGCTCTCAGAATATGGTTTTCCAGAATATCGCCCAACTCCTTTATGTGGCGATTTCCATCATATTATTCGGCATCTTTATCCGCAACGTCCGCAGCGGTCAGATCGCCTGGCGTCCGTTCATTTTGATCGGTCTGGTGATGGCGGTTGCCGTGGCGGTCATGATCATCAATTCCCTGCCGCTGGCGCTCTCCCGCTATATCACGACGGAATCCTACTCGGCGTTCATGGGGAAACAGATCATGTACAGCCTGCTTGGGGGCATCGCTTTGGGGGCATTCGTTCTGATCCTGCTTGGAGCCGGTGAAAGGGGATACCGTCGGGACAATCCTGAAAGGCTCCATATTCCCAATTTATTCTCGCGTCGGGGCTTACGGTCGCGCGAGTTCTTCCAGGCGACGCTGATGGGCTATATCCTGGCGGCGTTTCATGTCGGCTTCGTGGTTTTTTTCTATGTAATGGGCGGTAAAATCGGCTTCTGGTCGCCGGCTGACGTGGAATACGATAACAGCGTCTCCACGCTTCTGCCCTGGATATTCCCCCTGGCGACGGCGATGACGGCGTCGCTGACCGAGGAGTTCTGGTTCAGGCTGTTCGGGATTTCGTTCTTCAGGAAGATATTCCGCTCTACGGCGGTCGCCGTCATTCTGCAGGCGTTTCTCTGGGGCTTTCTGCACTCCAACTATCCGCAGCAGCCCGGTTTCGTCAGGGGGCTGGAGGTCGGACTGATCGGCATCGCCGCCGGCGTTGTGATGCTGCGCTTCGGCATCTGGGCGACGCTCACCTGGCATTTCGTCGTCGACGCCGTTTTCATCGGTCTGTTTCTCTTTCGGTCTGATAATCCGTATTTCTGGGTGTCGGGGCTGATAGTCTGCGGAGGCTTGCTTATCCCCGCGCTGTTCGCCGCTTTCACCTATCTGAGGCGACGGACGTTCGAGCCGGTGGATGACCTGCTCAACGGCGTCGTCGAGGATGGTTATGCTCGACGCGAGCTGATCGTCGAGCGGGCTGAACTGTATCGCGCAAAGGGCGAAGCGGAACCGGATTATCAACCTTTACCGATCAGGATCAGACGCACCGCGCTGCTGGTCGGTGCGGCGGGCGTCATCGTTGCCCTTCTGCCGCGGGCGCCGCAGTTCGGGGATGAATTCTCGCCTCAGATCGACCGCGGGCAAGCCGTCAAGATCGCCGAAGCGGCGTTGAACCAGCGCTTCGCACTGGCGCCCGATTCGTTCAAGATCGGTGCGATACACAGCCAGCGATATTCATCCAGATGGGAAGACCGGAAATCATACGTCAAGAAGTACGGAGACCGGGAAATTGCCGGCAGGATTTTCTTCTCACCTGACGCCGATGAGTGTCCCTGTTGGCGTGTCAGCTTCAAACGGGAACTCGATCCGGAGTATTACTTTGTCAGGGTCGATCAACTTGTGGGCACGGCGGTGATAAACCACGTGATGCCGGACAGCGCGCACGGCGCGGATCTGACGGCGGAAGAGGCAAGGGCGCTGGCTGAAGAGGCGTTCGTCGAGGCGGAAACCCATCCTGACGACTACCGGCTGATCGAGGCGACAAGCAAAAAACTGCCCAACCGCCGCGACCATTCGCTAACCTGGGAGACAATCGAGCCGGTGGTGGGCGACGCGCATTTCCGCCGCACGGTTAAGGTGTTGGGAGATGAGGTCCTTTCTGGGAAGCGGACGCTGAAGGTTCCCGAGGAATGGGTGCGGCACGAGGAGAGGAGAGGATTGCGCTGGACGATTTTCACCGTTCTGCGCGTACTCCTGTTGTTGGGCGCGGCGCTGTTGGCGCTGCTGGGTTTAAGAAGGCGAAGGAAGCCCTTGCGGATAGGCTGGCGCACGGGTGTCGGCTTTGGTGTCACTGTCCTGTTGCTGGGAATACTCGATAATTGGAACGATGGGGGAGCATTCTGGTTCAACTATATAACGAGTGTACCGGCGGCGAGCTATTCGGTGATGAGCATGTTGTCGATGGCTGTCCAGGCGATGATATCGGCTCTGTTTGCCGCGGTTGTCGTGGTGGCGGCGGACAGCCTGGTGCAGGCATTGCTCATGGATCGGTCATGGCCGTGGGAATCGGGACAGCGAAAGGCACAATTTGAGGACGGGTTGATACTGACCATCGGAACAGTCGGCGCGGCTTTCGGTATGGCATGGTTGCTCGGTTCCTCACAGCGTTGGCTCGATCTGCCGGTTCACAATTTCACGTTTTCGCTGCCGCCGGCTCTCGATATGCGGTTGCCCTGGTTCGGAAACCTTTACAATTCGCTTGTATCGGGAGTGTTCATCGGCTCGCTGGTTATGATGTGTTACGTGATCCTGACGAAGGGGATAAGATCAGGATTCGTCAGAGCCCTGGCGTTGCTGCTCGCGGCGGTGGCTGCAGCGGATCTTATCGCTCCGGTTCACGGCAATCCGACCGCGGCAGAATTGGCATGGAGCATCGCCCGGTCGATCCTGGTTGTGATTGCGGGCTATCTGGTGTTGCGTTTCTGGATACAGGGCAGGTTGTGGGTGTTGATCGCCGCCTGTATCGTCGGGACGTTGATACAGCGCGGCGCAACCATCCTGAGCTGGGGGAAGACGCCATACAGCGGTCAGGGCTGGCTGCTGATCGCGCTGGCTTTGCTGCCGCTGCTTTGGATGCTGTGGAGTAGAGGGAGGACGCGGCTCAATGGGGCTCGATAAATCGGCCCCTACGCGGCATTGATTTTCTCCATATATTTGAGGGACTGAACGCCGGGTTTCTCATTCAGTCATATGCCGGAACTGTGGAACCGTCCGTTCATGCAAGGAGCTTCCGCACCCTCTCCAGGACGATTTTTTCAGCGCCGCTTTCCTTGTTCAATCCTTCGTAATCCCGCGCTCGCTGTAAAGCCCTGACCAGGTCGAATCGATCCTGCGGTTCACTGTAGTATACCTTTTCCTTCATGAACTTCCCTGCCAGGTATTCCTGTTCGGTCTGCCCGGGCGTGGGGATCAGCACGGCTCTCTTTCCCAGCGCCGCCAGGTCCATGATCGTGCTGTATCCCGGGCGCGCCAGTATCATCCCCGACCCGTTCACCGCGTTGTTCAGTGCGCTCGAGTCGAGGTGCGAGATCATCCTCACCTGTTCCGACAGTTGAAAATCATCGTCGGTTTCCGATTTGCCCTGGACAATTAGCGTCCTCGGCGAAGAAGCCTTTTGAACCTGTTCCACCACCAGTTGTTCGAATATGGTGCGTTGCGGTTCAGGCCCGGAAATGATAGCCAACAAGTCATAGGTTATTTCAGGATGATCGACACGGGTGAAGCGCGTCAGTGGTTCGATATAATGTGCGTTGGGAGGAAGTGGATAATTGTGCGAAAGTTTTCCGGAGAGGTTGATTCCGCCGTCATAGTCCGGAATCCAGCACTCCGTGTATCGCTGGATCAACCTTCGATGCATCCGGTAAAAGACCGGTTCCAGACGTTTCATCCAACCCGGGAACTTGACCATCACCTGGTGTGTCATGTAGATGCAGGGAACCAGGTCGCTCCACAATCCGAACCTGCCGTCGGAAATGATGAGGTCGATAGGTCGTTGTCTGATCAGGCGATTCAGGATTCGACGCTCGCGCGATATCCCCTGAATCAATCGGGGGGTCTGGGCGACCATCGCCAGCGCCATCCCGCCGTCGGTCGGATATGAAATGCCGTAACCGGGTAAGCGGATCAACTCCAGATCAGGAAATTCCCGTTTCAACAAGGCGTAAGGTCGGCTGTCGGCAGCGATGACAACCTCAGCCCCTGCATTCGTTAAACTGCGGATGATAGGTATGCACCGGGTTGCATGACCGATCCCCCAATCCAACGGACAGACCAGTATCAGTTTTCCCTGCATGCATGTAATATAAGGTTAAAAGTCTCGCCGCGGCAATTGAACTCCTGCGTTCAGGTGATGTTGAGCGAAGAGAAATCTCACGAGATTAAACCTGATTTCGAAGGTTCAATGGCGGGAATGCTGTTTCCGTTCTTCCGGATGGAGACTGTCCGCAGAGTGATTTTTTATGCGGATGATTGTGATTTGTTGATCGGGAGGGGTTGAATTGAAGCCGGCTAAAGCTTGCTGAGATCAGCATATCCTTCAAAGAAATAGTCTATCGCGTTGACGGCTTTCCCGTCTACATGGACTTCGTAGTGGAGATGCGGCGCGGTTGATCGGCCGGTGTTTCCCACCTCGCCGATCTTCTGACCGCGTGCGACCTGCTGTTTCTTGGTAACATTGAACATGTCGAGATGCGCGTAAACCGTAGTGTAACCGTAGCCGTGATCGATGACCACCACGTTACCGAGTCCGTGCATCCGCTTGGCGCATATCACCCTGCCGTCCGCCGTCGAAAAGACGGGGGCGCCGCGTTCCAACGAGAAATCGGTGCCGTTGTGATGCGTCCACTGGTGTGTGAACGGATCGCGTCTGCGGCCGAAGTGAGAGCTGATGTATCCACCATCGACCGGACGTATGGATGGTGTGTGTCTGAGTAACTCCTCCTTCTCGGCGAACTGACGCCTGATCTCCAGGAAACTCTGTTGCTGGAGCCGGATCTCACGCTCGAGCTTGTCGAGGTCGAAGATAAGTTTCCTGACCTGCTCGTCCTCATCGTTGAAATCAATTCCGGGAAGGGGAATGCCGCCCACGCCGACCTGCCTGACATCCTTGTCGATCTTGGGAATATCAGCCATAATGCGCAACTGGTCATCGCTCTGAGCCAGTTCAGAAAGCTGATGATCCACCTCTTCCAATCGTTGCCCCATGCTGCTCAGCTGCTCGTGCAAGTCCTGGTTCTCTTCCAGAACATCGCTCATGGCAACGTTGATATAACGCACAGCGAGGAAGCGACCGGCAGTGTAAGTTACTATGCCAACGATGGTTACTAAAACAGCGGTGGTGAGTAAGATGCGCAGACGCGATAATCTCAAGGTCCGCATCTTTGACGAACCGTCGGTCATCAGAATCAGTTTTGCGCGTCGCGACTTACTCAAGACAGTTCCCGGAAAGGATTACAAGGGGAATAAGGCGCAGAAATCCTCCTCAACTTCAGTTCAAGTATGTATTAATGTCGGATCAATCACTCAAACTTAATGTGCTAAGATAATGCCACCTTGATCATTTGTCAATACTTTTCGATCCGAGTATCAGAAATACGACGCCAAATATCAACAATTCTTGACTTTATCGGATCGAATCACTATCATCATTAGTGATTACCACGGAAATCCGGCTGGTCAATGGTTCTTCCCCAACTTTCCACAGGGAATAAAACAATATATAACATTTTGTAAATTAACAGGATGATCAATTTTGAAGTACTTTGTAGACATCTCTGAGCGCCGTTACGAAATCGAAATTGACAACTCTTCCGGAATTGCCCGGATTAGCGTGAACGGTCGGCCTGTTGAGGTCGATCAATGCCGGATCCGCGGCAACGAGTCGATTTCGATGATAGTTGACGGTGTCACGCATACAGCTGAATTTAACAAGACAGACGGAAATTGTCGAGTGCAGGTTGACGGTTCCGACTTTGAGGTGCGCGTAACAGACGAACGTCAGGAGAACATCAGTCATCTGTTCAAAGCGAGGGGAACCCGGGTAGGCGTACCGGGTGAGATCAGGGCTCCGATGCCCGGGCTGGTGGTTAAAGTAAATGTGCGGGAGGGCGACATGGTCAAGCGTGGTCAGGGTGTGGTTGTAGTCGAAGCCATGAAGATGGAGAACGAGATTCAGGCTCCCATAGCCGGAAGAGTGGAGAGGATCGCCGTTGAAACCGGAAAAACGGTCGACAAGGGTGAACTGTTGCTCGTGATAGAACGGGAAGCCTGAAGGATGTCCGGTCCGAAAAACCATCGCGAAGCCGCCGGTGAACCTCCTTATACACGCGGGATTTATCCGGAGATGTACCGCAAGCGCTTGTGGACCATGCGACAGTATGCCGGCTACGCCTCAGCCGCACAGAGCAATATCCGCTATCACAAGCTGCTCGAAGCCGGTCAGACAGGACTGTCCGTTGCCTTTGATCTGCCCACGCAGATCGGTTATGACTCGGACCATCAACTGGCGGAGGGTGAAGTCGGCAAGGTCGGTGTTGCCATCGATTCAATGGCTGACATGGAGCGCCTGTTTGACGGCATACCGCTCGATCGGGTGTCAACATCGATGACGATAAACGCCACGGCTGCCACTTTATTGGCCATGTACATCGCGGTGGCGGGGAAACAGGGGATAAGCCGGGACAGGCTGCGGGGCACCGTTCAGAATGACATCCTGAAGGAATACATTGCGCGGGGGACGTACATCTTTCCGCCGGCGCCTTCAATGCGTCTGGTGATCGACATCATGCGTTATTGCCATGATCACGTTCCCAGGTGGAACACGATCTCCATATCGGGCTATCATATCCGCGAGGCCGGCTCGACCGCCATGCACGAGATCGCTTTTACACTGGCGAACGGCATCGCTTACGTCGAGGCGGCGATAAAAGCGGGGCTCGATGTGGACGACTTCGCACCCCGCCTCTCCTTCTTCTTCAACGCCCACCTGAATCTGTTTGAAGAGGTGGCTAAATTCCGTGCAGCCAGACGTTTGTGGTGCCGGATCATGCGTGATCGTTTTGGGGCGAGGAATCCGAAGAGCTGGCTGCTGCGATTTCATACCCAGACGGCGGGCTCCTCTCTGACCGCACAACAGCCGGATGTCAATGTCGTGCGTACGACCCTGGAAGCTCTGGCGGCGGTGTTGGGCGGAACCCAGTCGCTGCACACCAATTCGCGCGACGAAGCGTTGGGCTTGCCGACCGAAGATTCTGTCAGGCTCGCGCTGCGTACGCAACAGGTGATCGGATACGAATCCGGCGTGACCGAGGAACCGGATCCACTCGGAGGCAGCTATTACGTGGAGAAGTTGACCGACGATCTCGAGCGAGAAGCGATGGAGGAGATCGAGAGGATCGACGAGATGGGCGGCGCCGTCGCCGCGATCGAAAAGCGCTACTTTCAGGATGTCATTGCGCGGTCGGCGTACAGGTATGAGCTGGATATCGAATCGAACAGACGGGTGGTGGTGGGGGTGAATAAATTCACTGAAAACGGAGGAGAGGTTCCCGAGATACTCCGTGTTCCGGTGCAGGCTGAGCATGAACAGGTGGCAAGACTCAACGAACTGAGAAGTAATCGGGATAACTCGCTGGTCAGGGGGCGTTTGGACAAATTGAAGGTCGCGGCGCAGAAGGACGGTGAGCCTTTGATGGAACCGATTATTGAAGCGGTGGAAGCCTACGCAACGGTCGGCGAGATATCGAATGCGCTGCGGGAGATCTGGGGGGAGTATCGCGGCACGGGATAGCAGGCTGTACTTCGGGTTGATGAACCTGCCCGTATTTTACCATCTATTTTCGTCATTGTCCCAGGACCCCGGACCACAAGCGATCCGGACTGCTTGTTTATAAATAAGATTGCTTCGCTTTACTCGCAATGACGTATTGGACAAGATACCGGATCAACTTGCAGATTTCACGTATTATTAGAATTTACTGAATTAATTCTAATACAGGTTAAAGGGCTTGACTTATAAATTCTGCATAAATAACTTTCAGGGATATGGAATGGAGATTTCCCAAATGGAGGAGATCTCCGTTTTTTGGATCAGATATGTTAATTATAACATGTTGAATTTTAAGCTTTAAAATTCAAGGAGATGTTGATGTCCGAATTTGTTGCTTCCTTTATGGCGAAGTTGAAGGAGAAGAATCCCGCTGAACCCGAATTTCATCAGGCGGTTCAGGAGGTCGTTGAGTCCCTGGAACTGGTACTCGAACGTCATCCTGAATACCGTGCGGCCAAGCTCCTTGAGCGTATTGTCGAGCCTGAACGGGTGATCATGTTCCGTGTACCCTGGATGGATGACCGGGGTGAGATCAACGTGAACCGCGGTTTCCGTGTCGAGATGAACAGCGCGATCGGTCCATACAAGGGTGGGTTACGTTTCCATCCCACAGTTACTCTCGGTATGTTGAAATTTCTTGCTTTCGAGCAGGTGTTCAAGAACAGCCTGACCACACTGCCGATGGGCGGTGGAAAGGGAGGCAGCGATTTCGATCCCAAGGGCAAGAGTGATAATGAGGTGATGAACTTCTGCCAGAGCTTCATGACCGAACTGTTTCGTCACATCGGACCGAATACCGATGTTCCCGCCGGTGACATAGGCGTCGGCGGTCGCGAGATCGGCTTCCTTTTCGGTCAGTACAAGCGTCTGCGCAATGAATTCACCGGCGTTCTGACCGGAAAGGGTTTGAGCTGGGGTGGTTCATTGATACAACCCGAAGCAACCGGCTACGGTGCTGTTTACTTCGCCGCGGAAATGCTTGCCACGCGTAACGAAACCCTGACAGGTAAAACATGCCTGGTTTCCGGATCGGGAACTGTGGCTCAATATACTACCGAGAAGATCAACCAGCTCGGCGGAAAGGTTGTAACGCTCTCCGATTCCGGCGGTTACATCTATGATCCTGAGGGTATAAACGATGAGAAGCTTGCCTGGGTCATGAACCTGAAAAACGTGCGTCGCGGTCGGATAAGGGAATATCCCGAAAAATTCACCGGCGCAACCTACACCCCGACCGATCCGAATCTCGATTATAATCCGCTCTGGGATCATAAGGCCGACTGCGCCTTCCCGAGCGCAACCCAGAATGAGATCAACAGCAGGGACGCTGACAACCTGCTCAGGAACGGCGTGTATGTCGTCTCCGAGGGCGCCAACATGCCGACCATGCCGGATGGCGTTGAAAAGTTCATCGATGCCGGGATACTGTACGGCCCCGGTAAGGCCGCCAGTGCCGGCGGTGTTGCCGTCTCCGGTCTCGAAATGTCTCAGAACAGCCTGAGATTATCCTGGAGCCGCGAGGAGATGGATGAGCGACTGAAGGGAATCATGCATTCTATTCACAAGGCGTGTTATGAAGCCGCCGAGAAATACGGAACCCCGGGCAACTACGTGAACGGCGCCAACATTGCCGGTTTCATCAAGGTTGCCAATACAATGATGGATCTGGGCCTGGTTTAGTTTACCCGGATGCTGTAGCTTGCAGCGCGAGGTGGCGATTGCCGCTTCGCGCTGTTTTGTTTTTGATGTCAGAATATGTATATTTACCGATACCTGCCCAGTAAATAATTAGAAGATGAGACCGGAACTTTACATAGAAACAGAAGAGATTGAGGCTTCCCCATTTCATGAGCTGATGCGGAACCAGGTTCAGGAGATATTGCTGGTCTCCAGCCTTTATGACTCGTTTCTGCTCTCCCAGGATGGTCAGCTGCGCGAGCGGTTAATCAGTGAATTCATGGAATTGAACCTTAAGCATACTCCAGGGATAACCCGCAAATTTGACGCCGAAGCGGCCCTGAAACTGGCTCACGATGATCCCCGCTATAACCTGATCATAACCACCATGCGTGTTGGTGATATGCATGTACCTGAGTTCGCCGGGCGTGTTTCCGACGAAGGATTGAATGTCCCGATCATACTGCTGACGTTCGACGAGCGTGAGATAACCGAGCTCCACAAGTATAATGATGCGAACCTGATCAGCCGCAGCTACATCTGGCAGGGTGATTTCCGCATCCTGCTCGCCATCGTGAAAAACGTTGAGGATCAGTGGAATGTAAAGGGTGACACGCGGGCGATGGGTGTGCCGGTTATCCTGCTGATCGAGGACAACATCCGGTTCTATTCGTCCTGTTTGCCGATGATTTACGCTGAACTGATGAAGCATACGCATCACCTCCCGTCGGACAGCGTCAATCTCTATCACAAGCTGTTGCGGATGCGCGCCAGACCGAAGATTATTCACTGTGAAAACTTCGAAGAGGCTTGGGAGTATTACGGCACCTACGAGGATTATATCCTGGGAGTAATAAGTGACGTTGAGTTTCCCGCCGGCGGCGTTATGATGCCGGACGCCGGCGCGGAGTTCGCCAGGCGGGTCAAGGAGCGCAAACCGAGCCTTCCGGTGGCGTTGCAGTCTTTCAATCCGGAAGTCGGGAACATCGCGGAGGGATTAAACGTCAACTACTTCTTAAAGGACTCACCCACCCTGCTGCATGATCTCGGCGAATACATGAAGGAGCATTTCGGGTTTGGAGATTTCGTCTTCCGAATGCCGGACGGAAGGGAGGTCGACAGCGCCACCGATCTGATCAGCCTGGAGGAGAAACTGCTCGCCATTCCTGATGAAAGTCTCCTCTATCATGCCGAAATGGACAATTTTTCACGCTGGCTGCAGGCGCGCACTGAGTTCGGTATCGCCGAAAAACTTTACCCTCGCAAAGTATCGGAATATAAAACCGTTGCCGATCTAAGGAATTATCCGGTTGATTCAATCAGGTCCTTTCCTGTGAGAGGAGCCGCGGCCTGGTTGTTGATTTCAGCCGTGATACGGCCGCTCACGCCCTGGCGGATTTTGCGCGCATTGGAGGTGGATCGCTCGGCGGGAAAGCAAGGGGACCGGCTTTCATCAATCACCTTTTGACCAGTTACAAAAAGGATGACCAGTTCGAAGGCATTCATATCGGTGTTCCCCCCACGGTGGTGCTGGGAACCTGGGGGATGGGCACTCCGGTCGAGATCGGGTTCGCGGTCAACCTGTCAACGGCCGGGGGGGGATCAAGGAGTTCTCTGTTTTTCAGATGCGTCCGTTGGTTGTCAGTCGGGAGTTGGAGGAGCTTGACATTGACAGCGTTCACCCGAAGAGGATCATCTGCCGGAGCCCCAAGGTATTGGGTGTTGGCAAGGTGAACACGATTCGCGACATCGTGATGGTTGATAAACAGCGATTCAGACGTTCCGAGAGTCGATTGGCCGCCGCTGAAATCAGCCGCTTCAACTCGCGTCTGAGCCGGGCTCGGAAGCCATATCTCCTGATCGCGCTTGGACGCATAGGATCGACTGACCCCTGGTTGGGCATACCGATTACCTGGGATCAGGTCTCGGGAGCAAGGGTGATGATAGAAGCGGGCTTTCCGGATTTCAAGGTGACGCCGTCACTGGGCGCACATTTCTTTCAGAACCTGACGTCAAAGCGCATCGGTTATTTCACCGTAAATCAGGATGTCGGTGAAGGCATGATCGACTGGGACCGGCTGAACCTTCAGGATGCAGAGGATAACGGTAAGTATGTCAAACATATACAACTGGACAAGCCGTTGGTGGTGATGATGAACGGCTGCCGCAACCAGGGGGTGATACTGAAGCCCGAGTAACCGGGCGGTCTTATCCGTAAATTTAATGGCGGGCATTCTGAAGTGTCCTGACCGGATTTTCCATCCAGCACGCGTAACTCGGACTGTAAGCAGGACGCCCAACTTCACGCGGGTTCGGATTTTCTTCTTTGTAATGATGACCGGATTCGAACCTCGGTGATAAACATTCGACAGGGGTATTCAGTGAGAAAAAAGGTGGGGAAGGATCAACGCACGATCGCGATGGTACAGTACATTCTCTTCGCCATCCTTGTTGTAGCTACACCGTTTGTGGTCGTCACCAAGTTTCTGCAGGGTGCGGTTCATAATATTTCTCACTTCAGTTTTTCGCTCTTCGGCCACTCCATACCGCTCATTGCCTTCTGCGTCATCGTCGGCTTTACAGCCATCCTGATCTGGCAGAGGAGACAGATCACCACGCGCAGGGTTGCCGGCAGTCTGTTTGTCGTGGGAATGATGGCGATTTCGATGTACGTGCAGGATCTGTATGGCGGGATGTCGATCTACGACCTGCAAAACAACTGGCATTACATTACTTACGGCACATACGTCTTCTTCTTCTTCCGTGCTCACAATCTTCGCAATATGCCGATAAACAAGCGCGTGCTCTATTCGTTCGGTTCAGCTTTCTTGATGTCGACTTTTGACGAGGTCTTCCAGTTCTTTCTCTCAAACCGGATCTTTGACGTGAGCGATATCGCCAAGGATGCCTGGGGGTGCACCATGGGCCTGATTGTGATCTTCTTCGTATCGGAGACCTACGGGAGAATCAGGCTGAAGGGGGCGAGGATCTGGAAGAGACGGTTGAAGGATTATTTCAGGGATCCCCTGACCGCGTTGATGATAGTTTTTATTTTCGCGTTCCTTCTGGTGATTGAAAGTCCTCTCATCACCGATCATCAGTACATATTTCTCAGTTTTGCCATTGCGATCGTGCTGTCAATCATCGTGTTCGCCGTCATTCATTTTACGCAGTTCAAGCCTTTCAGAATCGCCTTTTTCAGCGTGGTTGTCCTCTGTGTCCTGCTCCTTGTCGGCTCGATGATCAGGAACAGGGGCGGGAACATCACGCACTCCTCCTACGGATTGGTTGTCTACGAGGGCATACCTGTGCCTTTCTACGATCTGTTGATCTACCCGAATGGTCTTCCCCGGCTGGTGGACAAGAAACACTTCTTCAACAATATTGACAAGATGTTTCTGCTGGGGAAAGAGCCGTCGATTCTGCTTATGGGCAGCGGCTGGCTGGGTAAAGGCGCGAAGGGATTCAAGAAAGAGAGAGGTACGTATTTACTTTTCAACAGCTTGACGAACAGTGTTACTCAGATAATCATCCTTGAAACCCCACTTGCCTGCAGATTATACAACCGATTACGCAGTGAGGGTAAGAAGGTACTCTTTGTTATCCACACCACTTGTTGAGGCAGACTTGCTTTCACTATCACTTATCGGCACAGATAATCCCGAATTGGAGGATCGGATAAGACCATGAAATTTCGCCTGGATCTGGGTTGGGTGGTTCTTTTGGGACCGATGTTCATAGTGGTCTCGTTGACGCTGTTCGAGCTTCCCGCATGGATTGCCGAGGAAGCGGGCAGGGGCGCACGTTATGAAGCCTCCGTTCATAATGACCTGGGGAGAAGCGCACTGAAGAACGGCCGTTACAGGGAGGCGATAGGCCAGTTCATGACAACGATCAAAATCGATCCGGAATATATCGAAGCTTACATGAACATGGGTATGGCATACAATCTGATCGGCGACCATAAGCGAGCCATCTCACTGATGAGAAAGGTCATCCAGCTCGACTCGACGCACAGGGAATCGGTTTACAACAACATCGGGAGGGTTTATGCGGAGATGGGGGAACTCGACAATGCAATTGCGATGTTCAAGAAATCCCTGGCTGTGAACAGGTATTCGGTTGCCATTTACAGGAACATCGGCGAGATAGCAATCCAGGAGAAGAATTGGAAGGAAGCGGAGACGGCTTTCAGAGGGGCTGTAGCAAATAAGCCAACCCTTAAGAATCTGTATCTTAAGATGAAAAGAGAGGCGATGATCAAGTTTGCCGACGACGAGAACTACGAGCAGATCAAGGAGATATTGAGCCATGAGATCACGGACAGTGTTCTCTCGGTGTTTGATTCTCGGATCGTCGATGAATTAGCATGGCAGGATCCCAAGCTGGCGGACGACTTCAGGAAGCTCGGACGCGCTCTGGAGATGCAGGGCAAGCTTGAGGAGGCTGTTCCTCAATATGAGGCGGCGCTGAAGATTCTGCCTGATGAAGTGACGATCCGCAACAAGTTGGGCGTACTTTATGCCAAAACCGGTAACTACGAAAAGGCGATGGTTCAGTTCAGGGAGGCTGTAAGATTGAAGCCGGATTACGAGGATGCCCGGAAAAACATGGAGATGTGTCAAAGGATTTTGGCTGGGAATGCCAAATAATCTTGTGAAGCCAATCGTTACCACTGTTATATACCTCCATAAACAAGGGGAGCAGCATGGAAGATCGTCGCCAGGTTGAACGACGAAGAATTGAGCGTCGACAGAGGCAACTTGAAGCCTTTGAGGGATGGGACGGTGTAGAACGTCGCAGCAAACGGGATCGCAGGAAGGGTGAACGCAGACGTGCGGGGCGGCATTCAGAAGTTCCGCCGGCGGTACTTGAGAAGAAATCGATGAGACATAAGAGGCGTGAGGTAGAGCGATCGCGGGATGAACAGCTGAAGAAAGAACGCCTGGACAAGGAGCTCAGGATTAGGGTGGATCGACGGCGTGATAAGATCGAGTGATTGCGATCCTGCAGGCTGGGTGGCCCGGACAGCCTTGTCCTCGCGAATGCGGGGATCGCTGGGCGGGTTTATCATACCCAATTGCGACCCCCCCTTTGTCCCCCCCTACTTCGCAGGGGGGGAAGGAAACAGCTGGGTGGCCCGGACAGCCATGTCCTCGCGAATGCGGGGATCGCTGGGCGGGGTTATCATACCCAATTGCGACCCCCCCTTTATCCCCCCCTACTTCGCAGGGGGGGAAAGGCAGGCAGTTTCCCCTACTTCGCAGGGGGGGAAGGGAGGCGGTCCCTCTACTGACGCGGGAGGGGGAAGGAAACGTCCGGGCTATTTCACTCGCTCCCTCGCTCCCTCGCTTCCTCGCTCACTTCACCACCACCGCCTTTC
>JALGVR010000045.1 GCA_025774605.1 bacterium | reverse complement strand
ATCACCAGGGTTGCCGATCAGATCAGGGCGAAGCGGGAGGCTCAAACTCCGACGGCTGCCGATGTTCATCCGGCTGAAGCTCCGGCGGGCAAACCGAAGGCGAAGCCGGCTCCATCCACCGCGAAGAGCGCGGTAAAGCCAAAACGCAAGCCGGCCGGCACGGCGGGGAAAAAGTCCGGAAACGGCCGCCGAACCCGATATAAAACCGGGGCAAAAACCGGGGCAAAAACCAGCGCTGCGAAGAAGGATGACGAGAAGAGTTCAGCGTCGAAGTAGGTCACAATCCCGGCGGAACAGAAGGTGAAGGAAGCAGAGGAATTGCCGTCGTTATCCCTTCGATCGATCCGTCGATCCGGGAAAGCCGTTTCCGTGAAACTTTATCCTCGCGTGGAAGTTCAATAAGAAACGTTTTCAACCATATTTTTCCAACACAAAGATAAACCAACATGACTGGAAATATATTCAAACGATCTCTGGTGACTATCGGCTTTGCCGCTATCTGTATAGCCGCCGGGTTCATGATGGCAACCGGCTGGGAAACTCCCGGCCGGCTCTCGGCTCAACAAATCGACACTCCGGCTTCCGAACCCGCCGGTTATTCCGTCCCGATGATCGACAAACAGGGCAGCAGCCCGTTTGTCAAGGTGGCTGAAATCGTCAAACCGGTCGTGGTCAACATCACGGCTGAAAAGTCCGTCGGCGGACAGGGAGCAATTCCGTTCGATATTTTCGACTGGGGACCCTTCTTCGGGGAGCCGCCCCGCCGGAACAGCCGCAAACCGCTCATCACCAGCGGCGGCTCGGGCATCATCATTGACAAAGACGGTCGCATACTCACAAATAACCACGTCATCTCCGACGCTGAGGATATAACCGTCAAGCTTGCCAATGGAGATGAAAGACACGCCGAAATCATCGGCACGGACCCCGAAACGGACGTCGCGTTGATAAAGATCCCGGGACCGATCAGCCCGGAGATGATAGCCAAGCTCGGCGACAGCGATAAGATCCGCATCGGGGAATGGGCTATTGCGGTCGGCAATCCGTTCGGTCTCGATTGGACGCTCACCGTCGGCGTCATCTCGGCGCGCGGTCGAAGCAACCTGCGTCTTGGCGGAGCGGAAGGTCCCAGCTACCAGGATTTCATCCAGACCGACGCCTCCATTAACTTCGGCAACTCCGGCGGACCGCTGGTGAACATACGCGGTGAAGTCATCGGCATAAACACGGCAATCAACGCCCAGGGCCAGGGCATAGGCTTTGCCATCCCCATCAATCTCGCGTCGAAGGTTGTTGACCAGTTGTTGGTCACCGGTGAGGTTCACCGCGGTTACCTGGGAATATATCCTGCTGAACTGGACGACATCAAGCGCGAGGCGCTGGGCATCGATGACGACATCGCCGGTATCTTCGTCAGCTCGGTTCAACCCGACACACCCGCTGAAGAGGGAGGCTTGGAGGGGGGTGAGGTCATCACTGCCATCGAAGGCAAACCGGTCAGGAATGTCAAGGAATTCCGCTTCATCATCGCTGATTACCCCCCGGATTCAAAGATTGAAATGACTGTCTGGCACAATAACAAGTCGAGGAAGATGAAGTTCAAGCTGGGCGAGCGCAGCGACTATCTGAGCCGATCAGAGCAGCCCTCATCGCCGCAGGAGAACTTCTGGCTCGGCATCAACGTCGCATCCACAAGATCCGGAGCGGGGCATCGATACGGGGTTGACGGCATGAGAGGGGTTGTAGTGATCGACGTCGAGCCCGGATCGCCGGCAGCAGGACTACTTGAAAAGGGCGATGTGATCACTGAAATAGGCGGTATTGAGATCGAAAATCTCGAGGATTACCAGCACGCCGCTGACCAGCTCAAGAACCGCAAGAAGGCTATTCCCTTCTGGGTTAACAGGGACGGACTGAGGACATTTGTCCCGATTCGACCTGAAAAATAGCGCCGGCGTCCGGTTAATCGTATTTGAAATGAAAAAAACCGCTAAAAAACCCTTTTACACTTGACACGGCGGGGATCGGTATTTATATTCGACGAAAGAGACCATGTAACAATCCTTCCACCCAATACCCGAGGAGGCTCAATGAACAAATCCGATCTCGTTCGCGCTATCGCCGCGAAGTCAAACGTTACGCAACGTGACTGTGAAGTAATGCTGAAAACCTTCACCGATTCAGTGATGGAGGCAGTCGCCAAAGGGGAGAAGGTCTCCCTGGTCGGCTTTGGAAGCTTTGGTGTCGTTTCCCGCAAGGCTCGCTCCGGTCGCAATCCCGCAACCGGTCAGAAGATTAAAATCCCCGCCAAGAAGGTTCCGAAGTTCACCGCCGGTAAAGAATTCCGCGACAAAGTAGGCTAATCGACTTTAAACCCCCTAAAGCCTTGGGGAAGACCCAACCGGGTCTTCCCCTTTGTGATTTATGGAAGCTCAACGGAGGAAGGTAACGCTTACGTGTGAAGGATAGCATGAAATGCGGTATAATCGGTCCGCCGGTCTCGGGCAAAACGACCCTCTTCAACATCCTTACGGGCGTAACCGAAACCGGTCTCATCCACGTCAAACGTGAGCTCAGACGCGGCGTGGCGAAACTGGGTGATTCCCGCCTGGAAGCAATCACCCGTGCGAGTAAATCGGCCAGGGTCGTCCCGGCCACCGTCGAATACATCGACATTCCGGGCCAGTCTGGCGACAGAGAGAGCCGGGAGCCATATCCTGCGAGCTACCTGGCGGAGCTGCACAATGCCGACATGCTGGCGCTGGTAGTGCGGGAGTTCCGGGACGACAGCATACCTCATCCGTCGGGTTCAATCGATCCGGGGCGCGATATAGCCGACGCCGTACTCGAATTCATCATCAATGACCTGGCGATCGTTGAACGACGGCTGGAAAAAATCACCAGGCTTCACAACGCAGACTTCAAGCGTGAAGTGAAAATCCTCACGCACTGCCAGGAGATGCTCTCCGACCAACATGCGCTGCGGGAATACGATTTCAAGCCGGATGAGGAAAAGATACTCCGCAGCTATTCGTTTCTCAGTCTGAAGCCGCTGTTGATCGTGCTCAATCTGGGCGAAGCATCGGTGCCTGACGCCGGACGGATACTGGATGACCTCAAACAGGAGACGGGACTGCCGGAGAGGAAAACCGGTTGGGCTGCGGTGGCGGCGGGGATCGAATCCGAAATCAACGCGCTGGAGGAATCGGACCGGGATGCGTTTCTGAACGACCTCGGCTTCAGTCTGCCCGCGCTCGACCGGATAACCAGGGCGACCTTCAACCTGCTCGGTCTGGTAACCTTCTTTACCACCAGCGAAAAGGAGAGCCGCGCCTGGTCTATCCCGGCCGGATCGACCGCCGTGCAAGCCGCGGCTGCAATCCACAACGATCTCGCCAGAGGATTTATCCGGGCTGAAGTGTGCCGCTGGGATGAGTTGGTCGAAATGGACGGATCATACGGCAGGCTTAAGGAGACGGGAAAGCTGAGGCTCGAGGGCAGGGACTACGTGGTTGCGGACGGTGATGTCCTGCTGATAAGGTTTAACGTGTAAGCGGCGTTTATACTTAACGGGATCGTTTAGAGTCGACACCTGCGGAGAGGATGAATAACTGTTGGTGGGATACTTTCAATTGGGCTTGGAGGGCGGACATTCCTGCGAAGCAGTGTGTCCGGGAATGAGAAAAACGCGCCGAACCTCATCATGCCATCGAAAGATGGAATCCAGTAACACACGCAATATCAGCAACTTCTCTGGATACACGCTTCCGAGGTATGACGCCTGACGGCATTTTAACAGACCCTGATTAACAGGTGACCGGACCAATAACCACATAGACAAGATGCACTTCGGCAAGTGATGACGACCTAATCTGAAGCAACAGCCTTCTTTTCTCGCATTAATCTGTGCTCCTTGGCTACACTCCAGAAGAATTCTTTACTGCCCGCAACGATGGCAAATCCTGTTAAAACCAGCAGTACGCCTATGGTGCCACCCCAACCTATTTCGGCACATAACTTGAGTATTCCAGCGGTCATAACAAAAGCACCGACGATCCTCCGGATTACTATCAGCGCCATTTTACCTCCAGCATATTTTACGGGAGCTTATACTTCCTGTCCCGAGAAGCTAAGGCCGAACCCCTCCTCATCATGTAGCCCCAGGGAGAATCGAACTCCCGTTGCAGGGTCGAAAACCCTGTGTCCTAACCACTGGACGATGAGGCCATGCAAACTCGGGTGAGTGATGGGACTTGAACCCACGACCACCAGGGCCACAACCTGGTGCTCTACCGACTGAGCTACACTCACCGTTTGTGAATTTCAAGCTTGTTAATATATCCAAAATATAACGCGCTGTCAAGTTTATTATGCTCTCACTTAACGACACATGACACTTCGGCCATACCGTCATATTGATTGACTTTCGCCTTATTTGTTATTAAATTTGCGGTTTAATGCTGATTTACGAATCACTACGGAGAAAATCACTCCCGGGTTCCACCCGATGATAGCAGGGCACTCTGATTTTTCGGTATCGACCGCGGCTGTTTCGTTCGCTGCCGCCACTAAGAGGTACGGCAGCGTAACAGCAGTGGACAACCTGGATCTGACGCTGCAGCCGGGTGAGTTGTTCGGTTTCCTCGGTCCGAACGGCGCCGGCAAAACGACCGCCATGAAGATGGCGGCGGGACTGGTGAAGCCGACATCCGGGACCGTTCTCATCGCGGGTTACGACATTCAGGATCATCCCCTGGAGGCCAAGCGCCTCTTTGGTTTTGTGCCGGACAGTCCGTACATATATGAAAGTCTTACCGGGCGCGAGTACCTTCACTTCTCAGCCGGTCTGTACAAACTTGATCATTCATACACCAAGCGAAGGGTTGCCGAGTTGACCGACATGTTCGGTATCGGCGACATGATCGACAAGCGCGCCGGGGAATATTCCCACGGCATGAAACAGCGGCTGGTGACCGCTTCGGCCTTCCTCCACGACCCGAAAATCATCATCATCGATGAACCGATGGTCGGACTTGATCCCAACGCCGTGAGAAAATTAAAGGTTATCCTGAAGGATTACTGCCGGAATGGAGGCACGGTTTTCTTCTCCACGCACACCTTGTCCGACGCTGAGGAGCTGTGCGACAGGATCGGCATAATTCACCGGGGAAGACTGATCACCTGCGGGAGACTTGTTGAAATGAACGAAGTTTACGGCAGCCTGGAAGACATGTTCATCGCCGCAACCTCTCAGTCGGGTGTTTTGTGAGCCGCTTCCCCGTCACCCTGGCAGGATGGAAGCTCAGAATCCTGTTGGGCTCACTGGCGCTTGACAGCATGGCGGGGCGACTGGGCAAGCTTGCCTCCCTGGTGGTCATCACCGGATTCTCCATCGGCGCAACCCTCTTTTTCCATGCGGTCTTCGACAATATGCTGCAGTACAGGGACATCGGCGAGCCGTTGCTGTGGCGGATGATCGGCATCACGATCTTAACCGTGTTCGGGCTCCTGGTGGTGAGCAATCTCATCACCGGTATCGCCACGATCTTCCGCTCGCCCGAAACGGAATTCCTCTTCGCCCGGCCGGTCTCACCGGGAAGTATCTTCCTCGGACGCTTCACCGACAACCTGGTCTACAGCTCGTGGTCGCTGGCTGTTTTGGGTATTCCCATCATAGTCGCCTGGGGCTGGCAATTCGATCTGTCGATCTGGGTGATAATCGGCCTGGTGATATTCGGCCTGTTGCCTCTCGTTCTCATCTCGGCGGAATTGGGATCCCTGTTGTTGATGGTCTTCATCTTTCTGACGCGAAAGATCTCACCCAGAATGATCGTGATCCTGGCGCTTGCAGCAAGCCTTGGCTTCATCGGTTGGCAGATTACCCGACAGGATCGAAGCCTGATCGTTGGAGGTGTGGCTCGCACGTCAACCGTGGAAAGATACCTGGCTCAGCTTGACCAGCAGAGCCGGAGTATCATCACACCCGCCCACTGGCTGACATCGTCCATGCGCTCGATTCATCAGGGGAACGGGCGTCGAGCCCTGTTTCTCATCCTCTTCCTGTCGCTCACTGCAATCGTCTGGCTGCGCTGGATTTACCTCGCGGCAGAGAGGATATATTACAAGAGTTGGATAGTGTTCGGTGAAACCGCCGGACGGGGCGGGAACCGGTTGACTTCCACCATCGCCAACCGGTTTACTTCAGGCTTTATCCCCAATCCCATGAAATCGCTGCTGCTCAAGGACATTCTGCAGTTCGTCCGCAATCCCAACCAGTGGGCGCAGTTTCTGATCCTTGTCGCCTTTTTACTCATCTATCTGTTCAACCTCCTGTATGTATCAAGCCGCTTCGATTTTACCAATCCCTATTGGAAAACGCTGGTTCTGTTCCTTAACTTTGCCTTTACCGGCTTCATACTGGCGACGCTTTCGGTTCGCTTCATCTTCCCGCTGATCAGCCTGGAGGGTCGCGGTTTCTGGCTGGTTCGTTCGGCTCCGGTCTCCATCGGCGTCCTGTTCTGGGAGAAGTTCTTCCTGGCCTTCCTGATATTCCTGGGGCTGTGCGAACTGATTATTTACTTTTCCAATCAATCACTGCACGTCGGTCACACCATGATGATTCTGACGACGGCGGCCATCTTCATGATGGGCGCGACGTTGACAGCGCTGGCAATCGGTCTTGGCGCGCTGCTGCCGGATTTCAGGGACGAGAGCCCCATGCGCATAGCCTCCACGCCCGGCGGGGTTTTAACCGTGGTCATCAGCCTTGTTTACGTGAGTCTGATGGTGGCTGTCCTGGCATGGCCGGCGCGCGGTTATTTCGTCTATCTGACCGGTGAAGGACCTTTCCCCGCCGCTAAAATACTGCAGGCGCTGGCGCTGGTCACCGGCTTGAACGCCCTGACGTTCATCCTGCCGTTGCGATTGGGTCGGCGGTCCATCCAGGTGATGGACTTATGATCAGAAACGGACAGATGCCTGCAGATGTATTCACCGGTGACAATCCCTACCGCATCCTGGTTGTGGACAGGCGGCGACGCACCGCTGTCGGTTTGAAGAGGGACCTCGACGATCGTTTCAGCATCCAGCATGCCGTCACCGCCGATACCGCCCTTCAGATGATGGGAATCAGCGCGTTCGACCTGCTGGTGCTGCAGCTGAAACTGCCGCTGTTCAGCGGTCTGGAGCTCGCCGGCAGGTTGAAAAAGCTGAAACCGAACCTGGCGGTAATTCCGGTCGGTCCACCGCAGATGAGCCATGAAGCCGAGGATATGCGCCGGCTTGGTTACCCCCCGCCGATACCACCGGATAAGAACAGCTACCCGGAACTCGTTGCGCGATGCAGGGAATATATGAACACCGAAACCTGGTATCGCAATATAGACCGCCTGAAAGAAGACCTTGAATCCCGCTATGGTTACAGCAGGATGTTGAGCCAGACCGCGGAAATCAACGATATTTACGCGCGATTATCCCGGGTGTCGGATGCCAGGGTCCCGATTCTGATCACCGGCGAGAGCGGCACCGGCAAGGAGCTCGTCGCCAGGATGATACACAATGCCTGCGACCGGCTGAACCAGCCGTTTATCGCCATCAACTGCGCGGCGGTGCCGGAGGGACTGCTGGAAAGCCAGTTCTTCGGCCACGAGAAGGGCGCCTTCACCGGAGCGGTCAGCCAGTCAATAGGCAAGTTTGAACAGGCGCATAACGGAACGCTGTTTCTCGACGAAATCGGTGAGATGAGCCCCGCTTTGCAAGCCAAACTTTTACGCGTGATCGAGTATGGGGAGTTCGAACGAGTCGGCGGCAGCGAGACCATCAAGGTCGACGTCAGACTGCTGACCGCCACCAATCGCAACCTCGAACAGCGGGTCGACAAAGGGAAATTCCGCGCCGATCTGTTTTACCGCATCAACGTGTTTCCCGTTCATCTGCCGCCCCTGCGTGAGAGGAACGGCGATATACTGCTGCTGACATACTACTTCCTGAAACGCCTCGGACAACGCAACAACCGGCAGGTCAACATAATTCACCCGGACGCCGTAAGGCTGCTGCACAGCCATCCCTGGCCCGGAAACATCAGAGAGCTGGAGAACGCGATCGAGAGGGCGATTCTGCTCTCGGATGGAATCCGGTTGAAAGCGGATGATTTTCCTCAACTGCTCGAAATACAGCAAGCATCAAGCTTGAGCCCCGAGGCGCGAACGGGCGCGGACTACGTCGGTATTACGCAGGTGCGTCCCTTGAGGGATGTGGAGCGGGATGCCATCAGCAACGCGCTGACTGCCAATGCGTGGAACATCGCCCTGACAGCCCGCCAACTGGGCATCAGCAGAAACACCCTCTACCGAAAGATCGAGGAACACGGTTTGACCGCACCGGTGGAGACACCGGATTAAGGGTTTCATCCCTGAAATCCGAATGACTGAGCCATCCGTGCCACCCCCAGGTCCTTGCCTGAAATACGTCTGCCGACCACCGGACGGTCCATGCGATAATATGACCCAAGATCAGGATAAAATTCAAAAATCGGCGATATATGCTTTCCAACTTTGCAGAATTATTTGTATATTACAGGTTAGATATTTTTAGGGGCAACTTATGCCTTCCTTCTCCTATACCGCCATAAACGAAACCGGCAAGGAGATCACCGGCGTTCTGGATGCCGCCGACATCGCGGCGGCGCAGCGGACTATCCAGGCTCAGAACCTGCTCCCGGTTAAGGTTGAACCTCACCGCTCAGCTAAAACAGGCGGGAAAGCCTCGCCCCTGAGAATCAACAAGAAGGGGAAGCGCAAGAAGATCTCGGTTCGTGAGGTCATCGATTGCACGCGCCAGCTTTCAACGTTGCTCAGGGCGGGCGTGCCCATTCTGGCTGCGCTTGAGACACTGTCGGGGCAGGCGGACAACCCCAATTTAGCCGAAGTGCTGATCGAGGTCGCTGAGGATATTGCGAGCGGCGAGGATTTTTCCGCCGCACTGTCAAAGCATCCGAAGGTCTTCGATGATCTGTACGTAAACACGGTCATGGCGGGCGAAGCCGGCGGTGTTCTGGACAGCATACTTACACGCATAGCCGACGTGATGAAACGCGACGCGGAAACCAAGGCAAAGGTGAAAAGCGCGTTGCGTTATCCCATAATGGTCGTATCGGCCATGATAGTCGCCTTCATAGTCCTGGTGACGATGGTGGTTCCCAAGTTTGCCGGTATTTTCAAACAGGTTGGTCTGGACCTGCCGCTTCCCACCATAATCCTGATGGCTCTCGCCGATTTCGTGCTCTCATACTGGTGGATGATACTGCTTGGGATCTCTGTCATCGTTTTCGGCTTCCGCTGGTTCATCAAGACGGACATGGGCAGTTATTGGTGGGACAGCACCGTTCTGAAGATGCCCATCTTCGGACCTCTGGTCCTGAAGGCGGCAATGACACGCTTCACCAGGATATTTGAGACCCTTTCACGTGCCGGACTGCCCATCCTGCAGATCTTTTCCATCGTTTCACGCATACTCGGCAACCAGGTTCTCGGCAAAGCGCTGAATAAAGCTTCCGAAGACGTGGAACATGGAAGGGGTGTCGCCGTCTCGCTGGGCGATACCGGCTTTTTCCCGCCGCTGGTTGTCAAGATGATCTCGGTGGGTGAAGAGGCCGGGGCGCTCGATGAAATGCTGGCAAACATCGCCGATTTCTACGAACAGGAGGTCATGCGCTCCGTGGACGGAATGACGGCGTTGATCGAACCGATACTGACACTGGGAATGGGGGGCATGGTCATGGTGCTGATGCTGGCGATCTTTCTGCCGATGTGGGATATGATGCAGTTGGCACAACGGTAGGCTGTGCGACGACCCGAAAAAAGTACATCAACAGATTATTGTCTGAAGATAGATCGTAAAATTGAGACAATCTGCAACTTGGAGGACAAAGAAATGTCTCGTGTATCTAATTTTATACTTGTTGGTCTGGCATTGATCTTCACTCTCAACCTGATCGGTTGCGACATGACGGCCGAGCGTGAGTTAAAACGCGCTGAAAGAGCCATAAACGAAGCTCAACAATACGACGCCGAAGAGCACGCGACCGACGATTACCGGGCTGCCGAAGAGCTCCTCAACGAAGCGGCGGAATTGGCAAAGGACGGTCGGATTCAGGAAGCTCGTCAGACAGCCATTAACGCCAAGCTGCGCGCCGAAGACGCCATGCGTAAAGCCAAGGAGCGCGCCAGGATCCTCGAGCAGGAGATGGAGGAGATCGGGCGCTGACCCCCCTGATCAAAACCAGGGACGAACGAAGGATACAGATACAACGTGCATGTCCGACGCCAAACTTGAACCACCGGAGGATAGTAATGAACAAGCGGCTCTTCATCGCCGCACTCGCTCTAATACTCGCCAGTGCCGCTGACACGGTCGCATTACCGCTCCTGAACGCTGCGGACGGAACGGTAATCAGGAATAATCATGATGATCAAGATCTCCTGACCGTCACCGTCAAGATGGATGACGCTGTCAGCTTCGGCTTCACACCGCCGAAAGTCAGCTTCAAATCCGTAGCAGTCGATGATCGGGTTTTCAGGCAACTGGATGTTCCGGCGGACGCCCTGGTCGGCAGCCCCGGCGCTCCGGCGCTGCCGGCGTGGAGCAGATGGGTCGAGATCCCTGACGGGATGAAGCCGTCGCTCCGCGTCGAATCCACCGATTCTGAAGTCATCCGAAATATAGACATCGCTCCGTTCCCCAGCTCGGCTTCCGACAATCCGACAATGAACCAGAGCCGTTCGTATCACCCGGAAGCCTACCGGCTGGACAAGCTGATTCCGGCTGAGCCCGCCTCCCTATCAAAGCCGTTGATCATAGGAGGCAAGCGTTGGGCTGTCGTTACGTTGTCGCCATATCGCTTCAATCCCGCCCGAAGAGAACTGCACCTCGCCAAGGATCTCCACGTCGAAGTTACCTTTGACCCCGATCCATCAGCTCCCCGGCTTAACGGTCGTCCAGCGCCGCCAGCCGTGCAGGAGCTCGAAAACTGCCTGTCGGCTGAAGCGCCGCGGCGCGACGACGTCAGCCGGCGGGTCGACAACCTCGGCCGCCTGGTGATTATTACCGCCGAAAACGATGAACTGCAGGAAGCCCTGGAGCCGCTGATCGAATGGAAAAAGCGCAAAGGATTCCTGGTCACGGCGGCGGATCTTGGCGAAACCGGAGATGACGAGAACGATCTCCGGGACTGGCTTGTCAACGCTTACGAGGAGTGGGATCCGCCGCCGACATTTGTCCTGCTTGTTGGTGACGCCGCCGGTGGATTCGAGGTCCCAACGTTTTTCGACGGCCAGGCGAATCAGGTCAGTTGGCATGTCTCCGACAATCATTTCGTCCGTTGGATCGGCAATCCTACCGGCGGCGAACCGGAGGACTGGATACCGGATGGGTTTATCGGTCGCCTGCCCGTGGCAAGCATCACCGAGGCCGAAAGGATGACAACGAAGATACTCAATTACGAGACGGAGCCGTTTACTGATGACCCCTGGATAGAGGGCGCGCTGCTGATCGCCAACGGCGTGAAATCCTGTGAACACACCAAGATCGCCGTTCGTGAGATGATGGAGGACTACGGTTACCAGCGCGGCGACATTCACCAGGCTTATGCCGACTGGCATATGGGCCAGCGACCGAACTTGAACGAGATGCTCACCGCCATAAACAACGGTGTGGGGTTCATCAACTTCCGTGGTTACAATACATGGGGTGAAATTCATCAGAATCACATCCTCGGACTCCAGAACGACTGGTTGCTGTCCATCGTCACCGGCATGGTCTGCGGTACGAACGATTTCGCCAACACATACGGTGAAAACCAGGTGCAGGGAGGATGCCGCGGCGAGGCGTTCCTGCGCGCCTGGAGGGGCGGCGAGGCCGTCGGCGGCGTAGCCTGTTTCGGACCTACGGATCTTTACACCCACACCTGGTTCAACAACACTATGGACGGCGCTTTCTACGACGCCATACTGGATCGGGACGTCAGCTATCTGGGCGTCGCCTGCGTCGCGTCAAAGCTGGCTCTCCTGCACACTTACCCCTCTTCCCTGAACATGGGCAACGGAAATACAGTCGGTTACTACTTTTACACGTACACGCTGCTCGGCGACCCGACCATGCAGATCCGGACGCGGGAGCCGGCGGTCATGGAGGCGGACTTTCCCGGACGGATGCCGGCGGGTGAAACGTTCATCGATGTGCTGGTCTACGACGAGGATGAGAATCCAATCAAGGACGCGTACGTCCACGTTTACCTGAATGATGATGTGCGCTATGGGGCATTCACCGATGACGACGGCGCCGCCCGCCTGATTGTTGAACCCCTCGAAGAGGGTGAATACAAGTTTACCGTCACCCGGCAGAATTACATACCGGTAATAGACGGGATCAATGTCACCCCTTCAGCGTTATATCTCTCGATCGACGGATCCCGGATCGACGACGACGAGGACGGCGACAGCCGCGGCAACAGCGACGGGGCGCTCAACCCTGACGAGACGGTTGAGCTGATGTTGATCCTGCGCAACACCGGCAGCGACGACTGCGACGGGGCGACCGTCACCATGACCACCAACTCCACCGGCGTCGAAATCTTGCGCGGTGTGATCGAGTACGGCGCGGTCAACCCGGGGGAGACCGTGGAAAGCGAGCGACCGTTCGTTCTCGGCCTGGCGCCGGAAACCCCCGACGGGGAAGCCATCGACCTGGCATTGCAGATGGTCTGCGGCGATGAGGAATGGAATACACATTTCAGCCTGCCGGTGACCGGTTATCGCTACGAGGTAACCGATCATCTGTTTCTCGACGGTGACCTCGAGCCGGGCGAGGAACAGGATCTGCTGATCACCATTATGAACCAGGGCGGACTCGACGCTGAGGAATTGAACGCCACACTGTACTGCCAAGACCCGAAGATACAGATCCGCCGCGCAGAGACGATCTTCGAGCGCAACAACAACGGCTCCATGGACAACGAGAACCTCCCCTTCCAGGTGTTCGCCGGACCGAATGCCTACCAGGGCAGCGAACTGGCTTTCGGACTGCTGCTCAGCGATGAAGACGGGCTTTCGGACAGCATCACCTTTTCAACCATACTCGGAGATCAGACCGCTGAATGCCCGCAGGGGCCCGACGGCTATGGCTACTGGGCGTTTGACAACCGCGATGCCGAGACCGACCTCGTCCCCGAGTATGACTGGATTCCCGGCAGAGACCGCGTCGGCAACCTTCCCGATCCACACGACCAGGGATACAGCAGCAACCACGGCTCCAGGGTATTTGTCGACCTGCCGTTCGAATTCGTCTACTACGGAAGACGGTACGATGAGATCACCATCGGATCAAACGGCTGGCTCTGCTTCGGACGGACAGACCAGATCGCCTGGAACAACCAGGGAATGGGATCGCCGCTGGCACCGCCGGCAATGCTGGCGCCGTTCTGGACGGACATCTGGACCGGCACGGTCTATACGCGCTACGACGATGAAGAAGCCCGCTTCGTTGTAGAATGGCGCGACTGGGCATGTCAACTGGGTGGCGGGATCACGTTCGAAGTCATCCTTTACGATCCGACGGTGGTCGCAACCCGTAGCGGCGACGGCGAGATCGTATTCCAGTATAACAGTATTCCAAGACTGGGCGCACGACGCGACTATCCACTCGAACAGACAACCATCGGCATCTGTTCACACAACCGCGCTGACAGGTTGGAGATTACCCACGGGCAGTCCTGGGACCCCCGCACAGCCGACCTGGAGAGCGAGATGGCGATCCGCTTCTCCACGGGCGCGTTCAACGAATTGGGCGGCGTTCACGGCAGGGTAATCGACATAACCGATGAAACGCCGATCGAGGGAGCCCGGGTGATGATCGACGGCACCGGCTTCTTCGACAACACCGATGAGGACGGCAACTTCGACATCCAGGGCGTTCCAGTTGGTGGTTACGGCGTTACAGCCTGCCGCAGGCATTACAACAACGGGGTCGCAGCAGACGTCCAGATTGTGGAGGACGAATCGCAGGAAGTCAACTTCGCCCTGACCCACCCGACGTTCAACATCGATATCGAGGATATCGATTACGGTCTGCGGCCTGATTCGAGCGGCGAGGTCGGCTTCAACGTCTGGAACGAAGGCAACGGCCCGCTCGATTACAGCATCAGGATCAACCACGAAGCCGAACCTCCCGGAGACCGCGATGATCCGTTCGACCTACTCTTCGATTACAACCTCACCGACACGTCCCGCACCGGAGACTACTGGCTGAAGGGCGTCACATTCGGTCGCGACAGTCTGTTCGTGTCGGGCACTGACGAGCGGGGAGAATTTCCGCACAAGATCTACATTCTCAATCGGGAGGGTGAACTGCTCGGTGATATTGACCAGTATGCTATTGATTCGACGAACAGATACGGTTACAACGAGCTGACCTGGAACGGGGAAAACCTGCTCGCCATCGACAGAAACTACATCGTTGAGATGACACCCGAAGGCGAACTCGTCGACACGATCCGCTCGCCGCTGCGCTCATCGGCATCCGCTGTCGTCTGGGCAAGGGAACGCGGTACGATTTTCACGACCTCCATAACATCCAACGAGATATTCGAGATCGACCGGGACGGCGGGGAGGTGTCAACATACGGCATCGGCGGGCAGAATCTGCGCATGTACGGTCTCTGCTGGTTCCCGGTGGATCCGGACGGCTTCCCGCTTTACATCTGGGTTGACAACACAAATTACCCGGAATTGGGTCCCCGTCTGCGGTTGATGAAGCTGAACCTGGAGACCGGTGAGATCGTGGACGTCCACTTCTTCGATTTCAGCCCGGACGACAAGCCGGAGGGCTGCGTGATAACCAAACACTGGGATCCGATGCTGTGGACATTCATCGGGCTCGTCTCAAATCCGGACGGAGACCGCGTGTTCGGCGTGGAGCTGGGACCAAACCTGACCTGGATCGAAATCGATCCGGCTGCGGCATCGGTTCCGCCGGCTGAAACCCAGAATATAGCGGTACGATTTTACGCGTCGGACATGCCCGAACGGGACTATTATGTCGTTCTCGAATTGTTTCACAACGCCATGGGGGACCGTTATGACATCCCGGTCTATTTTACCATCGACAGGCTGTGGAACATTCCCGACCAGGTTGAGCTCCCTCTGACGTTCAGGTTCGATCCTCCCTGTCCGAATCCGTTCAACCCGGTGGCGCGTCTGAACTTCACGCTCGCGGAACGCTCTCCGGTCGAGCTCGCTTTCTATGACATCAGCGGACGGCTGGTCGGCCAGATCGACTTCGGACTGCTGGAAGCCGGCGGGCATTCAGCGACATTCGACGGCGCCGGTCTGCCAAGCGGCGTATATCTGGCTCAACTGCAGGCGGGCTCCCGGACGGTGACACAAAAGATGGTTCTGATGAAATAGGCATCGACGGGGATGATGGAAAAGCATTATGTGGGGCGGACAGGAACAGTGTGTCCTAGAATGAGAAAAACGCTCCAAACCTCATCATTCCATCGAAAGATGGAATCCAGTAACACACGTAGTATCAGCAGCTTCACTGGATTCCAACCCCCGCGTCCGCGAGGGCATGCTTCCGTTGGAATGATGAATCCCGAGACAATTTGCTATTCTCAGACAGGCTGGGAATGTCCGCCCTCCAGGCAGGAGTCAAGAATAACCTGCACCGCTTAACAAAAGGTATAAAATGAAAGAAATCCACCTGTCTGAGGCATGCTGGAAGCTCTGGGTTGCAGTGAGTTGGACCATATTCTTGGTCGCCGCACTATTGATAACCGTACTCGGCGCAGTTCTGATGGGGATTGCCTGGACAATCATCGCCTTAATAATCATTGCATTACTTGTCGCATTACTGATTATTCTGCTCTACCTGCGCGCCTACTGGCGGCGTTTCCTGTTCACTTACGACAGCGCCGATCTGCGCGTCCACAGCGGCATATGGTGGCGCAAACAGACAATTATACCAATCGGACGGATCACCAATATAAGCATTATGCAGGGTCCCTGGCAACGGGCGCGGAAACTCGCCACGCTGAAGATCGAAACAGCCGGTCAGAGCGGAACCACATCGCCGGAAACACAGCTCTGGAGCCAGACCGACTACGAAGTACTGCGCGACGAGATACTGAAGCAGGTTTCACAAGCCCGCGACACCGGCATCGGAGACGGGACTTCAGAGATTACCGGGAGCGCTGAGGGGGAAGAAGCGCCATGGAGCAGAATGATTAAGCTGTTGGAAGAGATCGAGAGGAACACCCGCCCGGACAATGGATAGCGGAACGTCTTGAATGAATTTTCCGGTTTCGACAGCGTCGGGAATGACACAGGAACCCGTTAGCGCCTCCTTACGTCAACAAAACCTTCATCAACAGGGAGTTAAATGACCGATACAACCCGTGACTTCCTCGCTATAACCGATCTTAGTCGCGAGGATCTTCTGGGATTACTCGATCTGGCTGAGCGCGTCAAGGATCAGACGCGCGCCGGCGTCTGTCCACAACCACTCGCCGGCAGAACAGTCGGATTGATCTTCCACAAGCCCTCGCTCAGGACACGCACCTCCTTCGAGGTCGGCGTCGGGCAGCTCGGCGGCCGGTCGATGTTTATCACCGACCGGGAGATCAAACTCGGCGAACGTGAATCGATCGCCGACGCCGCTCGCGTGCTGTCGCGCTACCTGGGTATGATCGTAATCCGAACCTTTCACCAGAAGGACATTGAGGAATTGGCGGAATACGCCGACATTCCGGTTATCAATGCCCTGACCGACCTGCTGCACCCCTGCCAGGTTTTCTGTGATTTAATGACCGTCAAGGAGAAACTTGGACGGGTCGAGGGGATCAAGGTCGCCTATTTCGGCGACGGCAACAACATGGCGCGTTCCTGGATCAACGCCGCAAAGCTGCTGAACATCGACCTCTGGATCGCCACCGCTCCCGACACCCATCCGGGCGTTGAGTTCATGACGAATGCGATGACCGGCGCAGCCGGCGGGGTCACCGTTACCGACGACGCTTCAGCGGCGGCAAAGGACGCAGACGTGCTCTACACCGACGTCTGGGCTTCGATGGGCGAGAAGGACAAGGCGAAAGAGCACGCGGCGATGCTGGAGAGGATGCAGCTTAATCAGGCGCGCGTGGATGAAGCCGGAAGAGACTGTATCGTCATGCACTGCCTGCCGGCCGAACGGGGCAGGGAGATCACCGATGAAGTCATGGACGGACCGCACTCGGTGGTGTTCGACCAGGCTGAAAACAGGTTGCACGGTCAGAAAGCGCTGATGATCTGGTGCCAGAATCAACATTAATCCCCAACCGGTTCGACACAGGATCCGGGATTCGATGAAGTCCCGATTAACCGGACACGCCGGCCAGGTTGCTCTGGCAGCATCCTTGTTCGTTTTCTCTTTCGGCTGTGTCAGCGATCCGCTCGACCACGCTGAGGAGCTGATCGCTGCGTATGATTTCAAATCCGCCCTCGCCGTTCTCGATCAGATGACGGGCGCGGAACGCGAGGACATGAGATTCGTCAGGCTACACGCCGTGTCGCTGTTTGTTGAAGGCAACATCGACGAAGGTTTCGCGGAACTGGACAGCATTCGGAGCGATGATCCGGCATCACAATTGGCGGCAGCGCGAGCGCTCTATGAAGCCGCGGTCGTTATAATCCGCGAGAAAAACCGGATCCGTGAGGCGATCACCCTGCTCGATTCCTGCCGTACCTGGGATCCTGATCTCAAGCAGAAAGTCCAGAGCCTGGTCTGGAACCGCGCCCTGGAATACTTCAGCGTCCCGGGCGACGGCGGCTATCAGTTGATTCAGTTCGCATCACGACTCGATGAGGGAATCGTACGGCGGCTGCGGTCATTTAATCGCCTCTATTATAATCGCTACAACGAAATGCGCGGCGTTTACCAGGCGCTGAACCTGCTCAAAAACAGAGTTGAACTGTTTCGCAACAACAACCAGCGGTTGCCGGTGAACTACCGGGAACTGGGACAGGGAGGCTTTACC
>JALGVR010000003.1 GCA_025774605.1 bacterium | reverse complement strand
TATAGTAGTACCTACTTGAGTAAAAAAGCGTATGAAAGATGCTGTCATTCCCGCGAAGGCGGGAATCCAGGCAACTTACGTAATATCAAATGCTTATCTGGATTCCCGCCTTCGTCGGTATGACAAAATTGTGACTTTTTTAATAACGGTTATATATGCAAGTAGGCAGTATGGGGACCTCTCAATGAAATTTACAAGAGGTGTTAATTGCCGACTTTGAACCAATTGGTTCGTAAAGGACGCTGGACGAAGAAATCCAAGAGCATGGCGCCAGCGTTACAGAACTGCCCCCAGAAACGGGGAGTCTGCGTCAGGGTTTATACCACCACACCGAAGAAACCAAATTCCGCCCTGCGCAAGGTCGCCCGGGTGAGGTTGTCGAACGGTATTGAGGTGACCAGCTATATTCCTGGTGAAGGACACAACCTGCAGGAACACTCGATTGTGTTGATCAGGGGCGGTCGTGTCAAGGATCTGCCGGGAGTACGCTACCACGTCATCCGCGGCACGCAGGATACCGCCGGAGTTGAGGACCGCAACAAGGGACGCTCTAAGTACGGTACAAAGCGCAAGAGGAAAGCCTGATGGAGAAACATGTCAAGACGTAAAAGAGCAACAGTACGGAATATTCTTCCGGATCCCAAGTACAACGACGTGCTTGTGTCGAAGTTCATCAATTGTCTTCTCAGGAAAGGCAAGAAGAGCACTGCAGAGCGGATATTTTATAGGGCGGTGGACCTGATGAGCGAGCGCACCAAGAAGGACGGTCTGGAACTGTTTCACCAGGCTTTGGAAAACGCGAAGCCGAAGCTTGAGGTCAAGTCCAGGCGGGTGGGTGGTTCAACCTACCAGGTCCCGATCGAGGTGCGTTCGCAGAGGCAGCAGGCGCTCGCGATACGGTGGCTTATCAACTTTGCCAAGACCAGGCATGAAAAAACCATGGCCGCCAATCTCGCATCGGAACTGATTGCCGCAGCCAACAACGAAGGGCCGACCATCAAGAAGAAGGAAGACACATTGAAGATGGCTGAAGCAAACCGTGCCTTCGCTCATTTTCGCTGGTAGCCGATCGAGCCTGCAATTCGCTCTAATGCGTGGATTAACCGACTGAATTAAAAGTCGTATACAAGTTTAATTAAGAGGCTTCAAACATTTGCTAAAGCTGATGTTGGAGGACATTGCTGATATTGGTCGTCAGCCTCTCAAGCCAGAGATTTATCTTGAGCCACAATCACCCCGGTGTGGTTTGTTCAGGATTTCAGTATATGTTTATATGCTTCTTTCCAGATTATGAATACAGATCAATTATCCTGGGATGCCAATAATCAGATAGAGCAGCCTCGAGCTGCTTTTTCATTTTTTACACGATGAACAACAACAAACATAACGGGAAACATAACGGGAAACACAACGGTAACAACGTTGATTCTCCAGAGAACCTGGTGAAGGTGCGCAACATCGGTATCATGGCTCACATAGACGCCGGTAAAACCACAACCACCGAACGCATCCTGTATTATACCGGTCAAACCTACAAGATGGGTGAGGTTCATGACGGTACCGCGGTGATGGACTGGATGGAACAGGAACGGGAACGCGGCATCACTATAACTTCGGCTTCGACCACATGTCCCTGGAAGGATCACCAGATAAACATCATCGACACGCCGGGACATGTTGATTTTACCGCTGAGGTTGAACGGTCACTGCGTGTTCTTGATGGCGCGGTGGCTATTTTCTGTGCCGTCGGTGGCGTGGAGCCGCAATCTGAGACAGTCTGGCGCCAGGCTGAAGGATACGGCGTTCCGCGTATAGCATACATCAACAAGATGGACAGGGTGGGTGCGGATTTCTTCCGCGTGCTGGAGATGATGAAGGATCGTCTGGGTGCGGTACCGATCCCAGTCCAGATTCCCCTGGGGCAGGGTGAGCTCTTCAACGGAATGATCGACCTGATACGAATGAAATCGGTAACGTTCTCTGAAGACAGCCTCGGCGTGAAATGGGAGGAGTCGGAAATCCCGGATGACCTGGTTGAAGAGGCGAACAAGTGGCACGAGAAACTCCTGGAATCGGTGTCGGATATTGACGATTCTCTGATGGAGAAGTTTCTTGATGGCGAGTCTATAGAGCCGCAGGAGATTATCAACGCCCTGCGTCGCGCGACGATTGATTGTTCCGTTACGCCTGTTCTGTGCGGATCATCATTCCGGTATAAGGGGGTGCAACGCCTGCTTGATGCGATTGTCAACTTTCTTCCCAGTCCCTTGGATGTGCCGGCGATCAAGGGCATCAATCCCCGCACGGAACGCGAAGAGACTCGCGAGCCTGATTCAAAAGGACCGCTTGCCGCGCTGGCGTTCAAGATTGTAACCGATCCCTACATGGGAAGACTGACTTATATCCGGATTTATTCGGGCTCCATCTCTACCGGTGATTCCATAATAAATACAAACAACGGTAAGCGCGAGCGTATAAACAGAATCGTCAGGATGTTCGCCAACAAGCGGGAGGATCTTAAAACGGCCGGGGCGGGCAGCATCATCGCCGTTATAGGTTTGAAGAAAACTCGCACCGGAGAGACAATCTGCGACCCGAAACGGCCCATCATTCTCGAACGAATGAGCTTTCCTGAACCGGTCATCTCAGTATCAGTCGAGCCTTATAGCCAACAGGAGCAGTCCAAACTCTTCGACGCCCTGACCAAGATCGCCGATGAAGATCCGACTTTCGAGGTCAATCAGGATTCGGAAAGCGGTCAGACGATCATTTCCGGTATGGGAGAGCTGCACCTTGAAGTGTTGATCGAAAGAGTTAGACGTGAGTTCAGTGTCAATGTTCGGCAGGGCAACCCTCGGGTGTCATACCGGGAGACCATAACGGCTCATGCCGTCGGAGAGGGTAAGTTCATTCGTCAGACTGGAGGTCACGGTCAATATGGTCACGTTAAGATCGAGGTGGAACCCGGCGAGAGACTTAGCGGTTACAGGTTTGAAAATCACATCAGGGGCGGAGCGATTCCCCAGGAGTTTATCGAACCGATCAACAAGGGTATCCGCGGAGCCCTTGAGAACGGTCCGCTGGCATCCTTTCCACTCACCGACATCATAGTAATCCTTGTCGATGGATCTTATCATGAAGTTGATTCATCCGATATCGCGTTCAAGATCGCCGGATCGATGGCTTTGCAGGATGCCTTGAAGAGAGCGGATCCGGTACTGCTCGAACCGATCATGAAGCTTGAGATAATCCTGCCCGATATTTACATGGGAGATATTACAGGTGATTTGAACGCCCGCAGAGCCCGGATTCTGGGCATTGAATCCAGGAGTAATGGACAGGTGATTTCCGCTGAAGTTCCATTGGCGACGATGTTCGGTTATGCCACCCAGATCAGATCATTGAGCCAGGGACGGGCATTGTTTACAATGGAATTTGATCGTTACGAGCAGATTCCACCTCAGTACCAGTCGGACACTTTAGAGAAAATAAGAGGTTACTAATTCGGCAATCCCATCACGTGAATTCATGAATGAGACGATCATCTAAATATCCGCGTTTTACATCATGAATCAATTGAGATTATTTTCAGTCAAGTTGTAATTTGCCTTGTTAATAGTGGCTTTTAGCGGGAAAGATATTTATCTTCTTAAGCTGTTGCAATAATCGCACTCTATGGTAACGATGTTCATACATCGGCCATGATTTACAGGTTGTCTAAACGTTAAGCGATAGAAATGCCGGGACAAACCATACGCATTAAGCTGAAGGCTTACGATCATAACCTGATCGACAAGTCGACGGAAAAGATCATTAGAACCGCCAGAGCGACGGGAGCGGCGATATCGGGCCCCATACCGCTGCCGACCAAACGCCGGGTTTACACGGTTCTGCGCAGTCCTCACGTGGACAAAAAATCGCGCGAACAGTTCGAGACACGTGTCCACAAACGTTTGATTGATATTCTGAACTCCTCGTCGCGTACCATTGACGCCTTGATGCGTCTGGAGCTGCCTGCCGGCGTGGACATTGAGATAAAGACATGATCGGTCTATTGGGAAGAAAGAAGGGGATGGCTTCCATCTTCGACGATGGTAAATTGACGGCAGTAACGGTCATTGAAGCTGGACCATGTCCTGTTGTTCAGGTTAAGACGCCTGAACGTAACAAATACAGCGCGCTTCAGCTTGCATTTGACCCGGTCAGGTCGAATCTGGCGAATAAGCCGCGCTCCGGTCATTTCGAAAAAGCCGGCGTCAAGCCGCATCGTATCCTGGTTGAGTTTCGCGATTTCGAGGGGGATCATAAACCAGGTGACGTGCTGAAGGTGGATCTCTTCGAGACCGGTGACAGAATTGATGTAACCGGTATCAGCAAGGGGCGGGGGTTTGCAGGTGTGATAAAACGTTACGGTTTCAAGAGTCCAGGCCAGACGCATGGAACACATGAACAGTTCCGGGGACCCGGCTCGATAGGCAACGCTTCCTATCCCGCGCGGGTCTGGCCCGGGAAGCGTATGGCGGGAAGAATGGGTAACAAGCGGGTGACGGTCAAGAACCTGCGGGTGATTAAAATAGACAGCGACAAGGGCTTGATGATGGTCAAGGGAGCGATACCCGGAGCGCCGGGTGGTCTGATCAGAATACGGAAAACAGGACCCGGGGAGTAAATCGTAATGGAGACCGAAGTGAAAGATACCACCGACGCCATCGACGATCAGAAAACCCTGTTGAAATTACCGGTAAGGCGGATGGACGGTTCTGATACCGGTGAACTGCTGGAGCTCGATCCCCGCTTGTTCGGTTTGCCCAAGAACGATCATGTGCTGTACCTCGCGGTTAAGGCGGAGCTTGCCAATCGCCGCCAGGGAACGCATTCGTCGCGAACGCGCAGCATGGTCAGGGGCGGTGGCGCCAAGCCATGGCGACAGAAGGGGCGCGGGGCGGCGCGGGCGGGAACGTTGCGGTCACCGATCTGGCGCGGCGGCGGAATAACCTTCGGACCGCAGCCACATGATCACAAGATGAAACTTCCCTTGAAAGTGAAGAAGTTTGCGAGGAAGGTCGCGCTCAGCCTGAAGGCGCAAACCGGAGCCATTTTGCTCGTAGAGGATTTTGATATCGAACAGCCGAAAACACGGGTCATAGCATCCATGCTGAACAGCTTCGAGGCCGCCGGACAATCAGCCCTCATACTGGTTGATTGTTACAAGCCGTCGGTTATGAAATCATGTCGCAATATACCGCGTCTGGAAATACGCGAGGCGTTGACTGCGTCAACCTACGATATATTGCGCGCCAGGCGCCTGATCTTAAGTCGTTCAGCCGTCGAGACACTCACCGGAGGATTGATCGGTGAAGAGTAATCTCGATATCATCCGTCGTCCCCTGATTACTGAAAAGGTGACCAAACTGCAGGAAAAGCTGAACCAATATGTTTTCGAGGTTGCACCGAGCTCAAATAAAATTGAGATCAAACGGGCTGTTGAAGATCGTTTCAAAGTGCAGGTAACCAAGGTGCGGACAATAAATGTGCCGGGTAAGTTGAAGAGACTCGGACGGTTTTCAGGACGTCGACCTGACTGGAAAAAGGCGATCGTCACTCTTGCCGAAGGTGAGAAAATTGAGCTTTTCGAGGGGGCATAGACAATGCCGGTAAAAAAACGCAAACCGGTTACGCCGTCGCAGCGCTATATGAGCGTGCTCGACTTCAGTGAGTTAACCGCCAAACCGCCTGAAAAGCGGCTCGTCAAGGGTTTGAAAAAGAGTGGCGGGCGCAACAGCCTGGGTCGAAAAACATCGCGGCACAGAGGCGGGGGGCACAAGCGGCGCTATCGCAGCATTGATTTCAAACGTGACAAAAAGGGCATTCCGGCAAAGGTTGCGGCGATCGAGTACGATCCGAACCGTTCAGCCAACATAGCATTGCTGAATTATGCCGACGGCGAGAAACGTTATATCATCAGTCCCATCGGGTTGAAGGTGGGGGATAAGGTCCAATCCGGACCGGATCTGGATATTCATCCCGGCAATGCGATGCCGCTCTCGGACATTCCGCTCGGCACGACTGTTCACAATGTTGAATTGAAGCCCGGGAAGGGCGGTCAAATTGCACGTGGCGCCGGGACGGGGGTTCAGGTGATGGCGAAGGACGGGTTGTCCGTACTGCTGAGAATGCCTTCGGGAGAGATCAGGCTGTTTCGACAGGAATGCCTGGCAACCATAGGCTCAGTAGGCAACCATGACCATGAAAAGGTGGCTCAGGGCAAGGCGGGACGTAACCGCTGGCGGGGACGCAGACCACAGTCCCGCGGCGTGGTTATGAACCCGGTCGACCACCCGATGGGAGGCGGCGAGGGGAAATCGTCCGGCGGACGGCATCCCTGTACACCGTGGGGAAAGCCGACCAAGGGTTTCAAGACCAGACGACGCAAGGCTTCCGATCGTTTGATTGTCCAGAGGCGAAAGAACAAACGGTTATCATAAACTTTGATGAATAAGGCTGATGTATGGCGAGGTCACTGAAAAAAGGACCGTATATCGACAAGAAACTGCTTGCCAGGATTGAGGAACTCAGCAAATCCGGTCAGAAAAAGGTCGTCAAGACCTGGGCAAGGCGATCGATGATTCCACCGGAGTTTGTCGGTCATACCATTGCTGTGCATAACGGGCGGAAGTTTCTTCCGATATTTATCACTGAAAACATGGTCGGACACAAATTGGGTGAATTTTCCCCGACCAGGACATTCCGTTCACATGGCGGCAAGAAGTCCGAACGTGGAACAAAAGTAAAATAAGCAGAGCATTGAGGATTAAAGATGTCGCTGGAAGCAAGAGCAGTTGCACGTTGGGTAGGTATTTCACCGCGTAAGATGAGATTGGTGGTGGACATGGTCAGAGGATCGAATGTCCGGAGTGCGGTGAATAAACTGCACTTTTCGAACAAGGGATCGTCCGGGACTGTTGCGAAGACCATCCGTTCCGCGCTGGCAAACCTGATGTCATCAGCGGAAGCCGCCAAACTGGATCCGTCTGAGGTCTACATCAAGGAAATACGGGTCGACGAGGGGCCCACATTGCGCCGCTGGAGACCACGAGCCATGGGGCGGGCAAGCAGGATACGCAAGAGATCCAGTCATCTTACCGTGGTTGTTGCCGCCCGGGAAAAACCGGGCAAATAATCCCTTATGGGGCGCTTTCGAATTGTCGTGATTTGACGGGACTTTTTAATGCTTGCGCTTAATGGACGTACCGATTATCTGATACATAAGCCTCGATGCGATTATATGGTGACTCTTTGAAATGCCCATAAAGGATGATATTCTGACGGCGCGGGAGTTCTTTGCATGTCCATTCTGCAATTCAAAGCTGATAGTGAAGGCGGATGAATTATTCTGTACGACATGTGACCAGGTCTATGGGTTTGATGAATTCGGGCGACCTGATTTAAGACTGCAAAAACCCAAGAACGTTAGTGTTGAATTGACGCTCTCACCCGATTGTTTTCGTGAGTCAACTGAAGCCCCCATGCCCAAACGGATCAACCATACGGTAAGGGGCGTTCCCGGGCTTTCCAGAACGGCGAAGCATTATTACAGTTCGATTCCCGTTTCGGAAGATAAAAATGCCGTCTGTCTCGATGTCGGCTGCGGACCGGTGGATATTAAGCGACCGTTTATAGAGCGTGCTGGATATACATATATAGGTTTCGACTGCGATAGTCCGGCCGCGCCGATTATCGGCGATGCCCATGCAATACCTTTTATCTCTGGAAGCTTCGATCTGGCGACCGGTCACGCGGTTATGGAACACTTTCGTTATCCCTGGGTCGTGGTGGAGGAGGTGTTTCGCATCCTGAAGCCCGGCGGATATTTTCACGGCTGGGTGGCGTTCATTGAAGGCTTTCACGATTCATATTTTCACATGACTCACTGGGCGGTCAGCTCACTGCTGAGGAATGCGGGCTTTGAAATCAGATGGATTGAACCGGATATCAACAACCTGTGGTTTGTATTGCATGACATGTTTCCGCGCGTACCCGGGTCGTTTTTCAGGGCGGTCTGCGCACCTGTCAGCCTCGCGCACAGGTTGTGGTTCAGGATCGGTTCAGCGTTTGTCAAGGGAAGAACTGCTACAGAAGAAATAAGACGTTGGAAGGTTCCCGGAGGTGTGATGTTTCTGGCTGAAAAGCCGGAGCTCGCCGGGTAACACAGACAGGAGTTTAATGGGACAGAAAACCAATCCAATCGGACTCAGGTTGGGAATCAATCGAACCTGGTTTTCGAACTGGTTCGACGAACGCAGGTTCTCGGAGAAGTTAACCGAGGATCTGATGCTTCGTCGCTACCTCGAACAGCGGCTTCACAATGCAGGCGTGGCGCGGGTTGAAATTGAGCGTACACTGAAGCAGATAACCGTCAATATTCACACGGCTCGTCCGGGGATCGTTATCGGGCGAAAGGGTGCCGATGTTGAGAAGTTGCGCGCCGAGCTTAAATCGCTGAGCGGAAAAGAAGTCCAGTTGAACATACTCGAGATAAAGCTACCGGAGCTCGAGGCGTCGCTGGTGGCGGAAAGCCTTGCCCAGCAACTTACCGGGCGCGTTTCCTTTCGGCGCGCCATGAAGCGGGCGCTCCAGGCCACCCGGCGCATGGGTGCCGAGGGTGTGAAGATTATTTGCAAAGGGCGTTTGGGCGGCGCGGAGATGGCGCGTCGCGAGATGTACAAGGACGGCCGCATCCCGTTACACACCCTGCGCGCCGATATCGACTATTCGCTGAAGGTAGCCTATACAACCTACGGCACGATCGGAGTGAAGGTCTGGATCTGCAAGGGTGAAGTGTTGGGAAAGGGCGAAACAGCCCGTACGGAAAACCAGAAGGGTGGTTCACGTCCGGTTCGAAGGAGGAGCAATTCCCGCCCAAATCGCAGACATGATAATCGGTAAGGACTATGTTATCACCGAAACGCGTTCCACATAGAAAGGTACATCGCGGTCGAATGCGGGGGAAGGCGTACCGCGGTTCGACGGTTTCATTCGGTAAGTACGGACTGAAGGCGCTGGAGCCGGCCTGGATCACGGCGCGTCAGATCGAAGCCGCCCGTATCGCCATCACCCGGCACATCAAGCGCGGCGGCAAGGTTTGGATCCGTATATTTCCTGACAAACCGGTCACCAAGAAACCGGCGGAGACAAGGATGGGCAAAGGCAAGGGCAATCCTGAATTCTGGGTGGCGGTGGTGAAACCCGGACGTGTGATGTTTGAGCTTGAAGGAGTGGGTGAAGATGTTGCCCGCAGGGCAATGAAACTCGCCACAGCCAAACTTCCGATTAATTGTCGTTTCGTTGCCCGGATAGATTGAGGTTTTATCGTGAAATCGCGTGAAGTACGAGAACTGTCGCCGGCCGAACTTAGGGACAAGGTCGCCGAGAAGAGTGAAGAGCTGGCAAACCTTAAGTTCCAGTTGGCGCTGCATCAGCTTGACAATACCGCCAAGGTGCGTATTGTCAGGCGAGAGCTGGCAAGACTCAGAACCATATTGCATGAACATGAAAAGGGAATTCGTACACTGACCGGTTCAGCGGTAATAGAGGCACGGGAGACGAATAGATGAAGCAGCGGGGAAACAGGAAGGTCAGGCTGGGCGTGGTTACATCCTCGAAGTTGGACAAGACGATCACGGTCAAGGTTGAAAGGCGTCTGCCGCATCAAAGATACAAGAAGTATTACACGCTGTCGAAGAAATTTCTGGTGCATGATCCCGAGAACAGTTGCAACGTCGGCGACAGGGTGAGAATCGTCGAATGTCGTCCATTCTCGCGCCGCAAGAGCTGGCGGTTGCTCGACATTGTTGAACGGACGGCGTAAAACTTTTATAATAATTGAACGAGACAAGAATCGATCATGATACAGGAAGAAACAAAACTGGTGGTGGCCGACAATACCGGTGCCAAGCGGGTCAAGTGTTTCCGCATATTGGGAGGGACGAGACGCAGGTACGCCTCATTGGGGGACATAGTTGTGGTTTCGGTGCGCAGCGCCACACCGACCAGCCGCGTCAAGAAGGGCACGGTGTCCAAGGCGGTGGTGGTGCGGGTCAAGAAGGAAGTGCGGCGCAAGGACGGATCTTACATACGCTTCGACGAGAATGCCTGTGTGCTGCTCGACAACAACCTGGAGATGATCGGCAACCGTATCTTCGGTCCGGTGGCGCGCGAACTTCGTGAGAAGAAATATATGAAGATCGTGTCGCTGGCGCCGGAAGTGCTGTGAGGGATTGACAAGCATGATCAAACGCATTAAAAAAATCAAGGGCAACCGCCTGTTCGTGCGCAAGGGTGACATGGTGCTGGTCCTGTCCGGAAACGACCGGGGCAAGCGCGGTAAGGTGCTGAAGGTGTTTCCGGAGCTTAACCGCGTGGTAATCGAGGGTGTTGCGTTCATGAAGCGGCACACCAAGCCGTCATCCAAGGCGCCGCAGGGTGGGATCATTGAGCGGGAGCGGGCGATACACGCATCCAAGGTCATGGTTATCGACCCCAAGACCGGTGAACCGACGCGGATAGGACACAGGATACTGACCGTCGAGGGTCAGAAGCAGCGGGTGCGGTATTCGAAAAAATCCGGTGAAACGTTAGTTGGTTAAGACAGTTATGGCTACAAGCGACAAGAAGCAACAGAAACAACCCAAAGCCGGGAAGAAAAAGGCTGACAAGGGCGGTAAATCCAGTAAAAAGAAAGCCTCCGAGGTCGAGGTTCAGCCCTTGCCAAAGGATTACACCCCCCGCTTCAAAGAGTTGTTCAGGGAGCGAATCGCTCCCGATCTGCGCAAGAAGTTCAACTTCAAGAATGATCACCTTGTTCCGAGGCTTGACAAGATTGTCCTGAATGTCGGCATCGGCACCTTGCATCAGGACGCCAAACTGGCTGAGTCCGTTGTAGAGGAGATCGCCCTGATCAGCGGGCAAAAGCCTGTCCTGACGCGAGCGAAGAAATCGATATCCAACTTCAGGCTCAGACAGAATATGGTTGTCGGTTGCCGGGTGACATTGAGACGCGCCAGGATGTATGAATTCCTCGATCGGCTGATCTCTGTGGTCATTCCCCGCGTTCGGGATTTTCGCGGCATGAGCGACCGCTCGTTCGACGGACGCGGCAATTACACATTTGGCATCAAGGAACAGATTATCTTTCCTGAGATAGATTACGACAAGGTGGTGAAGATCCACGGGATGGATATAACGATCACAACCACGGCGAGAAACGACGAAGAAGCGTTCGAACTGCTCAAGGGATTCGGTTTTCCGTTCCTGCACCGCACCGGCGCCGCGGCTAAGGACGCCGCCTGATCGTGAACAGTAGGGTAACAGTAAAACATCCAGGTATATCAGATTAAATGGCAAAAAAATCACTGGTCGCCAAACAGAGACGCGAGCCCAAGTTTAAGGTGCGCAAATACAATCGTTGCCGCCGTTGCGGCAGACCACGCGGCTATATGCGTCGTTTCGGACTGTGCCGGATATGCTTCCGTGAATTGTCCCTTTCCGGGATGATCCCAGGCGTAACCAAGGCAAGTTGGTAGAGTGAGAAGGAGGAATACGGTTTGAGTATGACGGACCCGATCGCCGATTTCCTGACACGCATCCGTAACGCTGCCATGGCGGGGCATAGTACGGTGGACATTCCCGAATCCCGGATCAAGCGGGAGATGACCCGCGTGCTCATGCGGGAGAGGTTCATCAATCGGTACATCCGGATCAGGGATGGCAAGCAGGGCATCCTGAGGCTGTATCTGAAATATACAGATGACGGGAAATGCGTAATTGACGGCATTAAGAGGGCTTCCCGCCCCGGATTGAGGATCTACTACGGCGTTGATGAGATTCCACGCGTCCTGAACGGTTTGGGTGTGATGATACTGACCACACCCAGTGGCGTGATATCCGATAAACAGGCTCGCCGGTTGAGGGTTGGCGGCGAACCGCTCTGCGTGGTGTGGTGATGGATTGTCTTACGTCGCGAATTTAAACCGGTGCTGAAAGGATAACCGATGTCAAGGGTTGGACGTGAACCAATTCCCGTCCCGGACGGGGTTAAGATCAAACTGGATGGCAGGCTGGTCAGGATTACCGGCAGGCTTGGCGAATTACGGCATGAGCTCCCCGATGGAATCGATGCGGTCATGGATGATGGAAAGCTGCAGTTTACGAGGAGGGACGACAGCAGCGGTCAGAGATCCTTGCATGGTCTGACGCGCGCGCTGGTCGCCAATATGGTCAAAGGCGTGACAGAGGGCTTCAGCAAGGAGCTTAAAATTGTCGGTGTGGGTTATCGCTGTGATATGCTCGATAGAGCCCTGCAACTTATAGTCGGCTTTTCCCATAAACTGGTTTTTATTCCGCCTGAAGGGATCGAGATCAAGGTGATTGAACCGACCAGGTTCAGTGTCAACGGCATAAACAAGGAGATAGTCGGGGATGTCGCGGCAAAGATCCGCTCCCTTAAACCGCCTGAACCTTATAAAGGCAAGGGTATTCGCTATGTCGATGAATACGTCCGGCGCAAGGCCGGGAAGACCGGCATCAAGTGATCGGGCTGGAGGAATGGACGCGGGGTCGGGCTGGTTTCACTGATTTGATTATATCTGCTGCAATCAATGGAGAATATAAATGACTGATCAGAAGGTCGCCATTCGGCACAAGAAAGAGAAACTGCTACGTCGCAGGAAACATACCAATAAAAAATTATACGGTACGATGGAACGGCCTCGTCTCGTGGTTTACAGCAGCAATCGTCATATCTATGCACAACTTAGAGACGATCAGAACAGCCGCACGATCACCGGTTGTTCTTCGCTTTCACCGGCTTTGCATGACGAAATCAGCGGGGTGGAAGGAAACGTGGCGAAGGCGGGTCTTATCGGTAAACGTATCGCTGAACTTGCCAAGACGAAAGGCATTACCAAGGTTTCCTTTGATCGAAACGGCAGGAAGTATCATGGTCAGGTAAAGGCGCTTGCCGAGGAAGCTCGTAAAAACGGGCTTGATTTCTAACTGGTGTTGAATAGAAAAATCTAAATGGAACGATCAACTTTTAAGAATGTCAATCCCACCGATCTGACGCTGATCGAGAAGGTGGTTCACATCAGCAGGGTCGCCAAGGTTGTCAAGGGCGGACGGAATTTCAGCTTCAACGCCCTGGTGGTTGTTGGCGACGGCAAGGGTCGGGTCGGGTTCGGCCTGGGCAAGGCGCGTGAGGTCGTCGATGCCATTGAAAAAGGCACTGAGATCGCCAAACGCGCCATGAAACGGTATCCAATTGCCGGCAGCAGTATTCCTCACGCGGTGCTCGGCAGGTTCGGCGCCGGAAGGGTCGTACTCAGACCGGCGTCTCCCGGAACCGGCATCATCGCCGGGGGAGCTGTCAGAGCGGTAATCGAGGGTCTGGGCGTGCGCGATATTCTATGCAAGTCGATCGGGAGCGGGAATCCGGTGAATGTGATAAGGGCGACGTTTGATGGTCTGGGACAGCTTTATGACGCGGTCGGGATGGCGCGCAAACGCGGAATAACCGTGAGCGATGTCCTGGGGCTGCCCAAAGCGCCGGAGTCGATCGATGCCTGATTACCTGCGTATTACATACGTTTCCAGCGCCGTCGGTCGAAGCTACCGCCAGAAACGCGTCATCAAGGCTCTTGGCTTGCGGAGGCTGCATTACAGCCGTGTTATTGTCGATTCCCCCTCCTCAAGAGGAATGATCAACAAGGTCAAGCACCTGTTGAAGGTTGAGCCTGTTGGTCCGGAAGTGCCGATGGATGACACGAGACCGGAAAAGGTGGAGGAGGTTGTGATCACCGACGATCAGACCGATAACAGCCAGGCAGAAGACAACGCCGGTGCGGAGAAGGAGAGCAATGCATAATGATACGGGTGATCTTGGACGGTTGAAACCGGCGCCGGGATCAATAAAAAAGAACAAGCGAATTGGTCGTGGGCGGGGATCCGGACATGGTGATACAGCAACGCGGGGACACAAGGGGGCGAAATCACGCGCTGGATACAAAAAACCGTTATGGTTTGAAGGCGGTCAGATGCCGATCCAGCGTCGAGTTCCCAAGCGGGGTTTCAACAGTCCAGATCGAACGGACTATCAGGAGATAAAGATCGCCGATCTGGCGAAGATCGAAGGGGAGGTTGTCAATCCCGATATCATTCGTTCCTCAGGAATTGTGAGTGGACGGCGACCAATAGTCATTCTTGGCGACGGTGAGATCGACAGGGCGCTCAAGGTATCGGTTCATCGGTTGACGAAGAGCGCGGGTGAGAAGATCGTCAACGCCGGTGGATCCGTCGAGATCCTGCCGCTCGATCCCGTTGACCGCCGGGTCAAGAAGGGTCCTGAAAAGAAGAAGAAAAAGCGGGTCGACCGGTAGCTGCATCTCAACAGGTAAAATCATCGAAGTCCCCGAAAGGTTTCTGATACAGGGTTATGCTGGATAAATTCAAAAATATTTTCAAGATACCTGAACTGAAGCGCAAGATCTTCTTTACGCTTCTGATCTTTGTAATCTACCGAGTTGGCGGGCATGTTCCCGTTCCAGGGATAAACGCCCATGCCCTGGGTGAATTTCTGAAGATGCAGCAGAACACGCTGTTCGGGCTCTACGATATGTTCGCTGGGGGAAACTTCAAGCGTGCCACCGTCTTCGCCCTTGGGATAATGCCTTACATCAGCGCCTCGATTATCTTGCAGCTCATGGGTACCGTTGTACCCGCACTGCAGAAGATTCAGCAGGAAGGTGAAGAGGGACGGAAAAAAATCACCCAGTGGACGCGTTATCTGACTGTCGCGATTTCTGCATTGCAGGCGCTCGGCGTCAGCGTTTTCCTGGCACAGATCCCCGTTACCCAGAGCGGTTTGAGGGTTGTTCCCACTCCGGGCATCGGATTCTCACTGCTGACGATGATTACCCTTACCGCCGGCACGATCTTCATCATGTGGCTGGGCGAGCAGATCACGGATCGCGGCATCGGGAACGGCATCAGCCTGATAATCTTCATCGGCATCATCGACAGGCTTCCCTATGCCTTCCTCGATGAGGTCCAGATGTTGTCACAGGGGCTGCGTCAGCCGATGACGGAGCTGTTCCTGTTTGCCTTGATGTTTTTGACCGTTGTCGCGGTTGTAGCTCTGACACAGGGCCAGAGGAAGATCAAGGTCCAGTATGCCAAGCGAGTTGTCGGACGCAAGCAATACGGCGGTCAGACGACTCACATACCGCTGCGCGTCAACACCGCGGGCGTCATGCCGATAATCTTCGCCCAGACCATCATGTTTCTCCCCTCGACGGTGGCGACATTCCTGCCTGAATCAGGATTTCGCGACTGGTTGACGACGGCTTTCGCTTACGATTCTTACATGTACATGATGATCTATATGGCGATGATTGTATTCTTTACATATTTCTATACCGCCGTGGCATTTAATCCGGTCGATGTCGCCAACAATCTGAAGAAATACGGCGGACTGATACCGTCGGTCAAACCCGGGAAACGCACTGCTGAATACCTGGATAACATCCTGTCCAAGATTACCTTGCCGGGTTCGATTTTCCTCGGTTTCATCGCCATTTTTCCCACCTTGATCTCGAAGCAGATTAACGTTTCGTACAGTTTTGCATCGTTTTACGGTGGAACCGGTCTGCTGATTATCGTGGGGGTGGGATTGGATACACTGCAACAGATCGAAGCGCACCTTGTCATGCGCCATTATGACAGCCTGATGAAGGCCGGCAAGATCCGCGGCCGCAGGCGGATGTAGCGTTTAATTTTCTTTGGGGATGAGGAATTGATGATACTGATATTGCTGGGCGCACCGGGAGCCGGTAAAGGTACACAGGCGGAGAAGCTTGTTGAGGAATACGGTCTCCAACATCTTTCAACCGGTGACCTGCTGCGATCCGCCGTTTCCGACAATACCGAACTCGGCAGGCTGGCAAAGAGATACATGGATCAGGGGCAGCTTGTACCCGATGACGTGATTCTCGGAATTATCCGCGGTTATTTGAAGGAACACGCCGGAGAGGGTGTTCTTTTCGACGGTTTTCCACGGACAGTGGTGCAGGCGGAGGGTCTCGACGGGATATTGAATGGGGTCGAGGCGCGAACCATATCGCTCGTTGTGGACGATCAACGGGTGATCGAGCGCCTGTCGGCGCGGCGAAGTTGCCGGGCATGCGGCAGGGTGTACAATCCGGCGCTCGGTATCAATCCCGCCAGCCCCGACAGGTGTGCATGCGGTGGTGAAATTTACCAGCGGGACGATGACAAGGCGGAGACTATCGCCAAGCGATTGAGTGTGTATCACGCTCAGACCGAGCCGGTCGTGGAATACTATCGGAGCAGGAATCTGCTTGTTGAAGTGGATGGTGCCGGCAGTCCGGATGAGGTTTTCAATCGGATCAGGAAAGTATTAACTTGATCTACCTGAAGAGCCATCGCGAGATCGAGAAGATGCGGAGAGCCGGTCGGTTGCTGGCATCTGTTTTTCTTAAGCTTGCCGATCTGATCAAACCCGGTGCTGTTACTGCTGAAATCGACGGCGTTGCGGAGAGGGTGATGAGGGATGCGGGAGCGCGACCGGCTTTCAAGGGTTACAAGGGGCCGGGAAGAAGCAGGTTTCCAACCGCAACCTGCATCTCCATTGACAGTGAGATCGTACACGGCATCCCGTCACAACGCAGATTGCGTGAAGGTCAGATTGTCGGTATTGACGCTGGTGTTGAGCTTGACGGTTGGTACGCTGATATGGCCGGGAGCTTTCTGATCGGGAAGGTTGATGATATTCACCTGAAACTGTGGCGGGTTACGCGGGAAGCTCTTTACAGGGGAATCGAACAGGTCAGACCGGGGAACAGGATCAGCGATATCGGATCCGCCATACAGAGCTATGCGGAAGACAACGGGTTTTCCGTAATCCGTGACCTCGTCGGTCACGGCATCGGTTCACATCTGCATGAAGACCCCGCAGTGCCCAATTATAGCTTTAAACGGGGCGATACCACGCTTAAAGCCGGAATGACAATTGCCATTGAACCGATGATTTCAACCGGTGATTATAAGATCAAGGTTCTGGATGATGGTTGGACCGCGGTTACGGCAGACGGTTCGCCTGCAGGGCATTTCGAGCATACCATTCATGTAAACGATGGGGAACCTGAGATTTTAACCCTGCTTGAGGATACGCGGGATCCCTGGTTGTCAAGTGATATTGTCGGAGATTAGGTTTTGCCCAAGGAAGAAGCAATAAAGGTTGATGGCGTAGTCCTGGAAACACTGCCCAACGCGACATTCCAGGTCAAGCTTGACCAGGGTCATGTGGTGCTGGCGCATATTTCCGGACGAATGCGAATGAATTATATAAAGATTCTGCCTGGTGACAGGGTTACCGTGGAGCTGTCGCCCTATGATCTGTCACGGGGGCGCATCACTTACCGATATAAATGAGAGGACTGAAGTCATGAAGGTGCGAACGTCAGTCAAGCGCATCTGTGATAACTGTAAAATCATCCGTCGGCGGGGCGTGGTTCGAGTCATCTGCAAGAACCCCAAGCACAAGCAGCGGCAGGGCTGATTTGCATTTATATTCGTCTCAAGTCCGAGGAAATTTAAGGAGCGAGGATGCCTCGTATTGCTGGAGTTGATCTGCCGCGTAATAAGCGGATTGAGATCGCATTGACGCACATTTATGGGATAGGTATCAGGACGTCGCAACAGATCCTGAAGAAGACAAAAATAGATCCGGACACCTCATCGGACGAACTGTCGGACGAACAGGTCAAACGCATTCGCGACCTGATCAGTGATGAGTACAAGGTTGAAGGAAATCTGCGCACGGAAGTGCAGATGAATATCAAGCGACTCATCGACATCGGATGCTACCGCGGTATGCGTCACAAGCGCGGCTTGCCGGTGCGTGGTCAGAACACGCGCAACAATGCACACACCAGACGCAGCAAACGCAGGACATCACCATCCAAGAAAAAGGGATGATATTTCTGTTCATGGATAATGGTCTAATTCAGGACCGAACAGTCGGAACAGGAACTGGTGGAGAAAAACCGGAGGTTGGACAATCCTGTTTGATCGCAGGGTGAACGTTGAATTTGGTCTACTTTTAGTCAGGAATAATAAAAGGTTTTCAATTGGCAAAGGGCGAGAAAAAGAGAACGCGGAAGAAGGAGAAGGTCGATGCGACCGGCGTGGCTCATATCAAGGCTTCCTTCAACAATACCATAATTACCATTACGGATGTGTACGGTAATGTTATAGCCTGGACTTCCAGCGGCAGGGTCGGCTTCAAGGGTTCACGCAAGAGCACACCCTTCGCCTCGCAGCAGGCGGCGAACAGCGTTGCCCGAGCCGCCATGGACCTGGGACTGGAGAAGGTTTCCATATTGGTGAAGGGACCGGGTTCGGGGCGCGAATCTGCGATTCGATCGCTCCAGGCTTCGGGCTTGGAGATTACGTCGATACGCGATGTGACTCCGTTGCCTCACAACGGTTGCCGACCCAAGAAAAAGCGTCGGATTTAATGGATTGAATCTGTTACCGTGAACAGCGCGATACTGCCTGTTCAGAATTACAGAGTGAAATTGGAGATACAAGAGGTATAGATGGCTCGAGATACGGGAGCTGTTTGCAAACAATGCCGTCGTGAAGGCGTCAAGCTTTTCCTGAAGGGAGACAGGTGTTATTCCACCAAGTGCTCGTTTGAACGCAGAGGTTTTCCACCGGGGCAACATGGTCAGAGCAGCCGTTTCAAACTCTCAAATTACGGCGTCCAGCTCAGGGAGAAGCAGAAGATACGACGTAGTTATGGCCTTCTGGAGCAGCAGTTCAGGAATACATATCGGAGAGCGTCGGTAGAGAAGGGCATCACCGGGGAAAATATGCTTGTCGGGCTTGAGAGTCGACTCGATGTGGTGGTCTTCCGGCTCGGAATGGCGCCGTCGTTGCGCGCGGCACGACAGCTTGTCAATCACGGTCATTTCGAAGTAAATAATCACAAGGTTGATATACCTTCATACACCCTTCGTCCCGGCGATATAGTGCGGGTGCGGGAACAATCACGCAAGCTTGAAGTAATTCATGAAGCCATGCGGCGAATGCGTCAGGAACGGATAGTCCAATATCTGTCGCTGGACAAGGCGAAAATGGAAGGCGCCATGCTTGCTCGTCCAAAACGTGAAGAGATTCCCGTAATCGGGAACGAACAACTTGTAGTCGAGCTTTATTCGCGGTAGATAAGCCTTTCCGGAGGATTTACAGGGATGAATGGAACAGGATTCCAAATGCCTGAATCGATCGAAGTGGATCACGCCACATACTCATCGACTTACGGCAAATTTATTATTCAACCGCTCGAGAGAGGTTACGGCATAACCATCGGTAATGCAATGCGTCGCGTACTGCTGGCTTCACTCACGGGAACGGCAATGACCTCGATGAGAATAGATGGAGTACTTCATGAGTTCAGCACTATTCCCGGCGTAATTGAGGACGTTACCGAAATTATCCTTGCCCTGAAAGGCGTCAAGCTTAAGCTGTTGAACAATCAATCAGCCAAGGTCAGGCTGCATCTCGTTGGTCCGAAGGTCTTCAAAGCGGGTGATCTGCAGAAGAATTCGAATGAGATAGAGATACTCAATCCGGAACACGAGATTGCACACTTGAATGAAGACGCGGACTTCTCGATCGAACTGACCATGAAATGGGGCAGGGGTTACGTCCCCTCCGAGGATAACAGGGATCAGGATATGCCGATCGGTACAATCCCGCTGGATGCGATATATACTCCCGTCGAGATGGTGAACTTCACCGTGGAAAACACGCGCGTCGGTCAGCGGACGGACTATGAGAAATTGCTCCTCGAAGTACAGACTGACGGCTCCATCACACCCGACGACGCTCTGACCAATGCCGGCAAGATCATTCGTGATCATATCCAGTTGTTTATCAACTATGAAGTCAAACCGAGTCCGGAGGAGGAGGGGATCGAGACGGATGAGGAAATCCTCAGGATCAGGCGTCTGTTGCGCAAGCCGGTTGATGAACTCGAGCTCTCGGTCAGATCGGCCAACTGCCTTAAGGAAGCCAAGATAAGGACCATTGCGGACCTGGTCTCCAAGGAGGAGTCGGAGATGTTGAAGTTCAAAAATTTCGGCAGGAAATCCCTCTATGAGCTGAACGACATCCTCGATGAACACGACCTGCACTTTGGCTTCGACATCGAGAAATATCTGGGTCCGGAAACTTACAGGAAGGCACAGCAGAATCAATCTTAATCACCGCGGAATCGCGAGGCTTCGGATACCCGGAGATTGAACCGAAAGCGCCTGCAGATTGATACCAAAATTGTTAATAAATGATCCAAAATGAGACATCGTAACGATAAAACGCATCTGAACAGGTCAAAGAGCCATCGCAAGGCGATGCTTGGCAACATGTCGGCTGCCCTGTTTATGCACCGGCGTATAATAACGACGCTGGGAAAAGCCCGATATACGCGGCGATTTGCCGAACGTATGATCACGTTTGCACGGCGGGGAAGCGTCGCTGACCGCAGGCACGTGAAGCGCTACATTCGCGACGGCGAGGCGGTCAAGCTGCTGTTCACCGACCTTGGCCCTCACTTCAAGAACCGGAACGGCGGTTACACGAGAATCATCAAGATAGGATCGCGTCAGGGCGATGCGGCTCCGATGGCTATCCTTGAGCTGGTCGGCTTTGATGACGCTGTCGCGGCGCCCACGTCAAAGAAGGGCGCCAAGTCCCGCCTGAAGACGGCTCAGAAGAGCGCGGTCGAGGGGAAGAAAAAGAAGAAGGCTAAGGCTGCTCCGGAGAAGAGGGCGGTGTCCCCGGAAGACAAGGATCTCGAGCCGGGAACGATTGATTCGAGTCCTGTGGAAGATGCTGAAATCAAGTCGTCAGCAGAACCGCTCACATCAGAGGATGAAGCAGCCGAATCCACTGATTCGCCGGAGGCTGAAACCTCTGATGAGGAAGAAAAAGAGTAACTTCGCAGGAAAATTATGTCACAGGTCGATACTGATCTTTCAACCATCAGTTCAGTGTGTAAGACGAATAATAAGCCCCATTTTTCATTGATGACTCCTGTTAATAACAACGGGTTCTTCGGAAGATTTAAGATATAAAATTGAAGGCAGCCTCTATGCAGGGTTGCCTTCTTTAGTTTAAGGCTGCAGAATGGACATAAGAAACTGGAAGATTCCAAGGGGAAGCAAGCTGAACTGCCGCGGCTGGATTCAGGAAGCAGCGCTGCGGATGATGCTGCACAACCTTGACCCGGATGTTGCCGAGAACCGTGATGAGCTGATCGTATATGGCGGAACCGGAAGAGCCGCGCGCAGTTGGGAAGCGGCTGGGGCGATCGCCGAAAGTCTCATTAACCTTGCCGATGATGAGACGCTGTTGGTTCAATCCGGCAAACCAGTGGGGATTTTACCCACACACAGGGACGCGCCGCGGGTGTTGATCGCCAATTCCAACCTTGTTCCCAACTGGGCAAACTGGGATTATTTCCGCGGTCTCGAACGCCGGGGATTGATCATGTTCGGTCAGATGACCGCCGGCTCCTGGATATACATAGGGACCCAGGGCATCCTGCAGGGAACCTACGAAACGCTGGCGGAGCTGTCCCGTCAGCATTTCAACGGAAGCCTCAAAGGCAGGCTCATCGTTACGGCCGGATTGGGCGGCATGGGTGGAGCTCAACCGCTGGCGATTACAATGAACGAAGGTGTGGCGCTGATCGCCGAGGTCGACCCCGCACGGACAGCCCGGCGCGTCAAGACGCGCTACCTCGACCGCAGTACCGGGGATATCGATGAGGCTGTCAACTGGGCGTTGCAGGCAAGGGAGAACGGGCGGCCGCTGTCGATCGGCGTGACGGCCAACGCCGTTGATCTTCTGGATAGATTGCTCGAGCGTAATATCACGCCGGAAGTATTGACCGATCAGACCTCGGCACATGACGAGCTGAACGGCTACGTTCCGGTCGGTATCGGTTATGACGAGGCGCTCGAACTGCGCGGCAAAGATCCTGCTGAATACGTCAGGCGGTCATACCAGACCATGGTCAGGCATGTTGAGGATATGATCAGGCTGATGGATCGCGGGTCGATAACCTTCGACTACGGCAACAACCTGAGGGCTCAGGCTGAAAAGGGAGGCGCCGAACGCGCTTTCGATTTTCCAGGCTTCGTCCCGGCATACATCAGGCCGTTGTTCTGTGAGGGTAAGGGTCCTTTCAGGTGGGTGGCGCTTTCAGGCGATCCCGAAGATATCTTCAAGACCGATCGAAAGCTGCTCGAACTCTTCCCGGATGATGAACAGCTCGGTCGCTGGATCCGCATGGCTGAAGAGAAGGTGGCTTTCCAGGGATTGCCGTCGCGCATCTGCTGGCTCGGCCTGGGCGAACGGCACAAGCTGGGCTTGGCGTTTAACGAGATGGTCGCATCCGGTGAATTGAGCGCACCGATCGTAATAGGACGCGACCACCTTGACTGCGGATCGGTCGCCTCGCCCTACCGCGAGACCGAAGGCATGAAGGACGGCAGCGACGCCATCGCCGACTGGCCGATTCTCAACGCCCTCGTGAACGCCGTCTCCGGTGCAAGCTGGGTTTCGTATCATCACGGCGGCGGCGTGGGAATCGGTTATGCTCTGCATGCCGGCCTGGTCATCGTCTGCGATGGTACCGCCGAAGCGGCGGCAAGACTGAAACGGGTGCTGTGGAATGATCCGGCAACCGGCGTAATCCGCCATGCCGACGCAGGTTACGAGAAGGCAATCCAGACAGCAGTGAAGTTGGGCGTCAAAATACCGATGCTGAAGAAATGACCGGCTTTCAAGTTCATACTCGGACTGTTGAACTCCAGACCGGCGGTTTTCCGGATATAATCGACCTCAGCCGTCAGGTAAATGACTTCCTGGCAAAGTCCGGCATACGCAACGGCGTGATGACCATATTCGTCCCCGGTTCGACGGCCGGCGTGACCACCATCGAATACGAACCCGGTTTGCTCAAGGATCTGCCCGCGCTATGTGAGAAGCTTGCTCCCAGAGGTGTACCTTATGCTCACGACGCCACCTGGCATGACGGCAACGGGTACGCGCACCTGTTGGCGGCGCTGTTCAAGCCGTCCCTGCAGGTGCCGGTATCGGACGGCAGCCTGACGCTTGGAACCTGGCAGCAGGTGGTGTTGGCCGATTTCGATAATCGACCGCGCCGGCGCAGTCTGGTGTTGCAGATTATGGGCGTTTCCAATTGACGACGCCGGAGAAGCGATTCAGCTCTCGCGGAGCCACGACCGAACACCGTAAGGATCTTCCCGCAAAATCTCTTTCGCCGTCTGATCGGAAGTTGATCAAATGGGGAAGACGTTCCGGCAGGCGCGATGGTGAAAACGGCATACTGCTTGAGGGTATAAAGCTGATCGAGGAGGCGCTCGACGCCGGACATCCCTTGACGCGAACGTGGTACACGCCGGAGGTTGCTGAAACCAATCCCGTCCTTATCGGTCGGTTGGCTGAGCATGGGGTCAATCTGAGGGAGGTCGACCAGCGTTTGATGAGGTCGATTTCCGATCTTGAAAGCCCGCCGGGCATCAGCGCGGTTGCACCACAGCCGGGGTTCATTCACTGCCAGCCGGGCGATCCGTTTTCGCTGATCGTGGCGGTGTCGAAGCTTCAGGACCCGGGAAATCTTGGCGGACTGATCCGCTCTGCTGATTATTTCGGCGTAAACGAGATATGGCTGGGGCAGGGTTCGGTCGATCCGTATAACTCCAAGGTGATACGCGGTTCAATGGGGGCTCTGTTTCGCATGCCTGTTCTCAAGCGCGGCGATTTACGCGAATATATCGGCAGGTTCAAGAGCATGGGCGCAACGGTATGGGCGGCAGTCGCACACGATGACAAGGCCCGGCGGAAAATTGATCCTTCCGGATCACGCATCCTGTTGATCGGCGGCGAGAGCGGCGGTTTGAGCCGGGAATACCTTGAACTGGCCGACGAGATGATTTCCATACCGGGTGCGCGCCGTTCCGAATCGCTTAACCTGGCGGTCGCGGCGGGCATCCTGATCTACAGTGCAACTTCGGGAAGATATTGATACTTCGAATGACGCGGCTGATCTGCTTCAGCATGGCTATCATGATAATCGCCCTGGGCTGTGGGATTCCAGCTGAAGAAGCCGCGGAAAAGGGTTTGGCTCTGTATAAAGAGAACCGATTGGAGGAAGCCTATCCCTGGCTTAAGAGGGCTTATACCGGTGGAGTTGAGAAGCCCGAGCTGGCTCTTTGTCTCGCCTACTGCAAGGTTTCCATCGACAATGACCCCTCCGGCGCCATCGGGATCCTGCGAGACAGCGTTCTGAGGTTTCCCGATTATGCTCCCGCCTATTATCAGCTTGGTCTTATATCATACAATTTCGGTCCCGTTGAAGACAACCGGAACCTCGCGCAGGCGATCCACTTCTCACGTTTGGCAGTTGAGCGCGATCCGGACTTGTGGTTTTATAACGACAATCTGGCGACATATTACTACCTGAACGGACAGCTCGACTCGGCGTTGGTCTATTTCAGGCTGGCGAGTGGTCTTAATCCGGCGGACGAAAAACTGGAAGAGCGGGTGAGGGAGATCGAGAGGAAGATAAATCCGGTTGACAGCATGGAGATAACCGCGCAAAAGTGAGATTACCGCTCAAGCGTCCGTATTGCGAATTATAGATGCCGTAAGGGAAAAGAGGGTTAATGATTGATCTGTAAACTGTAATTTGTTATCTTAGTATCGTTTATCGATTGAATACTGAAGTAGATGAACTCCCGATCCGTCATTCTGAACGCAATGAAGAATCTCGATCAGCGGGATGATTAGGATGAGATTCTTCCCTTCGGTCAGAATGACGATGATGGGGAATGACGATGATATGGAATGACGATGATGGGGAATCATTATTTTGTTAATACAATACCGACAATCAATTTAATGCAGTGCCGGCAATCAACGGAAACGTGATCTCCCATTCCGGGATATACTGTTTCAGCAAAAGTAACCATAAATGAGGGGGTGGAGGAGTTTGTATGCAGTCAGAAAAGAACTTTCCCGTCCGGATAATTTTCACCCTGGTCATTCTTGTCTGGATTGTCTCCGGCTGTGGTGGTGGCGAACAGAAGCAGGCTGGAGAAGAGGTTCCAGAATTCAAAATTACGCGCGAGGAATTGCCTCCCGGAGCCCTGCCCGACGTTCCCGCAGAGCTTGGCGGTGAAGGCTTCACCGGCGAAGGCTGGCTGACCAACACCGACTATGAATCCATCCTCGACACTACCCTGAAGGAAGGTGGATCGGTAACCTGGGCGATATTCGAGTTTCCGTCCACACTGCGCATTACCGGCAAGGATTCAAACAGCCAGTTCGTCAGGCTTGTGGAGAACCTTGTCTATGAAACCCTGATGGGGATCAGCTCCATTGAAATGGAATTCATTCCGGGGCTGGCGACCCACTGGAAGATATCGGATGATTACAGGACGTTCTGGTTCCGTATCAACCCCAATGCACGGTTTTCCGACGGCAGCCGCGTCACGGCGGAAGATGTGATCGCATCCTGGAAACTGCGTGTCGATGATGGTATCCTTGCACCCTACGTGAACATGATCTGGGGTAAATTTGACGAACCGGTTGCCGAGAGTCCCTATATCGTGAGGGTTCACACCAACGAACTCAACTGGAAGTTCTTCCTCTATTTCGGCGGCATGAGCATCATGCCCGCCAAGTATATCGGTAACCTGACCGGCAAGCAGTATATGAAGGTGTTCCAGTTTGAGATGCCGCCGGGATCTGGTCAATATATTCTATCGAAAGAGGATATACACAAGGGTCGTTCACTGACCATCAAGAAACGTCATGACTATTGGGACAAGGATAATCCCAAGGGTAAAGGCGGGGCGAATTTCGAAAAGATCAAGTTCGTGGTGGTCAATGACGAACGGCTTACGTTCGAGAAATTCAAAAAGGGTGAGCTTGATTTTTACCTTGTTGGACGCGCCCAGTGGTGGCACGAGGAGTGCGATTTCGACAACATCAAGCGCGGTCTTGTCCAGAAGCGGAAGATATGGAACGACGAACCGCAGGGTGTTTCCGGTTTCGTCTTCAACATGCGCGAACCCCCGTTCAACGACAAGCGGATGCGCCAGGCGTTCACGTTCCTGTTTAATCGCGAGAAGTTGATGTCGCAGCTCTTCTTCAACGAATACATTCACACGGACAGCTATTATCCGGGAAGCGTCTATGAGAATCCGAACAATCCGAAGTACCGCTACAACCCCGACAAAGCTGTCGAACTGCTGCGCGAATGCGGCTGGAAGGAGCGCAACCAGGAGGGCTGGCTCGTAAACGACAATGGCGAAGTACTGGAGCTCGACCTGACCTTCGCCGCGGCCTCTTTCGCCAGGATTCTGACCATCTACCAGGAGGACCTTAAGAAGGTCGGTATCAAGCTGAACCTGAGACAGTCCCAGGGTTCGACGATGTTCAAGATGGTCAACGAGCGCAAGTTCAAGATCCACTGGCAGAGCTGGGGCGGTCTGCTGTTTCCCAATCCGGAGAACGATGTGTCTTCCTGGACGGCGGACCCGCTTAATACGAATAACCTCGCCGGCGTTAAGAACGAGCGGATCGATGAGCTGATCAAGCAGTACAACGTATGCTTCGACCAGGAAAAGCGCGTTAAATTGATCCGTGAAATAGATTCGATTCTGATGGACATCCAGCCGTTCGCGCTGGGCTGGTATGCGCCGTTCCAGCGCATCCTTTACTGGAACAGGTTCTCGTATCCGGAGTGCCAGTTTTCACGCACCGGCGACTGGCGCGGAATATTGACGCTGTGGGCGGTCGATCCCGAGAAGGAGAAGAGACTTGAAGAGGCAAAGAAAGACCCAAGCATCCAGCTCGAAGTCGGCGAAACGCAGAACCTCTACTGGCCCGAATACAACAAGAAGCACGGGCGTCGTTACACTATCAAGGGTTTGTAAGCGCAGGGTGATATCCATGTTTTCCAAGAGTTCCCAACCCGGGGAGAGTAATATATGAGCGGCATGACCAGCTACTTCATCCGTCGGCTGATCATGATTATTCCGACGTTCATCGGCATTACACTGATGGTGTTTTTCATCCTCCAACTCACGCCCGGCGGTCCGCTCGAACAGGAGATAATGAAGCTGAAGAGCGGCATGGCTCAGATGGGCGGCGGCGGCATCACCGGCAGCGGCGCCGGCGTCGTCGAAACCGCCGGCGGCGGCGGCAAGTACGGCTCTGTCGAGATTCCGGAGGAGGCGCTGGAGGAGATGAAGAGGTACTACAACCTTGACAAGCCCATTCCCGTGCGGTACGCCATCTGGTTGTGGAATATCATCCATCTCGATTTCGGCAACTCCTACACTTATGCCGAACCTGTCTGGGACGTCATCAAGAGCCGTTTCCCGATATCCATCTATTTCGGATTGATCAGCTTCATTCTCGTCTACGTGGTCTGCATACCGCTCGGTGTGGCCAAGGCCGTAAAGCACGGCTCTCCGTTCGACCTCGCATCCAGCGTTCTCGTCTTCATCGGTTATTCAATACCGGGCTGGGCGCTGGGAGCAGTGCTGCTCGTGCTGTTGGGCGGTGGCAGCTTCTGGGATGTCTTTCCGCTCGGGGAATTCAGGAGCGAATTCTGGGAGGATCTTTCCTTCTGGGGTAAGATCACGGATCAGGTCTATCACACGATATTGCCTGTAATTGCATACATGGTCGGCGGATTCGCCTCGATGACCGTGCTGATGAAGAACTCCCTGATGGAGAACCTGGGGCAGGACTACGTCCGGACGGCGTTCGCCAAGGGTCTGGCGGAGAAACGCGTGGTGTTCGTCCACGCCCTGCGTAATTCACTTATCCCGATCGTAACAGGCATAGGTGGGTTGCTGGGGATTTTCTTCATGGGTTCCTACCTGATCGAAAAGACCTTTAATATCAACGGTATGGGGCTTCTGACATTTAACGCGCTGCTGGTCAGGGATTACCCGATCATGTTGACCTTCCTGGTGATCGGAAGCCTCATCAAGCTGACCGGCGCGATCATCTCGGACGTCATCTATGCGGTGGTGGATCCGCGCATACGTTTCAAATAGGTGGATTGATGGCTGATACAGTTCCGAACAAGAACGAGAACGAGTATAAGTCGGTCTCGCTGTTCCGCAAACGCCTCAAGCGTTTCAAGAAGTTCAAGCGGGGCTATTATTCGTTCTGGATTATCGTAGTGATGTACATCATCTCCTTCTTCGCTCCAATGCTCATGAACTACAAGGCGCTGGTCGTCAAGTATAACGGCAGGCTTCATTTTCCGGTTCTTAAGTTCTACCAGGGCAAGTATTTCGGTCAGGATGTTTACGGTGAAGCGAACTACAGGGAGCTGAAGAAGCAGTTTAAAAATGAGAACGAGGGCAACTGGGTTCTTATGCCGCTTTATCCTTACGGTCCCTATGAAAGCCTCACCGATCCTTCCAAGGAACCACCGAACGCTCCATCCAGGGATCACTGGTTCGGCACTGATGACCGCGGCCGGGACGTGTTTGTCAGACTTGCCTACGGCTTTAACACATCCATATCCTTCGCGCTGGTGTTGGTTGTTGTATGTTATGCGATCGGGATCGCCATCGGCTCCCTGCTCGGTTATTACGGGGGTTGGTTCGATATAATAGGTCAACGGATAATCGAAATCTGGTCTTCGATGCCGTTCCTGTTCATTGTCATCATCATAAGCGCAATAATTCAACCGAACTTCGGACTGCTCGTCGGCATCATGGCTTTCTTCGGCTGGACCGGTATGACCTACTACATGCGTGGTGAATTTTACCGGGAGAAGGCGAAGGACTACGTACAGGCGGCTATCGCCATGGGCGCCACCGACCGGAAGGTTATATTCAAGCATATCCTGCCCAACGCGCTGACGCCGGTCATCTCATTCGCACCCTTCAGAATCGTCGGCTATATAATATCATTGGTATCGCTCGACTACCTCGGCTTCGGACTGCCGCCGCCGACGCCGTCGTGGGGCGAGCTGGTCCAGCAGGGGATGGGCAACATCTTCTCCTGGTGGCTGGTGCTGTTCCCGCTGGGTGCGATGTTCGTTACGCTCTTAATGGTGGTTTTTGTCGGTGAGGCTGTCAGGAACGCCTTCGACCCGAGGGAGTATTCAAGGTTGAGGTAGTCTTCAATTAAGTGACCCCCCTTAATCACCCCTGCAATAACGGGGGGGGGGGGAGAATCGGAAATAAATAACGAACTGATACATTGCATAGAGACGAAATACTGTTAGAGGTCAAGAACCTAAAGACCTACTTCCGCACCGAAGCCGGTCTGGGCAAGGCGATCGACGGTGTCGACTTCAACGTCAGGAAGGGCGAAGTTCTCGGCATTGTCGGCGAGTCCGGCTCCGGTAAATCGGTGACTGCGCTGTCGTTGATACGCCTGATTCCCAATCCGCCCGGCGAGATCGTCTCCGGTGAGGTTTTGTTCGAAGGAAAGGACCTGCTCAAGGTTCCCCTCGAAGAGATGTACAAGGTGCGCGGGCGTGACATAGCCATGATCTTCCAGGAGCCGATGACGTCGCTCAACCCCGTGTTCTCCATCGGTTTCCAGGTCGAGGAGATCATTCGCCACCACGGTTTCGTGCGGGAGAGCGAAGTGTTCGACCACGCCGTCAAAATGCTCGAACATGTCGGCATTCCCGATGCGGCAAAGCGGATGAAGGATTACCCGCACCAGTTCTCGGGCGGCATGCGTCAGCGGGTGATGATCGCTATCGCCCTCGCCTGCGACCCGGCAATCCTTATCGCCGACGAGCCGACCACCGCGCTCGACGTGACCATTCAGGCGCAGATCATCGACCTGATGCTTTCACTCCAGGAGAGGCGGAAGGAGGCCGCGATCATGATTATCACTCATGACCTGGCGGTGATAGCCGAAACATGCCAGCGGGTCATCGTGATGTACGGCGGCATGATTCAGGAGGTCGCCGAGGCAGAGCCGCTGTTCGAGGAGCCCCTGCATCCGTACACAATCGGACTGTTGAAATCGCTGCCCCGCCCTGATCTACAGAAACAGCACAGGTTATACACCATCCCCGGAACGGTGCCGAGCATCATCGAATTCCCGGCGGGTTGCAAATTCTCCAATCGGTGTGAAAGTGTCATGCCCATCTGCAGCAGGGTTGAACCGAAGCTCACGGAGGTCGAAGACGGTCGCTGGGTCAGGTGTCATCTATTCTCCAGCTCACCAGAGGAGGAGGGTGAATGATGGGAGACAATGGAAACATCATCGAAGTCCGCGACCTCAAGGTCCGTTACCCCATCTTCGGCGGGCTGTTCCTGTCCAAGGTCGCCGAGATCAAGGCGGTCGACGGCGTTACGTTCGACATGGAACGCGGTGAAACACTCGGCATGGTCGGCGAATCAGGCTGCGGCAAGACCACCATCGGACGCGCCATCGTCAATATTCTGCAGGCGACCGCGCCGGACGTCGTGGTTGAAGGTAACATATTCCTGAACAACGAGGACGGTCAGGTTGACCTGGCGAAGATGAAACGCAAGGAAATGCGTCCCTACCGTTCGCAGATTCAGATGATCTTCCAGGATCCGTTCGCCTCGCTCAACCCCCGCCTGACTGTGGCGAGGATCGTCGAGGAACCGCTGCTGATCCATACGAAGATGTCCAGGACCGAGCGGATGGAGCGTATCGGCTGGCTGTTGAACAAGGTTGGTCTTAGTCCCGAGCAGGCGCAGCGCTATCCACACGAGTTCTCCGGCGGGCAGCGGCAGAGGATCGGCATCGCCCGCGCCCTGGCGACCAACCCGAAGGTCATCATTGCCGACGAGCCGGTGTCGGCGCTGGATGTATCCATTCAGGCGCAGGTGATCAACCTGTTGCAGGATCTCCAGGATGAGTTCGGGCTGACGTTCCTGTTCATCGCCCATGACCTGTCGGTGGTCGAGCACATCTCCAAGCGGATTGCGGTGATGTATCTGGGGGATCTGGTTGAGTTAGGACCTTCCACAATTGTGTACAGCAACCCCAAGCATCCGTATACAAAAGCGCTCTTGTCGGCTGTACCGCTGCCGGATCCGAAGGGCGCCAAGGCGCGTGAACGCATCATCCTCAAGGGAGATGTGCCGTCGCCGCTGGCCAAGCCGTCCGGTTGCGGTTTCCGGACGCGCTGTCCGATTGCCAGGGAAAGCTGTGCCAAGGAGGTGCCGCAGTTGAGGGATTATGGAGATGGAACAAAAGTAGCGTGTCCATGGGTGTGAAGTACCCCCCCCCTTAACCAGGTTGCTTTCAACCGGACATTAATACATTGAACGTCACCCGGAACAGAGTGATAGGGTCTCTCCTCTGACCAGCGGTATCCTTCACTTCGTTCAGAATGACGCGGTCCGTCAAATCGCCAATCGGTTATACTGATTCTTACTTAACCAGCAGCATTTTCATGTTTTTTGACTGGTTGAAGCCGCTTACAGTTACGAAGTAAAGTCCACTGGACACAAGCTTACCCTCCCCATTCATGCCGTTCCACACAATCGAGTATTGACCGGCGTTGCGATAACCTTCAACGAGGCTTACTATCTCACGTCCTGTAACATCGCGGATCGTCACCTGGACCAACCCGTTGCGCGCCAGGATGTAACTGATGGTCGTGCTGCTGTTGAACGGGTTCGGATAAGCTGGATCGAGCATGATTACACTTGGCAACTGAACCTGATGTTCATCAGATTCGGGTGCGGACAAGTACGGATACTGTAACGCCAGACCTATAGCGGATGCATTTCCTTCATCCAAACCGCAGAAGATCATCCGCCGCTCTTCACCCCAGTTGAAATACCTGCCTCCTACAAGGTAGATTTCACCCCAGCCGCCTACGCCGCCCGGCTCAAGTACCGCGCCGCCGGCTTCGAGCCCGTGATGCCGGGTGATATTCTCACCGTCTGTAAAAGCCACACCCAGGCTGAACGCAAAATTTCCACCCAATCCGGCGTAAAGGATCTCATAATCATCACCACTTGGAACAACTTCAGGAGACAGCAGGGCATAGCCGTCGAAGTCCATTGCGTTCATGGTTGGCATGAGAACAAGTTCATTGTTAATTTCCCAGGTATCCATATCTTCAGAGAACCCAAAACCAATCTGCGGAAATCCCATGGCGTTGGTTCCCTGAAAAGCCAGGCCGGTTTGATCGTTGAAGTGAAAGATCGAAAGCTGACCCATCGTGAAAAGGTCGGTCATCCAGCCGTCGCCGTTGTTGATGACCGGTTCCTCATCGACTGACCAGATCAGGCCGTTTCGCGAGTGTGCGAGCCCGATCGATGCCGTGGAATCCTCGTCTATCGCTATGAATGCCATAAGATAACCGTCTTCACCAAGCGGCATCATGCCGATACCGGTGAATGCCCAGATCCAGTCGACCTCCGGATCCGGCGACAAGACCGGTTCGTCCAGCTCTTCCCAGCTTAAGCCTCCGTCAACGCTCCAGGCGTAGCCGATCGCTCCGTTGACCGGCGGATCACCCTGCAGGGATCTGCCGACGAACCAGCATTTCAGGGTGTCGCCCTCGACCAACAGGGCGGGTGAAAACGGTCCTTCCTCGTTCCAGTCGCCTTCAGTACCGGTAAATACCGGATTATCAGGATACTTGTACCACTCATGCGGCGGACGAACATCCAGTCTAAGCGGGTAGATGAACAGGTAATCCTCTTCTGCTATCGTCAGTTCAAATTCGAGCAAAGTCCACATCGGAGTATCATCATACACCTCAAAGATAAATGGTGACTCGAGTGCAACTGATTCTCCAGCTTCGATCTGATCAAGATTGGAAACACCTTCCTGCACTACTGCATAGCCACCCTCGTATTCCAGGTTGATTACGACATCACTGGCATCCCTGCCGCCGACGTTCTCCAGCTCAACGAACAGTTCGATCGTCTCCCCGGGTTCGATGAAATCGTTGCCGTTGCCGCCCTCCGCGTCGCTGATCCGGCGGTTGCTGACAACCAGGAACGGCTGGTCGTCGGCGTCGACTGAGAAGCTGCACACCACGTTTTCATCCTCCAGTCTCATGTCGTAAACCTCCACCAGTGTGGGAGTTTCGTTGTAATCATGGCTGGATGGTTCAGAGAAACTGCCGAAGCATGTTCGGTCGCGTTCGCCGATCCATTCCGTGGAGTCTTCGTTGTGTTCGCTGAAGCCGGGCCAGAGGTCGCCGTTATCGCCGCGATGCGGATTATAGAGGTTGTTTGGTCCGTAGTCCTGCAGGTTTCCGTCGAGGTTTTCGCGCGGACGCCCGTCGATATAGACCGGCGAAGCCTCCTCAACGTCGACCAGCCGGTGCAACTCGTCGTCGTTACGCCAGATATCATCATCGATGTGCGTTATCAGCAGGCCTTCGGGAGCGGCAAAGCCACCCCTGACCTGGCGGGTGGTGAGTGAGGCATCGAACCCGATCTGTCGGCGGTTCTCCACCAGGAAATATTCGCTTGATTCTTCATCTCCACCCGCCCACAGCCTGTAAATGATATTGCCCTCGATCACCGGCGGGATTTCGACATCCTCGGTGGTCTGGGTTATGTTGGTCATCTCCGCCCATCCAAGCTGCAATTTTGACCAACCGCACATGTGCACGGGGCTTGAACCGTAGGGATCGTCGGCGCGATGCCCCCAGCTTCCACCGCTCATCAGCCCCCAGTCGCCGATGCCCTGCGAGGAGTAATCGGTGTCGTACAGATCGGGCAGCCCCAGTACATGTCCGAATTCATGACAGAAAACGCCGATCGCGCCGTCTTCCGGTTCCATCGAATATGTAGAGATCGTCACATCGTCTCGCTCCTGCGGCTGGATCTGCCATTTATGCGACCAGATGTAATCCGGGTTCCTGCCCACGGCTTCCGCACCGGGGCCGGCGTGAACGACGAAGAGTCCGTCAATTGTACCGTTGTCGTCGTTGTCGAATTCGGAGAAATCAACGTCATCGTCGGCGAGCTCGAGAACATCTTCAACCAGCCTCTGCGCGTTGTGGGGATAGGCGCCGAAGCCGTGGTCGTCATCAGTACCCTCTTGGCCGTCATTGTTGCAGTAGTAGGACAGCGGCTCGGGGGCCCGGTACCAGCGTGTAACCGTGCCGACGGTCTCAAAGACGCCGCAGGATATCTCGAGGTAGTAGTCCCTCATTGAACCGGTAAACTCGCTCTCAGCGCCGGGATGACGGTATTCATCCACAGAAAAGAGCATATTTGTGTAATGATTTTGGGTGTAAAGCGTATCATCGTTGGGGAAATTGTCGTCGTCCTGCCTGTTCCAGGGATAATCCTCGAAATCCACCAGGATGATCAGGCATTGCCATTCGCCCTCAAAGTCGGCATCATCGCGCGTGGCGATTCCGCGATCAGGTGCGTTCACTCCGGGAGGGTAATCGGGCTCCCAGTTGCCTTCAAGCGGCGGCATGGCGAAGACGGCGGATCCGATGAGTAGAATAACCGAGAGAGGCGTCATGATTGTTGTAAACTTCATTGTGATCTCTGAATTTACCGGTTCATACGGTCGTTTGAATCAATTTACACTGCCGGGATGTTTTTGTCAACCTTATACAGTTGGATAATCCATGCGCACAGCCGATATGGTCGATCTGCATCTGTTTGAGAGATCGCCGGAAGACCCGGCGGCAACCAGGATTTTATTCAGTATTTGGAAATTCATTCATCATCATTACATGACCGCGTAAAAACTTGCATCCAGATTGTGAAACAATTATCTTGAAGCCTTAATTTATTCTGAAATGAAATGGATGAAGCGTGACCTTCGCACCACTGTTACTATTCTTCCTTGGTGGAGCAGCCGTTGTCTTCGCGGCGGTCTTTTTAAGCAGGCTGCTCGCGCCCCAGAATCCCAATCCGGTTAAAAATTCAACGTACGAATGCGGTGAAGAGACCGTTGGACCGACCTGGGTACGTTTCAACTCGCGGTTTTACATTGTGGCATTGATATTTCTGGTGTTTGATGTCGAGGTGTTGTTCCTGTATCCTTGGGCGTTGAATTTGCGCGATCTTGGGCTTTATGCCTGGATTGACATGGCGATCTTCATCGTGATTCTGGTCGTCGGTTTGGCTTACGTCTGGGGGAAGGGCGATCTGGAGTGGGTTCGTCTGCGCGGTTCATCGGCCGGTTCGGCGAGGGAGGAGTAAATGGCGATTCTCGAGGGGCGATACGGCCCGAATGTGGTTATTACCTCCATTGATAAGATCTTCAACTGGTCGCGTTCCAGGTCGATCTGGCCGCTGACCTTCGGCCTGGCTTGCTGCGCCATCGAGATGATGGCAACCAACGCCTCCCGGTTCGATCTCGACCGGTTCGGCATCTTTCCCCGCCCGACGCCCCGACAGGCTGACTGCCTGCTCGTCTCCGGAACCCTGACAGCCAAGATGGCTGAAAGGGTTATCAGGCTGTACGAGCAGATGGCGGAACCGAAATACGTTATTTCAATGGGATCATGCGCCAATTCCGGCGGTCCATACTGGCAATATGGCTATCACGTCGTTAAGGGCATCGATCTCGTGATCCCGGTCGACGTATATATCCCGGGCTGTCCACCCAGACCCGAGGCGTTGATCGACGGTTACCTGAGACTTCGCGAGAAGATTATGAAGGAAACCATTGCCCGTAAGGACAGTTAGGCAGGATGGAGCATGAGCAGATGACGCAATCCGAGATTTTCGCATACCTGCAGACCTCATTCCCCGATGCCGGGTTGGTTCTCGACGAGACCCAGCCTGAACCGCTCATCGTTGTTCCGCGGGAACAACTCCTGGATGTCGCCCGTCTTTTAAACGCTGATGAACAGCTTCATTTCGAATGCCTCATGTGCCTGACGAGCATCGATATGGGTGAGGAACTGCACGCTGTTTACAACCTGTATTCCATGAAACACGATCATAAATGTACACTGAGATGCAGGGTGAATCGGGAGGATCCGGTTATACCGAGCGTGTCTTCAGTCTGGGCGACCGCCGACTGGCATGAACGGGAAGCGTATGATCTGATGGGAATCACTTTCGAGGGGCATCCCGACCCGAGACGCATACTTTTACCGGACGACTGGGAAGGTCATCCGTTGCGCAAGGATTACCAGCCGCAGAAGGAATGGCATGGTATTCCGCTGGAAGCGGTCCAGCCGGAGGATCTGGAGAAGAAGAGGGAGAACGGGTGAGCGAGAAGAGAGAACTTAACCTGCCGCTCGGTCCGACTCCCGAGAAGATGCAAGCCGCTTATGCCGCAGCTGATCAGATGCCCGGCGAATTCATGCATGTCCAGATGGGGCCTCAGCATCCTGCCACTCACGGTGTGCTGCGCGTGGAGATCGAAACCGACGGGGAGATGATACTGAAGGGCACGCCGCATATCGGTTACCTGCACCGCTGCTTTGAGAAGGTCGCCGAGAACATCACCTGGCCGCAGATCGTACCCTTTACCGACCGCCTCGACTACTGCTCCAGCATGAACAACAACCTGGGCTGGTCGCTTGCCTGCGAGAAGCTGTTCGGCATCGAGGTCTCCGAGCGGGTCCAGACAATCCGCGTGCTGGCGGCTGAGCTGAACCGTATCGCCAATCACTGCGTGGCTCTGGGTTCGTACAGCCTCGACATCGGCGCCTGGACGCCGTTCCTGCTGCTGTTTCAAGAGCGTGAACACATCCTCGACCTGTTCGAAGAGTTATGCGGCGGCAGGCTGTTGCTCAACTACATCTGGATCGGCGGACTTTCCCACGATATTCCCGACGGCTGGCTCAAGAAGGTTCGTGATTTCACTGAATATATGAAACCCAAGGTGCCTGAGCTGAATCAGCTTCTTTCCTACAACAAGATATTCACTGAAAGACTGGCGAACGTTGCGGTCATTCCGGCAGACGTCTGTTTGCAGTATGGCGTAACGGGTCCCAACCTCCGCGGCGCCGGTGTAAAATGGGATTTGCGCAAGAGCGAACCTTACAGCGGTTACGAAACCTATGATTTCGACATCCCGGTCGGAACGGGCGAGATGGGTCAGGTCGGTGATGCCTTTGATCGTTACATGGTGCGGGTCCACGAGATCGAGCAATCCCTGAGAATCATCGAGCAGGCAGCAGGGAGATTGGAGAAGATGCCCGGCGATGACGTTCAGGCTGCGATTCCGAGGACGTTTGCCAAGGTGCCTGCCGGAGAGATCTATTTCCGCACCGAACAACCGAAGGGCGAACTGGGATTTTATATCGTCTCCAACGGCAAGAGCAAACCTCAGCGGGTCAAGTGTCGGGCGCCATCGTTCTCCAACCTTTGTGTTTTATCGAAGGTTGCGCCCGGGCTGTTGATTGCCGACATGGTGGCTCTGATCGGTTCGATCGATATAGTACTTGGGGATGTGGATCGATGAATCTCTTCCATCAGATACCATTGGAAATCCGCTGGGTGGTTTACGTCGTGGCAATGATTGTATTTGTTTCACTCTTTGCGCTGTTTGCCATCTGGCTGGAGCGGAAGGTTGCCGCCTGGGCGCAGGATCGGATGGGCCCGATGGAGACCGGCGGATTTCACGGCTGGTCTCAGACCATCGCCGATATGATCAAACTGCTGCTGAAGGAGGACATCATTCCCGACGCCGCCGACAGGGGTCTGTTCAAGCTGGCGCCTTATATCGTATTTACCAGTTCCTTCGCGGCGTTTGCCGTGCTTCCGTTCGCCGCCAACCTGATCGGTTCCGATCTGAACATCGGCATCTACTACATCGTTGCCGTCTCGTCCCTGGTGGTCATCAGCATCATCATGGCGGGCTGGGCTTCCAACAACAAGTGGTCACTTTACGGCGGAATGAGGGCTGCTTCGCAGATGATCAGCTATGAGATACCGGTTGCGTTGTCCCTGCTGGTGCCGATACTGCTGGTTGGAAGCCTGTCGATGCAGGATCTGGTGAAGGTCCAGGCGGGGGGATTCTGGAACTGGACCATCTTCGGAAACGCTCTCGGCAGGGGCAGTATCCTTCAGTTGCCGTTCACAATAGTTGCCTTCATTATCTATTTCTGGGCGAGCCTGGCGGAGGTCAACCGCGTGCCGTTCGACCTGCCTGAAGGCGAGTCCGAGATTATCGGCTTTCACGTCGAATATTCAGCAATGCGCTTCGGGATGTTCTTCTTCGCTGAATTTGCGAACATGTTCCTGGTTTCAGGCGTTGCCGTGGCGCTGTTCCTGGGCGGCTGGCATGCGCCGTTTCCGTTCCTGGAGGTATCGGCGGAAACGAGTCTGATCTGGTGTAATGTGATCGGCACATTCTGGTTCATCGGGAAAGCGCTGATCCTGGTCTTCATCCAGATGTGGCTGCGCTGGACGTTGCCGCGCCTGCGCGTCGACCAGTTGATGCACGTGTGCTGGAAGGTGTTCCTGCCGTTTTCATTTGCCAATGTATTGATTGTCTCATTGCTGGTGGTGATTTCATAATGGCAGGTTACTTCAAAGATATCTGGACCGGTATAACGACCATAATCGCAGGGATGGCGGTGACGTTCCACCACATATTCGCTGAACGTGCGATCACCATTCAATACCCCCGCGAAGTCAAAGAGATGTACCCGCGGGCGCGCGCCAAACTCGTCAACCGCATCGAGGACTGTGAATGCTGTTACAAGTGCCAGCGGATCTGTCCGGTGGACATCTTCACCATCAAGGGCATTCGTGCTGATAAGGGTGAAGACCTGGGCATGCTTCCGACCGGCAAGCCGAAACTGATGCATATCCTCGAATTCGACATCGACTTCAACAAGTGTCTGTATTGCGGGTTGTGTGTCGACGTCTGCGAGACCGGTTCATTGCACTGGGAGTCGCCGCAGGAGGCATCGGTGTATTCGCGCCGTGAATTGCTTAAATCATTTGCTGTGATGTCCGAGGAAGAGAAGAAACGACTGTTGGATAAGGAAGCGGCGAAGAAGGCGGCAAGAGCGGCAAAGGCGGCTGCAAAACCCGGTGTTAAACCGTCTCCCAAGAAGCCGAGAACGACAGAGAAGGGTGATGAGAAGGATGTCGCAGGTAAAGAAGCACAGTAGCGCTCGTTATTCCAAAACGCTCATCATTCCAACGAAGGTTGGAATCCAGAGAGGTTGATGGTAAACAGGTTAATTTGTGGATTCCTGCCTTCGCAGGAATGACATCATAATGTTTTGAATGACACGTTATGAATATGTCATTAATAACCAATCATTAATCAACCGATTGTCATTCCTGCGAAGGCAGGAATCCAGTAATCGGTTGAACGGATGAAAACCGTCATGTTTGATGAAGGACTATTATATTTATATTCTCGCAAGTAGAAGAAATGGAACACTTTATATCGGTGTGACGAACAACCTGATAAAAAGAATTGGCGAACACAGAGATGACGTTACAGGTGGTTTTACAAAGAGATATAAAGTTCACAATCTTGTCTATTTCGAACATACAAACGACATTAGGGCAGCACTTGAAAGGGAGAAAAGAGTGAAAGCCTGGAAAAGAGCATGGAAAATCAGACTTATTGAAGAGTTGAATCCGGAATGGAAGGATTTATATGATGATTTGTTTTAATCTGGATTCCTGCCTTCGCAGGAATGACACACTAAAGTAAAATAATACACTAAAGTAAAATAATACTATAATGTTAAATGGCATTATAATGTAAAATGACATTAAGTGATTAGAATAACATCAAATGGTTGGAATGATATCAGGTGGCTAGATTTGACATTGATAGTCATAATCTGAAAAAACATTACCTTAAATAAACATGGAATTACTTAGCGAGCTCATATTCTACTGTTTCGTCGTGCTGACGATCGGATCTGCCGTTGTGGTGGTGTTTCACCCCCGGGTGATGTACAGCGCGTTCGCCCTGCTGTTCACGTTCTTCGGTGTGGGCGTGCTCTACCTGTACCTGGCGGCGGATTTCCTCGCCGCGTCGCAACTCCTGATTTACGTGGGGGGCATCCTGATCCTGATCATCTTCGGCGTCTTCCTCACCAGCAGCATAATGTCGCTTGAGATCCTACAGGAGACCCATCAACGTTTTATTGCGCTGATCCCCATCGCTCTGGGTGGGATTGTGCTTTTATCGGTCATCCTGTCGACGCCCTGGACAACGACCGCAACGACGGAAGCGGTTCCGACCACCAAGCTTCTCGGTCGTCTGCTGCTGACGCGTTACCTGGTGCCGTTCGAGCTGGCGAGCCTGCTTCTTCTGGCGGCGCTGGTCGGTGCGATGCGGCTGGCGCGGTATTTCCGGACGGAGGAATAGCATGCACAACTTGACTGTCTATCTGCTGATCTCCGCGGCGCTCTTCCTGCTCGGTCTGCTGGCGATCATGACCCGCAAGAACGCCGTGTCGGTGTTGATGGGCATTGAGTTGATGCTTAATTCGGCGGGTCTCAACTTCGTTGCCTTCAGCAGGTTCTCATCGGGGAACCTGAACGGTCAGGTAGCGGCGCTGTTTATCGTGATAATCGCTGCCGCCGAGGCGGCTGTCGCACTGGCGATCTTCCTAAATCTGTACCGCCTGAAAGCCACCAGTGACGTGGACAAGGCTGATTTATTGCAGGGGTAAAGGATGGTGTGAAGGCGAAAAGGAAACCAATCCTTTATTGAACTTTTACGCTATCGCACTTTCGTACATTCAAATTTGAGAAAATGTTCGGACTGGTTACATATATACTGCTTGCCCAACTGGCTGCATTTGCCATAGTAATATTCTTCGGTAAACGGCTGCCGCGCGGGGGAGACTGGGTCAGTCTGCTTGCCATCTGGAGCAGCCTTGCCGCCGCCCTGTATCTGTTTGCCACGCAGATGCTGGCGAATTACGACCCGCATTACTTCCAGGGATTCACCTTCGACTGGCTGTCGTGGGGCGATTACAGGCTGACGATCGGTTACGCCGTCGACAACATGGCGATCATGATGCTGGTCGTGGTTACCCTGGTTTCAGCGGTCGTCTTTCTGTTCAGCGTCGGTTATATGAAGGGCGACCCGAAGTACTCGCGCTTCTTCGCCTTCCTGAGCCTGTTCGCCTTCAGCATGTTGGGTGTGGTGCTGGCTGACAACCTGCTGGTCATCTTCGTCTTCTGGGAACTGGTCGGGCTCACCAGCTACCTGTTGATCGGGTTCTGGCACGAGAAGGATTCGGCTGCCGACGCGGGCAAGAAAGCCTTCATCGTCAACAGGATCGGCGATGCAGGTATGCTGATCGGCATCCTGTTTGTGTTCACCACGCTGGGGACGCTCAACCTGCATGAGATTTCGGAAGGCGTTGCTGCCGGCAGACTGTCGGGCGTGATGTTGACGATAACCGGCATCTGCCTGTTCTGTGGAGCTATCGGTAAATCAGCACAGTTCCCGCTTCACGTCTGGCTTCCCGATGCGATGGAAGGTCCCACGCCGGTATCGGCCCTGATCCACGCCGCGACCATGGTTGCCGCGGGTGTTTATTTGACTGCCCGTCTGTTTGTAATCCTGACATTTGATGCTTCTCTGGTGATCGCCTATGTCGGCGGCTTCACGGCGTTGTTCGCCGCGACGATCGCGGTGGCGCAGTACGACATAAAACGGGTGCTGGCGTATTCAACACTCTCGCAGCTCGGCTACATGGTCATGGCGCTGGGTTCAGGGGCTTATATGGCGGGTTTCTTCCATCTGGTGACACACGCGATGTTCAAAGCCTGCCTGTTCCTCGGATCGGGCTCGGTCATATATGCGATGCACCATGCGCTGCACCACATCCACAGCGATGCCGACCCGCAGGACATGCGCAACATGGGCGGTTTGAAGAAACATCAGCCGCTGACGTTCTGGACTTTTCTGATTGCCACCGTGGCCCTGTCCGGGGTACCGTTGACATCGGGCTTTCTCTCCAAGGACGCCATACTCGGCGGGACGCTCGCCTTTGCCATGCAGCATCCCAAACACTGGCTGCTGCCGGTCTTCGGCTTTTCCGCCGCGGCGCTGACGGCGTTTTACATGTTCCGGCTGATATATCTGACCTTCACCGGTACGTTCCGTCCGGGTAAGGAAGCAGAGGCGGAGCTGCACGAATCACCCTGGGTTATGACGTTACCGCTGGTTGTGCTGGCAACGTTAAGCATTTTCATCTTTTACACTCTGCCGAACTTCAATCCAGCCTCACCCCGGGGCGGCTGGTTCGCCACCCTGTTTCCGGACCCTCCGCGGGCTTATGAGTCGACGATGGTTCATAGCGCCGGACTTGAGGGTCATGAGGCTGAGGCTTCAGTTCACGGGCGGGCTGGTGCGGAAGGCGGAACCGCACACGCCCTGGATGAACCGGCACCGCCGGATATCGATCGAAGGGCTGTTGAGACGCCGATCGTTCATGAGGAACAATCGCCTGAGACACATGAAGCGCTTCACGATGTCCACCACCGGGCGCACAGCACGGCGATGCTCATATCCATATTCGCTGCGGGTCTTGGCATCCTGATTGCCACCATGGGCTATCTGTGGGCAACGCTCAATCCCGCCACCTGGCAGAGGAGGCTGGGTGTGCTCTACCGGGGTATGTTCCACAAGTGGTGGTTTGACGAGATATACGGTGCGACGGCCGTAAAAGGGACCTTGCTGCTCTCGACGATTCTGGGATGGTTTGACCTGTATATCGTCGATGGTATCGTCAACGGCGCGGCATGGCTGGGGAGAGTCTTCGCATTTATCGAGGGCTGGTTCGACCTGTACATTGTGGATGGACTGGTCAACCTGACCGCCTGGTTCGTTGGCATCTGGGGACGTATTGTCAGGCTGTTCCAGGGAGGTCAGTTGCAGAGGTATATTCTTTATACGCTGGTGGTTATCGGGATATTTATCGTGCTCAAAGTCGTGTGAATTGATATCTGTTTCGCGGATCGGGGAACGATAGTAAAATCCATTCAAGACTGCGCCGGAAGCCGGCATGGTCAGATCTGACTGTTTAACATAAGAAAAGTAAGCCTATGGGCAAGCTGACACTGATAACGTTTTTACCCGTGGTTGGGGCTGCAATCATTGCATTTCTGCCGCGCGATAATCACAAGCTGGTGCGCTGGACGGCGCTGCTGACGACTGCGATCGTGTTGGTCATAGCGCTGTCATTATACCCCCAGTTTGATAAAAGCATGATCGGCATCAATGATGTCAACAGCTTCCAGTTTGTGGAGAAAGCATCCTGGATACCTGCTTTCCATATCAATTACTTCGTGGGGATCGATGGATTGTCATTCCCGATGATCCTGCTGACCGCGCTGCTGTGCTTCCTTTGCATCCCCGCCTCCTGGGGTATTAAAAAGGGGGTCAAGGGTTACCATTCGATGTTCCTGCTGCTTGAGACCGGCATGATGGGAACCTTCGTGTCGCTTGACTTCTTCCTCTTCTATGTCTTCTGGGAGATCATGTTGCTGCCGATGTACTTCCTCATCGGTATCTGGGGCGGTCCACGCCGGATTTACGCGGCGATCAAGTTCTTTATTTACACCTTGATCGGATCGGTGTTAATGCTGATTGTGATACTTGTATTGTATTTCAACGTTCGAGATCCCGTCACCGGCGCGCACACCTTCAACATGCTCCACATGATGAACCAGGCAAACCATGGCGGCATTTTAAGTCTCAGCACCGTCAGAATCCTGCTCTGGTTCGGTCTGTACATCGGCTTTGCCATCAAGGTACCGGTCTTCCCGTTCCACACCTGGCTGCCGGACGCCCACGTTGAAGCGCCGACGGCAATATCGGTTATTCTGGCGGGTGTCCTGTTGAAAATGGGCACCTACGGCCTGCTGCGCATCAGCTATCCGATGCTGTCCGACGCAACCCGGACGTTCGCCTGGTTCCTGGCGCTGATGGGGATGATCAACATCATTTACGGCGCCTTCTGCGCCATGGCGCAGAAGGACTTGAAGAAGCTGGTCGCCTACAGTTCCATCTCGCACATGGGATATGTGATGCTCGGCATGTCGTCGCTGACAAGCGCCGGTATGAACGGTGCGGTCTTCCAGATGTTCAACCACGGCACCATCACCGCGATGCTATTCCTCCTGGTCGGGGTCATCTACGATAGAGCCCATCATCGCCAGATCGACGGTTTCGGAGGCCTGGCAAACGTGATGCCGCGATACCTCGGTATCTTCTCCTTCGCCTTCTTCGCTTCGCTGGGACTGCCGGGACTGAGCGGCTTCATCTCCGAAGTCATGGTATTTGTCGGCGCCTTCCCCGTCTGGCGCACGTTGACGATAATTTCGATCTTTGGCATCATTATCACCGCTGCCTATCATCTCTGGACTCTGCAGCGCATATTCTTCGGGGCGACGAATCCGAAATACGAGAACCTTCCCGATATCAACGGTCGTGAGTTGTTCACGCTGGTGCCACTGGCGGCGGTTGTTCTCTCCCTCGGTATCTGGCCGCATCCGATCACGGATCTGATGAATTCATCGTTGACGTTCCTTGGCCACCTTGTGCAGGGTACGTTGCCGTTATGAGTCCTGTCACGGGTCAAAATCTTGCTCAGTTTACTCCTGAATTAGCGCTGGCGGGCGGTCTGCTGGTGCTGTTGATCGTTGATCTAATCGTCAGGAAGAACAGGGGAGTAATAGCAGCTGCTCTGGGGGGCATTCTTCTGGTTGCACTGGTGTTCATCTCACTTGCAGGAAATGAAAAGATCGGTGAATACCTGTTCGGCGCGGTGGTTCAGGATGGTATGACCTTATTCTTCCGTGTTTTCTTCGCCGCGGCGACCCTGGTCTCCATCGGGATCATGGCTTCCACCTTCAAGGGCGAGGGGGAGCCGTTCATACTCGTGCTCTCGAGCGTTATCGGTATGTTCCTGCTCGCCGGCTCCAACGATTTGATTACGTTGTTCGTGGCCATTGAGATGGTTTCCATACCGTCTTATGTACTGGCGGGTTACCGGCGGAAGGATCCCAGATCCGCTGAGGCGGCGCTTAAGTACGTTCTGTATGGTGCGTTTTCATCCGGACTGATGCTCTATGGTTTCTCGCTGCTGTATGGATTAACGGGTGAGACCGGGTTGCCTGAGATTGCTGAGGGACTGATCAGGAACGCGTCCGGCAGCCCCGCTCATCTGGTCGGAATTGTATTGATACTGGCGGGCGTCGGTTACAAGATCGCCATGGTGCCGATGCATTTCTGGTGTCCCGATGTATACGAAGGATCGCCGACTTCGATCACGGCTTACTTCTCTGTTTTGCCGAAGGCGGCCGGTTTTGCGGCGCTGTTCAGGATCGTGCCCATAATCGCTTCCCTTAAGCCGGTTTACGGCATTTCGGCGGTTGGTTTGATTACTTTAGTCTCGGCTCTGACCATGACTTTCGGCAACCTTGGCGCGATCTGGCAGGACAGCGTCAAGCGGTTGCTGGCGTATTCATCAATTGCGCATGCCGGGTATATCCTGATGGGATTCGCTGTGATCGTCGCCCTGCCTGCCGGTGAGCTTCACAATCTTGCCTATACGGCGGTGCTGTTCTACCTGGTTGTCTACCTGTTCATGAACCTGGGCGCATTCATGGTGGTTGACCTGGTCGAGCGTCGGCTGGGTGGTGATTCTATCGGCTATTTCAAGGGGCTTGGCAAGCATAACCCATTGCCGGCGCTGGCATTGGCGGTTTTCCTGTTCAGCCTGGCCGGACTGCCGCCGCTGGCGGGATTCATCGGGAAGTTCTTCCTGTTCGCCGCACTGGTCAAGGCGCAGATGTGGGCGCTGGCGATAATCGGCATCGCCAACGCTGTCGTTTCGCTGTTTTACTATGTACGGATCATCCGCGACATGTTCCTGTACGATCCGGATGTCGTTCCTGTCGAGCAGGATGAAGGCGGCTTCAAGCTCGGTACGTTGACTTCAGTGCTGTTACTGGTTACTGTCGTACCGACGCTATTGTTGGGCGTCTACTGGGGTCCGCTGGCAGAATGGATCAAGCTGAGGCTGATGTGAACTTTTCCAAGCTTGTTGACTGCCGGCCCGGAAGTTGCCCGAGCCGGTTTTTTATTATAAGTTACTCTACTCACGTACAATAACTGAATGAAATCCCTCTTGGGACGGGCCGATGAAACGTGATATTCATTTGCGGAAATCTTCATGAAGCGTGTAATTCCAGTCTTGATCTCCATCACTGTCGTCATTATCGGGATCCTGGTCCTTCAAAGCGGATTGTTCACGAGCTCCGTCAAGTCACTATATTACATACTTCGTGGTGGAACACCGCATGTAGAAGTCATCCGTCGGTTTGGATTCAACTGCATCTGGTACGGATCGGTCGCCTTGATTCTATTGCTGTGCTGCAGATCGAAGGAAGGCTCAATTTCAGTTAACGATAAGATTGAACGTTTACTTCAGATCGTAATAGTTCTGATGGCAGTTACTGCATACTCATATATGATGATCAATCTTAAGAGCGCGGTGATAGACGGCGTGAGACACTGGTGGCTGGTGGACGATGAGATGATCTCGATGCGGTACGCGCGCAATCTGGTGAATGGTGGCGGCCTGGTCTGGAATCCGGGCGAGAGGGTCGAAGGTTACACGAACTTCCTCTGGACAATATATATGGCGTTCGTTCACCTGGCTCCCATACCTCTCGCCAAGACATCACTGGCGATCATGACAACCAACGTTCTTCTCACCGTAGCCACCGTCCCGCTGGTGATGAAGATAATGAAGCTGCTGAACGGGGGCGCATTCGAATCCGTCTTTGCCGCCGCGGCGTTCATATTGAACATGGATGTCATGTCCTGCTCGCTTGACGGATTTGAAGCTGTTCCGATCATGTTCGTCGCGACACTCAGCATATACTTGATGATTAAAGACGCGCGGAGCAACCGTGTAAATCCGACGACGTTCATCCTGATCCCGCTGATTTCTTTGCTGCGCGCCGACGGATTAGTCATTTCATTGATATTATGGGGATTGGCTCTGGTTGTCTATCGAGATAAACGAAAGGCGCTGACCTATGGTTTGATCGGTCTGGCACTGCCGTTTTTGCACCTGGCATTCAGGATGATATACTATGGAGATATTTTACCCAATACCGCCTATCTGAAGGTGATGAGCTGGGACGGCAGATTGGCAGCCGGTTTGGCTTATCTGATGAGATTTATATCACACTACTTGTTTTTACTTATTTTAATCGTTATTTATATAATCAGGGTGCGGCGCGCTGAAGTGATCTACATGACGGCGGCTTTCTTCCTGTATTTCATCTATATAGCCTGGGTAGGCGGCGATAATTTCGTTAACAATCGATTCTTCCTGCCGTTTATCCCCATGCTGTTGATATTTGGGATAAGGGGAATCCGTCGCATGGGGGTCAACGCCGCCTGGTCGCCACTGTTTGTCGTCCTGCTCTTTCTGACTTTGCCGCTGCAGACACCGTACACACTGGCAAAGCCGCTGCAGCCCGAAGAATGCAACATCGGCAACATCGAAATCGGTCTGCTGATCAGGGAGAACACGCCCGAAGATTGCACGGTTGGCGATTTCTGGGCGGGATCGGTCTTTTACTTCTCGGGACGGAGGGGCGTGGACCTGCTGGGCAAGGTCGACCGTCGCATCGCCCGGCTGGAGACCACCAGCAGCGGCAGGATTCCGGGGCATAACAAGTTTGATTTCGATTATTCACTGGCGGTGAGGCAACCGGATCTGATCGTCGCCAATTTCACCCTTCCGGTGGACGAAGCGGATATGCGGCTGAGGACCGGGGGCAATGACGCCTTCACCGGACGACTCTATTTCAACGATGCCTTTCAGAGATACTACCTGGATAACCCGGTTGATATCGAAACCTGGCGCACCATATTCGTACGCTCGGATTCACCGGTGATGGAATCGAGGAACCGGTGGCGGAGACTTGAGTAAAGCCGGGAGTTGTTCAGGTTGGTTTTGCTGGTTCAACAAAAGGCAGGTAATTTACATAAACAGCTATGACTGAAATACCGAAAACATACGATCCGAAAACCGTTGAAGCCAAATGGTACAAGTACTGGGAGGATAACGGGCTTTTCAGGACGAATCCCGCTTCCGGCAACAAACCTTATTGCATCCTGATGCCGCCGCCGAACGTGACCGGCGAGCTGCACATGGGGCACGCGCTGCAGGACGCGCTGCAGGACATGCTGATCCGGATGAAGCGGATGCAGGGCTTTGAAGCCCTCTGGCAGCCGGGCAAGGATCACGCCGGCATCGCCACGCAGAACGTGGTCGAAAAGGCGCTCGCCGACGAGGGCATAACCCGCCAGCAACTGGGACGTGATAAGTTCGTCGAACGCGTCTGGGCATGGAAGGAACAGTACGGCAACCGGATATTTGAGCAGAAACGTCTTCTGGGCGATTCAGCTGACTGGGAACGCGAGAGATTTACGCTCGACGAGGGGCTGTCCAAAGCTGTGGCGAAGGTCTTCGTGCATCTCTACGAGAAGGGGCTGATCTACCGCGGCAAGTACATCGTCAACTGGTGTCCGCGCTGCAAGACAGCCATCTCGGACGAAGAGGTCGACCACCGGGAGCTCGATCATCATCTCTGGTACTTCCGATATCCGATCAAGCCCCTCTCATCCACCCCCCCGCCAAGCGGGGAGGGAAAGTATGTAGTCGTTGCCACCACTCGTCCTGAAACCATGCTCGGCGACACCGCCATAGCGGTAAATCCCGGCGACGAACGCTTCAGGCATCTATGGGACAGGACGGTCATTCTGCCGCTGGTCGAACGTGAGATACCGGTCATCCGCGACGATTTTGTCGATCCGGAGTTCGGTACGGGTCAGGTCAAGGTTACGCCGGCTCACGATCCGAATGACTTCGAGATGGGCAGACGACACGACCTTGAATTCGTCACGGTGATTGACGAAGAAGGTGTAATGAACGAGAACGCCGGCGCCGCATTTCAGGGGATGGATCGTTTCAAGGCAAGGGACGCCGTCGTGGAAGCCATGCGTCAACTTGGACTGCTGGAAAAAATCGAGGATTACAAGACATCGGTCGGTCATTGTCAGCGTTGCAAAACGATGATCGAACCGTATCAGTCGCTGCAGTGGTTCGTGAAGATGAAGCCGCTTGCCGAGCCGGCGCTGGAGGCTGTCAGGAGCGGCAGAATAAAGTTCCATCCGTTACGCTGGGAGAAGGTGTACTATGCGTGGTTGGAGGACATCCGCGACTGGTGTATCTCCCGTCAGCTCTGGTGGGGGCATCGCATCCCGGTCTGGTACTGCCGGTCATGCAACGAAGTGATCGTCAGCGCCGACAAGCCGGATCGATGTCCCAAATGCGGTTCGAACAAGCTGCAACAGGACGAGGACGTGCTCGACACCTGGTTCAGTTCATGGCTGTGGGCGTTTTCACCGTTCGGCTGGCCCGAGCAGACGGACGCGTTGAGGTTCTGGTACCCGACCGATGTCCTGGTGACCGGTTATGACATCATCTTCTTCTGGGTGGCGCGGATGATAATTGCCGGACTGGAATTTATGGGCGATATTCCTTATCGGACCGTTTACATAACCGGCATGATCAAGGATGAACTCGGTCGCTGGATGTCCAAATCACTCGGCAACGGCATCGACCCGGCGGACATGGTTGATCAGTACGGCGGCGATGCGGTAAGGTTCACACTGATAACACTGGCAACCGAAGGACAGGACATCAAGCTCTCAACATCACGGTTTGAAGGCGGTCGAAACTTCGCCAATAAGCTGTGGAACAGCTATCGCTTTCTCAGGTCACACATCGACCGGCTCGAAGACAAGCCGGTTATGGACAAGGGATTCGATCTTCCTGAGGACGCTCCGCTTCCTGACCGCTGGATTGTCAGCAGGCTGCACTTTGTAACGGAGAAAGTGATCGGGAACGCCGAACGCTACCGGCTGAACGATTGCCTGATGGCGCTGTATGACTTCATCTGGAAGGAGTACTGCGACTGGTATCTCGAGCTGATCAAGGTCCGCCTGACGCCGGAGACGCCGGAGGATGTCAAGCGCAGGACTCTGACATTGGCAATCGCTGTTTTCGAGGCTTCGCTGCGACTGCTCCATCCCGGAATGCCTTTCATCACTGAGGAGTTATGGCAGGAGTTACGGGAGTTCTATCCGGGAGACCGACCGCCGCAGTTGGATGCGAAAAAGAGCGGCGGCAACGCTTCTGCTCCTTCGATCATGTGGTCACCGTATCCCAGACCGGATGATTTCCGGACGGATCAACAGGCTGAAGTGGAGATGGAGTTCCTGCAGCGGGTGATCGGCGCTGTCCGGACTATCCGTTCGGAGATGCGCGTTCCGCCCGACCGGAAGGCTGAGGTTGTTCTGACGGGCGCAAGTGCGGCGCACCGGAGGTTAATCGAGGCGAACAGGATTGACATCGAATGGCTGGCAAACCTTGCAGATATTGCATTCGACGGTGGTCGACCAAAGCAATCGGCCTCGGCTGTGGTTGACGAGCTCGAGCTGTTCGTTCCCCTGGCGGGTCTGATCGACATTGACAAGGAACAATCTCGCTTAGACAAGGAGATCGAACGGCTAAAGAAGCTGATCCGCGGCGCCGAAAGTAAACTGAGTAACGATAAGTTCATCAGTAACGCGCCGGAAAACGTCGTGATGCATGAAAAAGAAAAACTCCAGAATTGTAAGGAACAGCTTGAGTTGGTGAGGAAGAACCGGAAGGAGTTGGGATAATGGTTCTTGCTTGGGAATGTAGATTTTACTGAGTCCTTTGAACTATTCAATATGCTTTTTCTTTCGTCATACCAGCGAAAGCTGGTATCCAGAATGTTGCCTTGTTACAATTGTGCATT
>JALGVR010000044.1 GCA_025774605.1 bacterium | reverse complement strand
TACAACTTCAACCGCCCACATCAGGGCTATAGGCTAAACGGCAGCATCCCCGCTGAACAATTCAGCAACTATCAATATGCTGCATGACTGTAAACACCTTGACAAGACAATACAAATAATTATTGCTGTCACACGAGACGAGATATTTGAATTATTCAATTATTAGTTCGTTTTGTCATTCCCACGCAGGTGGGAATCCAGACTCCTGTTCAACCTTAGATACATAAGCTATTGTTATGAAGGTTATTATAAGTAAGGCGCCTCTGGATTCCAAATCAAGTTTGGAATGACGAGATCGTAAGTCTAAGTTTACAAGCAATAAATAAGGTAGACGACTGAAGTCGTCTCTCCCCATATAGAGCTGGATTCCCGATCAAGTCGGGAATGACGCTTTCAATTAAGAATTAAGAATTAGGAATTAAGAATTAAAAGGGAGGGAAGATGAAAGGGAAAATGTGGTTAGGGAAAAGAGCTACGCGTTTGCACTCAGAATTGTTAAGCTCCATAAATATATAACAGAAAATAATAAAGAACGAGTTATCTCTAAACAACTACTGCGCTGCGGTACGTCCATCGGCGCTAATGTCGAAGAAGCTATCGGCGGTCAATCAAAAAGAGACTTCACAGCAAAAATATCCATATCATATAAAGAAGCACGAGAGACAGAATACCGGCTGAGACTCCTTCATGACAGCGGTTACCTTGATGATAACGCGGCTGAGTCGGTTTTATCAGATTGTCGAGAACTCCTTAAACTCCCGGGCAGTATTCTTAAAACCTCGAAAACCAGTGCTACTAAAATTCTTAATTCTTAATTCTTAATTCTTAATTAATGATTGAATGGATTTTCTAAGCTTAACAATCTTCCTGCCCCTGGTCGGGGCGCTGTTGATGCTGGCTCTCCGAAAGGAAGCAGATAAGGCGGCTAAAATGGTCGCGCTGGCGACGTCGACGCTGACGTTCGCCGCATCGCTGGTGCTGTTCTTCGGCTTCGACAGGGCTAAGGGCGCGTATGCCACCGGTCTGGCGGACCTGCTGCAGTTCGAAGTGAACAAACCGTGGATCGAAACGCTCAACATCCACTACCATATCGGGCTCGACGGCATATCGCTGCTGCTGGTGATGCTGACGACGTTCATCACACCGCTCTGCATATGGGGCTCGTTCAAGTCGATCAAGCAGGGCGTCAAGGGCTATTACCTGGCGTTCCTGATCCTTGAAACCGGCATATTGGGCGTTTTCGCGGCGATGGACCTGGTGTTGTTCTACGTGTTCTGGGAGGCGATGCTGATCCCGATGTACCTGCTGATCGGCGTGTGGGGCGGGCCGAACCGGGTATACGCCGCGGTCAAGTTCATCCTCTACACCATGGTCGGATCGCTGTTGATGCTGGTCGGCATCCTGTGGCTGTACTTCAACGCCGTGCCCGGAGAACATACGTTCGACCTGGTGCGGATCTTCCAGCTCGGACAGATTCCGGTCGAGGCGCAAGCCTACCTGTTCGGCGCGTTTGCGCTGGCGTTTGCGATCAAGGTGCCGATGTTCCCGTTTCACACCTGGCTGCCGGATGCGCACGTGGAAGCGCCGACCGCCGGGTCGATCATCCTGGCGGGCGTGCTGTTGAAGATGGGGACTTACGGCTTCGTGCGCTTCTGTCTGCCGCTGTTCCCGTCCGCGGCACACGATTACGCCGGACTGATGATGCTCCTGGCGGTGATCGGGATCATTTACGGCGCACTGGTGTCGATGATGCAGACCGACATGAAGAAGCTGGTCGCCTATTCGTCGGTCAGCCATCTCGGGTTCGTCATGCTGGGGCTTTTCGCCTTCAACATGCAGGGCATGCAGGGCGGTACGATCCAGATGATCAACCACGGGCTGTCGACGGGCGCGCTGTTCTTTCTCGTCGGCGTGATCTACGAACGGCGGCACACCCGGATGATCGCCGATTACGGCGGCATTGCGAAGATCATGCCCAAGTATGCGACGATATTCATGATCGTGGCGCTTTCGTCGATCGGTCTGCCCGGGTTGAACGGTTTCATAGGCGAATTCCTGGTGCTGGTCGGCGCGTTCAAGACCAGTCCGACATACGCGATCTTCGCCGCGTCCGGCGTGGTGTTTGCGGCGGTGTACCTGTTGTGGATGTACCAGCGGGTCTTCTTCGGCGAGATCACCCACGACGCCAACAAAAAACTGACCGACCTGACCACGGCGGAGAAGGTGATCCTGGTCTCGATACTCGTGTTCATCGTCTGGATCGGTGTGTATCCGTCGACGTTCCTGAGTATCAGCGAAAACTCGGTGGCGATGGTGCTGACGAGGCTGGGGGGGTGAGGGGAAGATGAACACGAAGGTACGAAGGATCAATGTTTCATCATTCCAACGAAGGTTGGGATCCGGATGCTGAAGGATGGGATTACTCGTTGAAATCAGGATTGACAAATACACAAGCGAATAGTCGTGTAATCCTGCGCATTAGTAAAATACATGTCAAGTCGTCATGCCAGCGGACGCTGGCATCCAGAGAAATTGCGGATATTGGGGGAGTTGCTGGATTCCATCTTTCGATGGAATGATGAGGTTCTGTGCGTTTTCCGCATTCCCGGACAGGCTGCTGCGCGGGGATGACGATAACAATTAAACGGTTTATTCTCAAACTGATATATACAATAGAAAAATACCATGACCTTCAACCCATCTGACATTTTAACAATCGTGCCGGAGATCGCGGTCGTTGCGCTGGCGATGCTGGTGATACTGACCGAACTGTTGATCACGCGGCGGGAGACGGTTCTGCAACTCATGACCGTTGCCGGTCTGCTGGTCGTCATGGCGCTTGCCGTGCTGACGTTCGATAAAGCCGGCGGCGCGTTCAACGGGATGACAGCCGGCGACGGACTGTCAACGTTCATGAAAGCGCTGCTCGCCGGAATTGCACTGCTGGCGGTGCTGATGTCGCGCGATTATTTGACCCCCCCTACTGACGCAGGGGGGGAGGGGAGAGGCGTCCGGCACGGCGAATACTACGGAATGCTGCTGATCGCCACCTGCGGGATGATGATCCTGGTTTCGGCAACAGACCTCGTCACCGTGTTCCTCGGCATAGAGACGACCTCGATCGCCCTCTACGTTCTCGCCGGCATCCGCTCGGAAAGAGCGAGATCCGGTGAAGCGGCGCTGAAATACTTCCTGTTGGGAGCATTCGCCACCGGCTTCCTGCTCTACGGAATGGCGCTGCTGTACGGCGCAACAGGCGGAAAAACCAACCTGACGGAGATCGGACGGGCAATCACCGACCTGGGTCCCGACAGGCCTGTATACCTGTACATGGGCGCCGGTCTGGTGATGATCGGGCTGATGTTCAAGGTGGCGGCGGTGCCGTTTCACTTCTGGGCGCCGGACGTCTACCAGGGTTCCCCCACGCCGGTGACGGCTTTCATGTCCGCAGGACCCAAGGCGGCGGCGCTGACGGCCTTAATCCGGGTCTTCGCCGGCGCGCTGCCTGACCTGTCGGCAGCCTGGGGTCCGGCACTCTGGGTTGTCGCCGCCCTTACCATGACGCTGGGGAACATCGTCGCCATCTCCCAGAAGGACATCAAGCGCATGCTCGCCTACTCCAGCATCGCACATGCCGGATACTTGCTGGTCGGGGCGCTCGCCGCGGCGAACACCGGGACATACAATTCAGCAACCGCGGGTATCATGTTCTACCTCACGGCATATTACCTGATGAACATCGGCGCGTTCACCATCGCCATCCTTGTCAGCCGGGCGCGCGAAAACGGGGATTACCAGATCGACGACTACAAGGGTATGGCGGCGCTCCATCCCTGGACGTCCGCGGCGATGGCGCTGTTCATGATTTCACTCGCCGGTATCCCCCCCACCGCCGGATTTTTCGGGAAGCTGTACGTGTTTTCGGCGGCGGTGAAGGCCGGTTACATTTCGCTGGTGGTGATCGCGGTGCTGAACAGCGCACTTTCGGTCTTCTACTACCTGCGCATCGTGGTCTACATGTACATGCAGCCCGAGGTGAAGCCCGCCAGGGTCAGGATGGCGCCGGCCATGGCGCTGGTGATCGTGATATGCGCGCTCGGCATACTGAAATTCGGGCTGCTGCCGGGCGACCTGATGCGCTGGGCGGACAGGAGCGCTTCGATGACGGTCAAGCCGAGCCCGCGGGCTGCAGTTGCGCTGAATGATCATGATCAGTAAACCAGGCGGGAATGTCCGGTGTCCAGCTTCACCGCGTCAATCCTGTCAACTTTCAGAAAAACGGAGTCGACCTTGAACCAATCCGGACGTAAATATCGTCGGAGACCTCCACGCGCATTATTGATATTTCTTGTTGCGGCAACGCTGGTTTGCTTCATCAGTATCGGGAACTGTGCCATAGTCAAGGAACCGGTTGATGAATTCAAAACCGGGACGCCTCAAATACAGGCAGAATCACTGCTGGATACGGCAACTTCCATCGATACGGTCCACGCCTCGATCACCGAAAAGCACGTCGCCGGACACGACAGCGATGCCGCCGGGAAAGAACATCGAACAGATGAAGACACCCACGGCTTCCACCTGGCCGCTGAAAAGATGTCGCAGGAGCTGCCGCTCTGGACGGGACTGCCGTTCATGGGGATACTGCTGTCGATCGCCCTCTTTCCGCTGCTGGCTCCACGTTTCTGGCATCATCATTATTCCAAGGTATCGCTCGCCTGGGCGCTGGTCTTCGCCGTGCCGTTTGTCATCGTCTACCGGGGACTTGCCGTCTTCGAGATCCTGCACATCTACCTTATCGACTACATACCTTTCATCATACTGCTGTGGGGGTTGTTCACGGTTTCCGGCGGGATACTGATAAGGGGCACGCTGGTGGGGACGCCGTGGCTGAACGTCAGGTTGCTGATCGTCGGCACGATCCTCGCGTCATGGATGGGCACAACCGGCGCCTCGATGTTGATGATTCGGCCGATTCTGCGCGCCAACAAGCATCGCCGGACCAAGATGCACATCATTATCTTCTTCATCTTCCTGGTTTCGAACATCGGGGGTTCGTTGACGCCGCTGGGCGATCCGCCGCTGTTCCTCGGATTTCTGCACGGCGTGCCGTTTTTCTGGACTTTCAACATCTTCCCGCACTTCGCGGTCGCGTCGGTTATCCTGCTGATTTTGTTTTATATCGTCGACTCCATCATCTACAAGCGTGAAAAGCCGCATCCGGCCGGCAAGGACGAAGAGAACAACGTTAAATATCCGCTGCGCCTGGAAGGTATGCACAACTTCATGTACCTGGGCGGCATCCTCGGCTTCGTGCTGTTGTCGGGCACGTGGCAGCCGGGGCATTTCATGGTCTACGGCGTGCAGATGCAGATCCAGAACGTGGTGCGCGACCTCGGCATCCTCCTGATGGGCATTATGTCGATGAAGACCACCCATACCAAGGTTCGCACGGACAACGATTTTTCCTGGTTTCCGATCATGGAGGTGGCGTATCTGTTCGCCGGGATCTTCATGACCATCATACCGATGCTGGCGATGCTGAAAGCCGGCGGTGAGGGTTCGATGGCGTTCATCATCGACCGGGTGAGGGAGCCGTTTCACTACTTCTGGATCACCGGCGTGCTGTCGAGCTTCCTGGACAACGCTCCGACCTATCTGACCTTCTTCAACCTCGCACTCGGCAGGCTGTGCCTGACCGAACCGCAGGTCACGCAGATATTGACGGGCGCACAGCATGCCATGGGCGGGGAATTTGTCACCTACCTCAAGGGCATATCGGCGGGAGCCGTATTCTTCGGCGCCATGACGTACATCGGTAACGCGCCCAACTTCATGGTGCGGTCGATCGCCGAGGAACAGGGCGTGAAGATGCCGAGCTTCTTCGGCTACATGATATGGTCGATCTGTATCCTGCTGCCCATATTCCTCGTGATAACGCTGGTGTTTTTCTAAACGATGTCATAGTCGAACAGTAAAGGTCATCACCGCGCCGTAACGCAGCCCGGTTTGCTCGAAACGGGAAGGAAAGCCAATAAAGAACGGGACGCCCGGATTTGAGAAGTCCGGGCCGTTATAACAGCTTGGCCTGCCCCGATTCATCGCCCGGTTTCCCGAACAGCCGGCGCGCCTTCATGGTTGCCTTCCTGCCGCGCGGGGTTCTCTCAAGGAAGCCCTGCTGGATCAGGAACGGCTCGTATATCTCCTCGATGGTGTCAGCCTCCTCGGCGACCGCCACCGCCAGCGTTCCCAGTCCGACCGGACCGCCGCCGAAGTTGTTTATGATGGCGCGGATGATGCGGGCGTCCATGTCGTCCAGACCGTTGGGGTCGATCTCGAGCCGCTCCAGCCCGTGCCTGGCGATCTCCAGCGTGATCCTGCCGTCACCCTCGACCTCGGCGAAGTCACGCAGCCGCCTCAGTAATCGGTTGGCAATACGGGGCGTGCCGCGCGCCCGGCGAGCCACCTCCAGCGCACCATCCTCATCGAACTCCACCTTCAGTATCCCCGCCGAACGGCGGATTATCCGGAACAGCTCTTCCGCGTTGTAATAATCAAGCCTTGACATCACCCCGAAGCGGGCGCGCAGCGGCGAGGTCAACAGCCCGGCTCTGGTCGTGGCGCCGATCAGCGTGAAGCGAGGCAGCGTGAGCTGGACCGAACGCGCCGAGACCCCCTTGTCGATCATGATGTCGAGCGTGAAGTCCTCCATCGCCGGATAGAGGTATTCCTCGACGACGTTGTTCAGGCGGTGGATTTCGTCGATGAACAGCACATCGCGCTCACTGAGATTGGTCAGCAGCCCGGCAAGGTCACCCGGTCGCTCCAGCACCGGGCCGGACGTCACCTTGATCTCGACGCCCAACTCGCGGGCGATCAGGTAAGCGAGCGTGGTTTTACCCAATCCGGGCGGACCGTGAAACAGGCAGTGGTCAAGCGCCTCCCCCCTGTTCCGGGCGGCCGTGAGGAAGACCTTGAGATTCTCAACCGCACGGGTCTGTCCGACGAAGTCGTCCCAGCATAAGGGTCTGAGCGAACGGTCTATATCGAGATCGTCCGCAATCGGAACGGGAGATGTTATGCGTTCTTTTTCAGTCATCAGAACCGGTTATAAATAATAAACAGCAGTCAACAGCGCAATCCCCAACATGTTGGCGAAGACGGTCAGCGCCTTCTGACCACGGAAACCGAACGGCACCCAGCGGTCGAACTCGCTGCCGACGAAATAGAGCAGTATCATCACCGGAAAAGCAAACGCCCGGCGCAGCACAATCCCGGGTTCAAACACACCCGTGTCCACGCCGAAATTGAACGGGTTCTTGAAAATCAGCAGTCCGAATGCCACCAGCCACAGCTCGCGAAAGTGCAGATGGTCTGTTATGCGGTAGTGCTTGATGAGCCCGGACTTTGTACGCGGGCTATGGCTCCGCATCGACCAGGCGATCGTCTTTCCCGTCGAGGTCAACAACAGCACCAATACAGAGACGAGCAATCCCGCGAAGACCGACATGCGCGGAACCATCAGGCGGGTCGTCGATTCCAGCGGATCAGGCTGTTGTATGCCCAGCAGATGATCGATGAAGAAGAGGCGAAAACAGCCCATGTGATAAGCAAACGCCGCACCGAAACCGGATAGCGCGGCGAGGCCCACCACTACCGCCCAGAACCGCCCATGAGCCCGTGAATCGGCTGTCCGCACCTGCCGTTCCAGAATCAGGAGCGACACGCCGGCAGCGAGGCTGATGATGAAGCCTGCGATCAGAAACGGGACGTACTCCACCGCTAATATTCCATCGTCGTTATATCCAGATTGCAGGCGGGTTTACGGTCTCCGAGCCGCGGCCGTCCGGACCCGACACGATCCCTCCGTTCAGCGCCGATTACACTGTCCCCGGATTGCTGTCGTTTTCACACGGAATGGGAGAGGTGACTGCTGACAGCCTCCCCGGGCGTTAGAACATAGACCGCCCAGCCCATATATTGACGGCTGAAGCGCACGTACTCGTTCTGACTCTTGTGAAGATGATCGATAACCTCGCGCCGGTCGGGATGATCGGGGTTATCCCGGATCCACCTGATCAGCCCGTACCAGTTGCGCGATTCGTAGTTGTCCCAGTCATCGAGGCTGGCCCGCACCACGTACTCGAAGTCAAAGCCCTCTTCGCGTGCGATCTTCAGCAGTTCGTACTCGGTATATACCCCCGGTTCCTCCTTCGCGTATTCCAGCGGGATGTTCTCGGTCAGCCAGTACGGTTCGCCGATGACCAGTTTACCGGCTGTGCGGATGGCGTCCCTCATGGCGATGATGGTTGATCTGTATCCCTGCCAGATGAAGGTGGCGCCGATGCACGCGGCGACGTCGTAGGCATGTTTCTCAAATTCGTATTCAGCGCCCTTCCGGCACACGATCTCGATGCGGTCGGTGATCCCCTTGTCCTTCATCTTCTTTTCAGCCCGTTGGCACGCATGCTCGCGGATATCCACACCGACCGCGGATATGCCGTAATTCTCCGCCCAAAGCGCCAAAATTTCTCCGTAGCCAGATCCGAACTCGATTACACGGCTGTCCTGATTCAACCCCAGGACTCTCCCTATCGTCAGGATTTTTTCGGGCGATATCGGATTTATCAACTCGATGTATCGCTCTGATATATTCTTCAGATCGAAGAAGTTCATCGTCGGTCTCCCCCGTCGATTTTGATCGCTGAAAACGGCCTGGGATCCCTGATGAATTGAAGCGCGCGCTCAGCCTGAACCCTGTGCCCCGGATGCCAGTTCGTTACGCTGTTAATGTCAAAATAACCTATATCGGTCGACTCGTGCGAGATGCTCAGTTCGCCGCCCTTGTATCGACAGAGGTAGACGACGCCGACCGCGTTGTGCGGTCGATGTGGGGCGAACAGTTTCGATTCATATATGTTTATTATGTGGGTGGGTTCAACATCCAACCCGGTCTCTTCCTTCACCTCGCGCACAACCGTCTGCACCAGCGTTTCTCCGACCTCGACCCAGCCGCTGGGCAATCCCCAGGCGCCGTCATCGACACGTTTTTCGAGCAACAGGCGCTGGTTATCATCGAAGAGCGCGGCGTTTACCCCTATTTTGGGAGTGATGTAGCCGATCTCACGCGAGAATCGTTCGGACAGCCGCTTGGCGTCGATCCCGGTCAGTTCCTGCAGGTTTATGGCGGCGATGTCAAGCAACCGCTGGTAATGCCCGCGATCATAGGGATTGTCGGTGAAGTTCAGTCCGGTCTGGGCTACGGCGCGGACTTCGTCGATGAGGTTGATCAGTGCATCCTGGCAGTTTTTTTTCATACGAATCCTTATCCCGGCGGCCAGCGCATCTGCCTGCCGCCCAGCAGGTGCAGATGAATATGATATACCTCCTGACCGCCGTCGCGCTTGCAGTTGAACACCAGGCGGAAGCCGCGCTCAGCGAGACCGAAATCGCGCGCCAGCCCGTTAGCCGTCAGAACCATTCGGCCGATCAAGCCCGCATCCTCCACACCGAGGTCAAGTATGGTTTCGATGTGACGGCGGGGGATGATCTGAACGTGATACGGAGCCTGGGGGTTGATGTCCCTGAAGGCAACAAGTTCCTCGTCCTGGAAGACGATATCCGCCGGGATGTCACCCGACGCGATTTTACAGAATATACATTCAGACATGGTTTAACCTGTCGGTTAAATTGGATAATTCCTGTATCCACATACAACGCATCAACCTAAAGTACATCTCCCCCCCTGCGAAGCAGGGGGGGACTAAGGGGGGGTTACATTATAAATACACAGACAGGACTGTATGCGCTCCCCGGACCGTCCTCTCCCCCCCTGCGAAGCAGGGGGGGATTAAGGGGGGGTTACATTATAAATGCACAGACAGGACTATATGCGCTCCCCGGACCGTCCTCTCCCACCCTGCGAAGTAGGGGGGGGATTAAGGGGGGGTTACCTTATAAAGCACAGACAGGAGTATCCGCGCTCCCCGCTGTACTCGATTATTCCTCGATTATCTCAACATTTGCACGCGGCAGGACAACCCGCTCACCGTTGTCGAGCTTCAACTCCAGCACCCGCACCCTGGCTCCGGTCTCGAGCAGCTGCAACTCCGGCGGCAGCCCGACGACCGTTCCGATCCTGCCGAAATACGGCTGGCGGATGACACGCAGTTGGTCGCCGACTTCGAGCCCCTTGACGACCTTCTCGGCATCCTTCGCCGGCGCTTCGATGTCGGAAGGGATGATCACTTCGGGGCGGATGACGCCGGCGCGGATCTGGGTCGCGCCGGAAACCGAAGCGCCCTTGCCGTCATTCTCCGCCAACAGCTCGAAGGTGCGGTGCGCCATGCCGATCTCGCCGAACCCTTCGGTAAGCACCAGCGTGGCGGCAATATCCTCCTGCCCGGTGATGGCGACGCCCTGTTCGTAGCCGAGCAGTTCTTTCAGGCGTGCGTTCCTCAAGCACCCGGTGACCACCGCCACCGCGCCGGCGTTCATCGCCTTCCTGAAGGCGGCAAGGGTGATCCTGCCGCCGCCGACGATGATGCACCCCTTCACGTCACCGTCAATGTCTGCTTCGTCCAGCACCTGGTCGGGCGATGAGACCATCAGCTTGATCGTGCCGTATCGTTCACCGCCGATGCCGAATATCCCCTGGATGATGGCGCCGCTGGTCTCTATCTCGACGCCCTCGTTCTCGAACACCTCCGTCACGCGACCGTCGATATATGCCGTAACCTCCACAGGAATAGGCGGTTCGCGCAGTATGAGCTGCCCGGTTACGGGCGAAGCGCTCTCAAGAACGCCGTCGATGGGCGAGTTGCAGGTTGACTTGAACAGCCCGAAGAACGACTTGCTGACGGCGATGGTCTCGCCCTTCCTGATCCCGCCACCCTGCTTGACGACCAGCGCCTCCTCGATATCTGCGGGCAGGATGCCGAGCTGACCGGCGCAGTTGAGCGGATGAACGTTGCCGGGAAGCTCCGTGCGGGCCACGACCTGCTGAGCCGAAACCGTTTCGCCCTTCTTGACCAGGACATCGCCCCTCAACGGAAGCCGGCGTTCTTTCGTTATATGGGTCAACCGCGCCACGCGCAGGCCCGGCGTATATGAGTGTGCCATATTCCCTCTATGGTTCCAGGTTTACCGGTGATCATTGACAGTTTTGTCTGATCAAATAATTATAATTCCAAAACGAGGCGTAATCAAGCCATAATCGAACAGTTCGGTTCATAAATCCAGACAGCTTGACATAGTATGACGATTGTGCTATATTTTCACGATGCGAAAACAGATAAAGGCGGGGGATTTGAAAGGGGTTTGGACGGCTCTGGTAACGCCGTTCAAACGAGGCCGGGTCGATCACGGCATGATGTCCGACCTGGTCCGGCTGGCCGGGGATGCCGGCTTGACGGGAGTCGTCCCGCTCGGCTCCACCGGAGAATCGGCGGCGCTCACCGGCGGCGAGCGGGAATCCGTCATGTCCGGCGTGATAAAAGCCGCCGGCGGTGGTCTGCGGGTGATGGTCGGCGCGGGCACCAACAACACGCCCGGGACCATGGAGAACACAGCGCGGGCTGCCGACCTGGGAGCAGACGCGGTCCTGGTGGTGGCTCCGTATTACAACAAGCCCACGCCGGAGGGATTGAAACGGCATTTCCTCACGCTGGCCGACGCTTCAAGACTGCCGATCGTGCTGTACCACATCCCGTCGCGCTGCGGCGTCGGCATTCCTCTCGACCTGGTAACGGAACTGGCGAAGCACCCGCGCATCATCGGCATCAAGGAGGCGGGCGGAGATCCGCACCGATCCGGTGAGATCGCCAGGCTGACCGGCAGCGGGTTTGCGGTTCTGTCCGGAGACGACCCCCTGACACTGCCGCTGATGGCGGTCGGAGCGGTCGGCGTGATTTCCGTCATCTCCAACCTCGTTCCGAAAAAGACACGCCGTATGATCGACCTTTGCCTGTCGGACGATTTCAATCGAGCCAGGCGCGTCCACCGTGAACTCGCACCGCTTCTGAACGCGCTAAGCCTCGAGACCAATCCCGCGCCGATCAAGGAGGCGATGAATCAAGCCGGAATCAAGGTCGGCAGGGTGCGCCCGCCGCTGGCGCCGGTCAGACCCGAGACCCGCAGAGCGATACGCCGGACGTTGATGCAATTGGGGTTAATCGAATGATCAGAGTACTGCTTTTCGGCGCGGCGGGCCGGATGGGACGGCTCGTCGTCGAAGAACTCAGCAAGTCGAAAGACTTTTCGCTCGTGGCCGGAGTCGAATGCCCGGGACATCACCAGATCGGTTCGGCGACCGGGGATGCACCGATTATCGCCGACGGCGGAAGTTTACCGGAAGCGGATGTCTGGATCGACTTCAGCCTGGCGGGCTCGGCGCTGGAACATTTAAGGATCGCCGCGGAAACAGCCATGCCCATCGTGGTGGCGGCGACGGGATTTGACCGCGAGGCGATCGAAGAGATATCGGAGACGTCCGCATCCTGCCCGGTGCTGCTGGCGCCGAATCTGTCGGTCGGTATCGGCGTTATGGAGCAGTTGATCGGCGACGCGGCAAGTCTGCTGGGAGATGACTTCGACCCCGTCCTCACCGAACTCCATCATTCCGGGAAGCGTGACGCTCCCTCAGGCACCGCGCTTCGACTTGCCGAGCGGTTGAAGGGCGAGAACCGTGATCCGCAGACAGCCGCGCTGCGTGCGGGAGGCGCGATCGGCGAGCACGAGGTGCGGTTCGTCGGCATGGACGAGGAACTGGTCATCACGCACCGCGCCTGGTCGAGGCGGGCGTTCAGCCGCGGCGTGCCGCGGGCGCTGGATTTCATAGTGGGACAGCCGCCCGGATTATACACCATGCGCGACATGTACAGCAGAGCCTGAACCACCGTGCCAGTGATAATACAAAAGTTCGGGGGGGCGCTGCTCGAAACACCGGAGCACATCCGCCGGGCTGCAAGGCTCATCATCGAGACCAAAGCCGGCGGCGATGTTGAACCCGTGGTTGTGGTTTCCGCTCCCGGCGGCACGACGGATCGTTTCCTCGAGCTGGCGCACCAGGTTGCCGACGATCCGGACGAGCGCGAGATGGACATGCTGCTGTCGGTCGGCGAACGGACAGCGATGGCGCTGCTGGCAATGGCGATCAACGACGACGGTCGTTACCGCGCAGTATCGTTCACAGGCTCTCAAATCGGTATAATCACCGATACGCAGCACACCGACGCACGAATTTTAGAGGTAAAATGCCTGCGCATTCGTGAAGCGATCAATGACGGTTATATTCCGATTGTCGCCGGCTTCCAGGGCGTATCGATCGAGAGGGAGATAACAACGCTCGGACGCGGCGGGTCGGACGTCACCGCGGTTGCTCTGGCAAAGGCGCTGGGGGCGGAGAGGTGCGAGCTGATCAAGGCGCGCGGCGCGGTCTACAGCGCCGACCCGGAGTTGATTCCGGAGGCTTTCTATCTCCCCGAAATCGATTATGACGCCCTCGAACAACTGACTTCAGCCGGGGCGCGGGTCGTTCAGCCGAGGGCGGCATCGCTGGCGAGAGAGCATGGCGTTACATTATCCATTAAGAGCCCGGAGGGCAGCAAAAGCACGCTTGTCACCGATCGAAGCCTCGACCCGGGTGCGGTTACCGCCGTCATCCTGGACGACAACCTCATGATTTTGGCGGGCGATCCGGATGTTGAGACAGTTCACTTCGCCATCTGGAACGGCGACACGACCATCCGGGTGGCGAAGAGATCCGCGGCAGCCGGGGAATCGACCGCGGCGGCGATCGTCTCGGTGACAGGATCCGGCGGAAGCCTGAAACGATCGGTGGTCGATGCCGCCACGGCGGCAATAAGTCAAGCCGGTATCGAACCGTTCGCCGCGTCCCTGTCGTGCGGGACGTATTCGATCCTGCTCAAGCGGCAGGACGGCGAGTCCGCGCTTCAAGCCGTTCATCAAGCCTGCCTCGATGGAGGATATTTGAAGATGCCAGACCAGCGGCATGCGTAGTAATTTCCACCGGCTCCATATTGACATCGCACCGGCCCGGTAAGGCAGGAACAGCGACCTTCAGCTGCAGAAAGGCGATTTACGGCTTTCTGCGGCGGGTCAAGCAAGGATTCTGCCGGGGAATCCGTTGACACGCCAGTTTATTCAGGGTTCAATCATCCGTACAATAAAACTTCACCATCCGGATTCTGTCGGATTTGCAGTTGCTTAAGACAAGTGTTATATTAATCCTGCTTGCAGCCATAAGCTGTTCAGCTCTGGGTGATGAACCGAAATTTCCAGAGGAGGAAATGGCAAAAACCAAGTCACAAGCCACCAGAGGCGGTACTCGCCGGAAAGTGGAACGAATACGCAAACGGGAGCTGCATGGTCCCGACCCGTCGGTACGGATCGGCTTGATGGAGGAGTATGACCAGATCGACTTTTCCGTGAGCAGTAAGTATGATATAGTCAGTTTTTCCGGCGATGTGCTGGAGTCCGGTTCGACGGAGGATCATTTGTGGCATGTCGTTCCCGACCGAACCAATGAAGCGCGCGCCATATACAGCATATTGACAACCGCCTTCGCCAAACGCGATTCGGCTGATAAACTGCGCCGATCCCTGTCACAGCAGAATCACCCGGCAAGGGTGGTTGAGGTTGGCGAGGAAATCCTGATTGACGACCGGCTGGTTGCCAATAACATCAAGTATCGTGTGCTTGTCGGCCGCTGGGCGACGGAGCGTGAGGCGCGACAGAATATCGATGAGTTCCGCGACGATTTCGCCCCCCGCATCATCAGGCAGATCGTGCGTCCGGCGACCGGGACAATTGAACTGTTCAACGAGGATTTCACTGACAGTCGCATGATCGAGGACGGCTTCAGGATTGTCCCGAGAACCGATACGTCGCTGGTGAACTTAAGGAACGTCCGTGAGGGCACCGGTTTTCACTGGGAGCGGGAAGTTGACCGAACCTATCCGGGGACAATCGAGATTCGCGTGGATCACCGCGGACTGCTGATGTCGCTGGTCGAGCTTCCGATCGAGCTGTACCTGAAGGGCGTTGTTCCCGCCGAGATGCCCGCATCGTTTCCGGTGGAGGCTCTTAAGGCGCAGGCAATCGCCGCGCGCAGCGAGGTGCTGTCGAAGATCGGGCTCAAGCATCCCAACGATCCGTTTGACCTGTGCGCTCACGTCCATTGCCAGGCATATTCCGGCAGCACACACTATGATGATCGCGCTTCAGCAGCAGTTGATGCTACGCGCGGGCAGGTTTTAATGCTGGGCGGCCGGGTGGCGGAGGCGGTGTACAGCTCCTGCTGCGGCGGACACACAGAGGACAAGGTCAATGTCTGGAATCCGCCCGGTTCACCGCACTTGATGGGCGGATGGGATGCGGATCCCGGCACGGAGATGCCCGACACGCTGGATTTGAGCAATGAACTCGACTTTGAGAAATGGATTGCGATGAAACCCGCCGCCTGGTGTAATCCGGAAGCTCACGAGGGACTGCCGGAAATCCTGAACCAAGCCGAACGTAATTTCCGGTGGGAGGTCGTCTACTCGCGGCGGGAGTTGGAGGACATCATTCGACGCAAGTCCGGCGAGGACATCGGGAACCTGGTTGATATCGTACCGCTGCAGCGCGGCAATTCCGGGCGGTTGATGGAGATCGAAATCCTGGGTACACTTAAAAACCTGCGCGTACAGCGCGAACTGAACATCCGTAATATATTGTCACTCAAATACCTGAAATCCGCCGCCTTCTCGATCGAAGTGGAAGAAGGCGCCGACGGACGTCCGATAAACTTCATCCTGCACGGCGGCGGCTGGGGACACGGCGTTGGGATGTGCCAGGTCGGGGCGGGCGTGATGGCCGCCGAAGGCAATAATTACAAGGCGATTCTCAAGCATTATTACCCGGGCACAACCGTCGAAAAGGTCTACGGCGATTAATTCGCCGAAACAGTGAACCGGAAGACCGAAGGCGCGTCCATCTGCGGGCGCGCCTCTCCTCTCAACCCCTTTTCATTCCCGTATCGACGCGCAGAATGGTTCGGGAACACGGTTGACAAGTCACCCGTGCCGCACCTTCAGGCGCCGGTCCGGGTGACCGGGTGGGCGAGTAGGACCTGTCCTCACGAAAGTGGGGATCGCCGGCGGGAATTTTGTTTAAGGAAGTATACTGATTCACCTGCGAGATGCTTGCGTAACAACCGTTCCCGCCATAGATTTGCACTGTTACCGCTCGAACATTCATGACAACTTAATCCCGCATTCATCTGACCAAGCGCCGATCACAACAGTTAATCAATTAATAACCAAGGAGATAAAGATGGACGTCAAGACCAATGTCATCAGAATTGGAGACCGGGGTGGAATGCCGTTGATCGGGGACGCATTCCCGGAAATGGAGGTGATTACCACCCAGGGCGTTATGAAACTCCCTGAACGCTTCAAGGGAAAATGGTTCATACTCTTCAGCCATCCCGCCGACTACACACCCGTCTGCACCACCGAATTCGTTGCCTTCCAGAGACGGTTCGAACAGTTCAAGGCGCTGAACTGCGAGCTGATCGGTCTCAGCGTCGACCAGGTCTTCTCCCACATCAAGTGGATCGAATGGATCAAGGAAAAGCTGGACGTCGAGATCCAGTTTCCGATCATCGCCGACACCGGCAAGGTAGCCGACAAACTGGGATTGATACACCCCGGCAAGGGCTCGAACACCGTGCGCGCCGTCTTCATCGTCGATCCGGGCAGCACCATGCGCGCCATGCTCTATTATCCCCAGGAACTCGGTCGGAATATGGACGAGATCGTCCGCATGATCAAGGGTTTTCTGGTCAGCGAGAAGCACGGTGTCGCCATTCCGGCCGGCTGGCCCGACAACGAACTGATCAAAGACCGCGTCATTATTCCACCGGCGTCGGATGTCAAGACCGCCAGAGAAAGGCTGCAGAAATATGAAGGCTACGACTGGTGGTTCTGTCACAGGGAATTGCCGAAGTAAGACCGGTTTTAAGCCAGGATAATTCATCCCCAGGAATATCAACAGGTGTTTTTTTTGAAAAAGATAAAATAATTTATAACGCAGCATTGCATTGTTATAATATATTATTGTATATTTACAACATGATTTCACGAAAGATCTACAATCGCATCTCCGTCCTTCGCGAGGAAAGAGGGATTTCCAGGAAGGAGCTGGCTGAGAAGATAGGGGTCAACTTCCAGACCGTCGGCTACCTCGAGCGAGAGGAGTACAACCCGAGTCTGGATTTAGCCTTCAGGATCAGCGAGTACTTCGGTCTTCCAGTCGGGCTTATCTTCTCGACAACGCCGATGCGACCGTTAAGTCAAGAGATATTGGAATATCGAACCAAATCGGGAGGAGAAAAATGAAACAAGGACTGTCAAAAACAAATAGAAGAATAGGAGTAATAATCAACTACTCGAGCCTTATTCTGTTTCTTATACTTTTCTATATGTTGAAATATGAGGGCTGGAATATTCTTATCGGATCGGGAGCGGCTGCGGCATTAATTATTACTGTGATCAGTTTCATACGCACCCATGTAAAAACCCGTCTGTGGAGACTGACTCACGCGAAGATCGATAAACTCGATGAGCGGGAAATCCAGGTCTCACACGAATCGCTCCGGCATTCCTACGGGATCTTCAGTGTTGTATGTCTGGTGATTATCTACATTAGTGCAGTAACGGAAGGAGGACATATCCATGTTCTCATAGCCGCCAGTCTTCTGTATCTCGCACACACGCTACCGGCGTCTGTTATCGCCTGGACGGAAAAGGAAGTGTAGCTCATCAAGGGTTATTACTTTACTAATTCTGGGTAGTAGTGAGAATGAAATGTTTAAATGCCCCACCGGAGAGATCAATGTGCTGTCAAACGTCCTGAATTCTTTGATTTAATCGACAAGTATTACGTTCCACGTCATCCCCGCGCACGCGGGAATCCAGATTCCGAAATAAACATAAGAACGTAACAATTGGATTTGATCTACTTTAGGCTCTAAACCACTCTGGTTCCCCGCGTGCGCGGGGATGACGTGCAATAACGTTAAAGAT
>JALGVR010000043.1 GCA_025774605.1 bacterium | reverse complement strand
CAGCTCACCTTCCATGAAGGCTACGTCCACCACAACACCGATAATCTGTTTAACTATTCCTTCTTTGGGCATAACGTCCACTTCTTGATTTATTGCTTAATTAACTTCTTCCAAAATATTCCGATGGATTGCAGGTAACCTGATCCCCAGCTTACCATGTCGTTGCGAGCGAAGCGAAGCAATCTCAATAGCTTATCATGTCATTGCGAGCGAAGCGAAGCAATCTCAATAGCTTATCATGTCATTGCGAGCGAAGCGAAGCAATCTCAATAGCTTATCATGTCATTGCGAGCGAAGCGAAGCAATCTAAATAGCTTATCATGTCATTGCGAGCGAAGCGAAGCAATCTCAATAGCTTATCATGTCATTGCGAGCGAAGCGAAGCAATCTAAATAGCTTATCACGAGGAGATTGCTTCGTCACTACGTTCCTCGCAATGACGGATTGGCTTTACCACTACGTTCCTCGCAATGACGGATTGGCTTCATCACTACGTTCCTCGCAATGACGGATTGGCTTCATCACTACTAAGTCAATACCCTCAGCGCAAATACCAACCGCGGCAATGACATCTGAACGATTACTGCAGGTTTCTACATCTCCATCAGACTTATCATCTTGCGGAAATCCAACACATAGTCATCGAAATTGTCTTCAGGCATTTCCATCCCCACCCTGAGAATATAGCGAAGTCCGATGAAGAGTGTGCGAATGCCTTTCATTCGATGCTTTTCAGCCACGTATGTGTATATTATCTGGCGTCCCTCACGGTTTTTACAGGAGATCGATCCCCTTTCCAAAACCTCGAATTTGGGCAGAATCGCAGCATCACCGTCGCCCTCCAGGAACGAAGGATATACCTCGTCCGTACCGATGTCCGGCGCCGTTGGTGTCGCCCTGACCGTGATCGACGCATCCCGAATATCATCCGGCAGGCTGGCGACCAGATAATCATTGCGGTCGTCCGACCTGTCCCATATCTCCCATCTTTCCGGGAAGGTTATCTTAAATTTGAAACGATCACTCTTAAAGGAATAATCTCCCCAACTGCTGCATCCCTGCAACAGTAAAGCGACAACAAGAACGATCCATGAGGATCTCATAAGTCCTCCCCGTAGGTTTTGGCGTAATGGTACGCCGATTAAAGTTTTCAATGGACAGACAGCTCGCTCTCCCCACTTACATGGGATTCAAGCCGATCGGCTCAACTCAGGCTCTCAGCGCCGCTGACGATCTCCAGCAGCTCCTTGGTAATCGACGCCTGACGCGCCTTGTTGAACTGCAGCGTCAAATCCTCAACCAGCTCCTCAGCGTTCTCGGTCGCGTTCTCCATCGCCGTCATGCGCGCCGCCTGCTCGGCGGCGTACGATTCCAGCATCACACGCCAGACCTGGATGTTGACATCGAGCGGCAGCAGTTTGTCGAGCAAGCCATAAGCATCGGGCTCGAAGATGTAGTCCACATTCGATCCGGCAACCGTCATTTCATCATGAGCCTTCAGCGGAAGAAGCTGTTCCGAGATGATCCGCTGTTGCGCCACGTTTTTGAACTCGTTGTAAACCAGGTAAATCCTGTCAAAACCGCCGGCTATATACTGATCAGTGATTGCTCCGCCGATGGAAGTCGCCTGGCTGAAGTCAAGCTCACGGAAGACCCCCGGATAGTTGCGGTATATCCTCACCCCGCGCTTTCTGAAAAATTCGTAGCCCTTTCTTCCCAGGGTGAAGAGCTCGATCTCCCTGCCGGGGAACTCATCCATTACCTGCTGGGTTCTGCGGGAGATGTTCATATTGAAACTGCCGCAGAGCCCGCGATCGGATGTAACGTTTACGATTCCGATCCGCTCAGGCTCCCGCACTTCAAGCAACGGATGTTGTTCGGATCCGGTGCGAGCCGCGAGATGACCGATAACCTCACGCAACTTCCAGGCGTAAGGACGCGCTCGCTCCATGTTCTCCTGCGCTCGACGCAGCCTCGCCGTGGCCACCATCTTCATGGCGCGGGTTATCTGGGCGGTATTCCTGACGCCGTCGATGCGGCGGCGTATCTGTTTCAGTGAAGACATATGTTTTAAAACTACCCTGTCGTTTCCGGCTGTTCCATATCAGGCGGCAACCGCGCCTTTGAAGCCCTGTATGAACTGCTCACAGGCGTTGTTCAACCTTCCTTCCAGTTCATCGTCCAATTTCTGTCGGTCGGTGATGTCCTTCAGAATATCACCATGAACGTCCTTCATCCGCCGAATGAACTCATCCTCGCATCGTTTGATATCATTCAGCGGTATGGCGTCAAGATAGCCCTTTGACGCAAGGAACAGCACCGCAACCTGCTCCTCGAAGGAATAGGGAGCATACTGTCCCTGTTTCAAAACCTCGGTCAGCCTTTCACCGCGCGTCAATTGCGCCAATGTTGCCTTGTCGAGGTCGGATCCGAACTGGGCGAAGGCTTGCAGCTCCCGATACTGCGACAGGTCAAGCCTCAACGACCCCGCCACCTGGCGCATCGCTCGAAACTGGGCGTTGCCGCCCACACGGGAAACCGAAATCCCCACGTTGATAGCCGGTCGAACACCGGAATAGAAGAGTTCGGGTTCGAGATAGATCTGACCGTCGGTAATTGAGATGACGTTGGTCGGGATGTACGCCGAAACATCCCCCATCTGTGTTTCAATGATCGGCAATGCCGTCAGTGAGCCGCCGCCCTTCTCCTCGGACATCTTCGCCGCCCGTTCGAGCAGACGCGAATGCAGATTGAAGACGTCGCCCGGGTAAGCCTCGCGCCCGGGTGGACGCCGCAGGAGCAGCGACAACTGGCGGTAAGCCCAGGCATGCTTGGTCAGATCGTCATAGACGATCAGTGCGTGACGTCCCGAATCCCTGAAGTATTCACCGATGGCTGCGCCCGAATAGGGAGCGAGAAACTGGATCGGCGCCGGTTCAACCGCGGTGGATGAGACAATGATGGTATGATCCAGCGCGCCGTGGTCTTCCAGTACCTTGACAACCTTGGCAATGGTTGATCCCTTCTGACCGATGGCGACGTAGATGCACGCCACATCCTGTCCCTTCTGATTTATAATGGCGTCTATGCCGATGGCGGTTTTACCGGTCTGACGGTCGCCGAGGATCAGTTCGCGCTGCCCCCTGCCGATCGGGATCATCGAGTCGATGGCTTTCAGTCCGGTCATCAACGGTTCCTTCACCGGCTGGCGGAGAATGACGCCCGGCGCCTTCTTCTCGACGAGATTGTACTGTTTGGCTTCGATGGGTCCCTTGCCGTCGAGTGGGAAGCCGAGCGGATTTATTACCCGTCCCAGCAGTTCATCCCCGACCGGAACCTGCACCACCCGTCCGGTCCGCTTGACCTGATCGCCTTCCCTGATCAACGTATCGTCACCGAACAGCGCCACGCCGACGTTGTCCTCTTCGAGGTTCATCGCCATGCCGAAGACATCGTTGGGGAATTCGATCAGCTCGCTTGCCATGCAGTTCTCGAGTCCGTATATGCGGGCGATACCATCGCCAACCATGATGACCTCACCGACCTCGGCGCTGTCGGCGCTGACCTCGAAGCCTTCGATCTGCTGTTTTATAATTCGTGTTATCTCTTCAGGTCTGATCTGCATCTGTATTTCTCCGATGCTCCTCTAATGAAATTTAGCGATTATGCACCGGCGAGGTTGGTCCTCAACTTCGCCAGCCTTCCCTTTACACTCCCATCGATAACGTTGTTGCCGATCCTGACGCGCAGACCACCCAGAAGACCGGGGTTGATCCTCCGCTCGAGATCCAACCTGGTTCCAAAGCGTTTCTCAAGCGTCGTCCTGACCTGATTGAAAGCCTCATCATCCAGTGGAACAGCGGTTTCCAGAATCCCGGGGGATACGCCCCGATGGATGTTCATTAATTCCGTGAAATACTGATGTGTCAGGTTGAGAATTTCAGGACGGTTCTTGTTAATTATAACACGCATAAAATTAAGCGTGTAGGGCGAAGCTTCCGCGAACACCTTTTCAATCAACGTCCGCTTTGCGCGCCGCTGTATCGATGGATCGGCAAGGAATCTCCTGAGTTCAGGCGATCCCTTCAGAGCCTGATCAAGCGCACTGATGTCGCCGGCGATCCGCTCCAGTTCGTTCTTCTCGCACGCCACTTCAAACAGCGGTTTAACGTACCTTCGCGTCAGGCTTGCACTCAATTGGAGCTCTCCTTGAGACTTTCCATCACCAGGCGGCGATGATCCTCAGAATCGAGCGACTTGCCCACGACCTTCTCCGCCGCGCTTATGGCAAGTCCCGCCACCTCGGCGCGGATCTGGTTGATTGCCGCCCGGCGTTCAAGGTCGATCTGCTTCTTCGCCTTATCGATCAGAGCCTCGGCGTCCACCTTGTATTTGGTCTTCAACTCTTCGCCGACGCGCTCGGCGTCCTGGCGCGCTTTGGCTACGATGTTCTGCGCTTCCGACTGAGCCTCCGACAGCTTCCGGCGGTATTCCTCCAGAGAACGATCGGCGTCATCGCGGGCTTGCCTGGCAGTTTCGATATTTTCCCTGATCCCGTTCTCGCGTTCGTCAAGCGCCTTCAGAATGGGATCCCAGGCTGCCTTCTTCAGTACTGCCAACAGGATCAGGAACGACACAATCGTCCAGATCATCAAGCCTGGATTTATATCCAGCATAGCGTTCTACTCGTCTTTTGGCCTGTTATACTCCGGCGGGGTCGCCTGCTGTGCCGGCTCTCCCCGCCGTTACCGTCCGAACGTATTAGATTTCTACAAACCCGTATTACACCTTCAGGTTGAGCAGCAGACAGATCACGGAGCACAGGAGTGCAATACCTTCGATCAGCGCCGCGGCGATGATCATGGCGGTCTGTATCTTGGCTGCGGCTTCAGGCTGACGGGCGATGCCGTCCATGGCGTTGGCGGCGATGCGTCCGATGCCGATGCCGGCGCCGATGGTTGTCAGCCCGGCGCCCAGACCGGCGGATAGATAAGCGAAACCGAGGTCGCCCATCTTGGCGAGAAATGCAAGCATTGGTTTAGTTCCTCCGATGTAGTGGTTTAGTTTTATATTTTGTAATGTCTGGCAATCTGTCTTCCCCTCCAAGACAATTTAATACCATTTGCAGAATACTGATTCAAATTACGTTGTCATCATGATTTTACCTTGTCATTCTGACCGAAGTGAAGAATCTCGTTTCCATTCCCCTGCTTTTTCAGATTCTTCACCTCGTTCAGAATGACGAAGCGAGAACTTACCCATGAAAAACGAAATCAGAACTTGCTCACAACATCAGTAACCGGTTAAAGCTCTCAATAATTTTTCTCAATGACTCGGATGCATGGTCATCGAGGTGAATATCGCCGTCAGTATCGTAAAGATAAACGCCTGCAGATGGGCAATGAAGACCTCCAGTATCGATATCCCGATCACACCGAGCAGCGGCAACGGTCCGATGATGTACCTCAGGACCCCGTGCATCATGAACACCAGTCCGAAGAACGCCAGTATCACCGCGTGTCCTGCGACCATGTTGGCGAAGAGACGGATGCACAAGGCGAACGGCTTGGTGAACATGCTGATGATCTCCACCGGAATCATGATCGGGATCACCATCAGCGGCAGTCCCGGCGGAACCATGGACTTGAAATGCTTAAAAAAGCCGTTTTTGACGATCCCCATCCCCTGGATTACGAGGAACGCCACGATCGCCAGCCCCGCCGTCACGTTGACGTTGCCGGTGGCTGTTATACCCGAAGGGATCAACCCCAGCAGGTTGCAGGTCAGGATGAAGAAGAAGACCGTCAGGAAATACGGCAGCAACCGGCGGCCGTCCTTCTCGCCTATGTTCGCATAGACTATCTCATCACGGACGAAGATGACGTAAACCTCCAGTAACTGCGCGAACTTGCTCCTCATCAGTCTGCCGCCCCGGAAAGCCAGAGTGAACGAGAGTAAGAGTATCAACCCCGCCAGCCACATGAAGATGACCGGTTTGGTTATGGAAAGGTCGACGCCAAACAGCTCAAAGCGCAGGGAATCAAGCGGAATCTTCCAGAAAAGCAGTTCGAGAGTATCCAGATCGGTAAGATGATGTACAATATCGACACCTTCACCGTGTCCGCCTTGAGCGGCAGTGTGTACTGCTGATGATGCGTGTTCCGTCATACGATGTTATGATCTGTTTAAGACTTCCTTGTTCAACCAGAAATAGAGCGACTCGCAGACCTGGTAAGCGAATACAAACACCAGGCAACTGACCGTAAAAGCGGCGGTCTCCCAGCCGATCTTCGCCAACCCCAGCCATACGCCGGCTACGAGCACTATCAGCTTATAAAAAAAACCCCCGACAAATATCTTGAGAACCCTCTTGAAGTTATTCGAACGCATGGCGCGCACCAACAGAAAAAACACCGGCAATACCACCAGCGATGCCAGCACTATCCCGGCAATCTTGGCGTTGTCCAGCCCCGGTCTGCCTGCCGCGAGGGTGATCAGCAGCGCCAGGATCAAAGCCATTGCCATGTATCCGCCCGACCTAACCATCACCGCGCTCGCCGTTCTCCCCGTCCTCGTCACTTTTCTGTATATCGTTCAGCGTTCTCACCAGGTTGATGAAACCCGCCGTCCCACCGATGAACGCACCGACTATCGCCAGCAGCGGCCGTGTTCCCAGCTTGCCGTCCAGCCAATAGCCCAAAAAGAAGCCGGCAAGCGTCGAGACAGCCAGCGTTAATCCGAGGTGGGTGTAGGCGGTTACATTACCCATCAATTTACGCCTCGTCATCGCCAATCCGGTCATCCGCCAAATAACAAGTTCAAAATACAGGCAAAAAGCCCCCCGGGAAAGAGGGGACCCTGCCGACTGCAATGTCTATTCCTCGTCCAGGGTTATCTTGCGCGGGACGTGCTGAGCGGTTGCTGCACCGGCATCGCCCATATCGCTGTTGCCGTTGAACACGGCGCCTTCCTCAACCACCAGGCGCGTGGTCTTCAGGTCGCCGTTCAATCTCGACGAATGCTCCAGGACGGTCTTCCCCGATGCTGACAGCTTGCCGATTACACTGCCGCCAAGGATCACATCCTTGGCGACGATATTTCCCTCAACGGAACCGCCCGACCCTATTGTGACAGTCTCGGAAGAGCTCAGCTCACCCTTGACTTTTCCGTCGATGCGCATCGACTGCTTGACGGTAAGACTGCCTTCCAAATCAGCATCCGGCCCGAGAATGGTCGAGAGTTCGCCGGTACCGTGATCAGCGCTCGCTCTGTAAGTCTTAGCCAATAAAGGATTCTCTTAGATTTTACTCAACGTATGGGACCTGAAAGTTCTTTCAACATCGCAACAACAAGCAACAACAACGCTCCACCGAAGAAAACAACCGCCCTGTAAGGTATCCCCACATCGAAAATCACCGTAAACAACCCCGCGTAGATCATCAATCCTGACAGCCGAGCCCAGATATTCCCCACCGCGGAAAAATTATAGGTTCGCCAGAACCTTCCCACCGGCACGCTGCCTGTAAACAGAAGGAGACCGCCGAGGATTGCCAGAAGTATACCGAACATCGGATTTGCCCGTGTAAGATCGGTTTATTAAGATCAATATCAATCGCTTAAAGATCGTCGGCAGCCGCGGCTTGCGGACCTTGAACAAACTCCAGTGGATCAACCGCCATGCCGTCCTTCCATATCTCGAAATGCAGGTGCGGCGCGCTGGATGTTCCCGATGTGCCAAGCAGGGCGATCGGTTCCCCCCGGCGCACCTCATCCTGCACCGACTTGAGGTTCACCAGATTATGACCGTAGAAGGTCATGTAGCCGTGCCGATGGGCGATGATGATGCACCTGCCGAAATGCGTGGTCCAGCCGGAAAAGGTCACCCTGCCGGCTGCCGCCGCCCTGATCGGTATGCCGGTCTTGCCGGCGATGTCAATGCCAAGATGGCTCCGCTCGGGAAAGATGTAATCCTGACGGAATTCCTGTGAGATGAAACCATCCGTCGGCATACAGGTCGGCATGCTGTAGGCCATGATACGCTCTACGGCATATGAATCGCCTCCCCGCAACAGATCTCCCTCCCCGGACAGATCGGCATCGATCGCGGCGCGTTCTGCGGTTAAAAGCGTATCAGCAGAATGACCGACATCAAGATGCCCTCCCAGAGACCGGATGATCTGAGCCAGTATCTGGCGGCTCTGATCGACCTCGCGCGCCACGCGGATGACATGTTTATTCTCCTCCTCGAGCCGCGTGTTCTCTGCAGAGAGACGATCGTAATCGAGGGCGCGCTTCGCCAGCATCGAATAGCTCACCGCACCGGAGATAATCGCCAGCATTAAAATGCCGGCAACCCATGCCGAAAATTTAAGCCAGAACAGCGACAGCTTAAACCGGCGGGGTTTCCCGCCTTCATCCGGAACTATAAGTATGTTCAGTTTTCTACCCATCGGCGTTCGCAGGCACAATCAGTCACATGATGTTAATAAGACCCTGAATGTATTATTTTTTTTTCCCTGAATCAAGACCTTGTTCAAAATTTCTCATATTCTGACGCAACCATTCCGCCAAAGCGATGGACGCGCTCACTGACACATTCAACGATGCCACCTTCCCCGTTTGAGGAATTCTCAACAGGCGGTCGCAACGCTGCCTGACCAGGCGCGATATACCCTTACCCTCGCTTCCGAGAACGAATCCGATCATACCTTCAAGTTCGACATCCCAGATGAGCTCTTCCGCCTTCTCATCGAGACCATAAATCCAGTAGCCCTTATTTTTCATCAACCGGACGGCGGAATCAATACTGGATACGGCGGCGACCGGCTGACGCAGCGCGGCGCCGGCGGAAGCCTTGATCACCGCGGGAGTCAGTCCCGACGCGTGATGTCTCTTTATGACCACTCCGCCCGCGCCCAGAACCTCAACCGACCGGATAATCGCTCCGAGGTTGCGCGGATCCTGGACTCCATCGACGATCATTATCGGGCGCGGTGGTCTGCGGGGAGCCCGGTTGAACAGATCATCCATCTGCAGCACGCGGGGCCGGCGAAAATGGGCGACCACGCCCTGGTGCTTGGATCCCGGCGCCATCCTGTCGATCTGAGAGCGGCTGACGCTGACTATCCGAATCCCTCTCCTTCCGGCTGCCGATTTCAGATCGTTGAAGGACTTGCCCTGACCGCCGGCAACGAGAGTAATCTCGAAAATCTCCAGGCCGGACTCGATCAGCTCGGCGACCGCTCTCCGTCCGTAAGCCTGTTGCCGTTTCACGTTATGCCATCCATAGACCAGTCAAAAAAATCAGCATTGATTGTACAACTTGAACTTTTTTTAAATAATATGGCATATTTCGCTAAAGTTTACCATCAACATCTCCGATATAATGGGTAGAACAAACACCGACCGGTTACCCCTTGCACTTTTACCGGTCAACCATTTGAGCATCCGCGTGCTCTTAAAACCCGGTCTTCACGATCGGGTTTTGGTTTTCTGCAATCACAGCTTCAAATAAACATTCTCCAAAATAGTCAGATCTTCACGATAATACGGAAAATCTTCTGCGAGCGTTCAAAATAGCTAAAGTAGAGAGGCATTTATACCGATATTAGAGGTGAACGATACGCAGACTGGTAAACTGCACTTCCACCAGTTCATGTTCGATCATTCACGTGCTCATAGGACCCGATTTCCTTTCGGGTCCTTTGTTTTTTGCCATTCTCGCCGACATACAACGGCGGACAGGCATATCCGGACGATGATCAACCGCACGACCGCCATCCGTCCCCGACTCGGGATCTGCATAACCGGCAAAGTCCATCTGAACCCAAGTTACTTGGTCATCCGCTGAAAGTCAACGATGAAATACACCTTTCCGGATTATTCGAAATGTCATTTGCCGATTATCTTCCAGCAGTGGCAAACGCCATGTCAATCCAACCTTCAACGGCGGGATACCCGCGGCGCGTAACTCGCCGGAAAATCGATCTGGAGGATACCGGGCTGCACCCGGATACAACAAAACAACTGTTGAGCCGTATATCTAAGAAACTTGCATGGACTTAATTTAAGCGGTATATTTTCCCGCGTTAAAGGGTGCGGTTAAGTTGCTCATGATCGGGGCATCATGGTCAAGAACTCAGCAAACGATCAATCATACACAACGGAAAATCAATGATAGTATCAGATCTGACCGCGGTTGAAGTACTGGGGTTGGCAGTCCAACAGGAGATTCAAGCCCATAAACGATACAAACTCTTCGCATCCCGCGTCGCAAACCCGCTGGTGAAGGAGAAATTCAAGTCATTGTCAAGGGAGGAGCTGGCGCACCGGGAGCTCCTCTACAGTATGCTGCAGAAATCCACCGGCGAAGAGAAACCGCCTCTGCCCGGGAATGCGCCGAGGTTCAACAGGAAGGCGGAGCTGGAGCGCTCGCTTCCGGACATATTACAGCTGGCGATTCAAAAGGAGAGAGAGGCGCAGGAGTTCTACAGCGAAGCCGCAAAAATCGCCACCGATCCCACCGGCAGGCGCATCCTGGAATATCTGGCTGAGTTCGAGAAGGGGCACGAACGGATACTTCAGGCGGAATATGACGCAATAGCCAAGTATCCGGAGTGGTTCGATATCGAGGGTGCGGACATCATGCTGGTCGGTCCATAACAGATTTCCGGAATTCCAATCCGGTGTCAATCGGGAACGGAGCGTCCTCGTACCGGCTGAAGCCGGGATTGAGACACCCGAACCTGTGAAAACAGCGCAGGGGCGAGGCTGAACAGCAGCGTCTTCAGACTGCACGCGCTTCTTATACGGGGCTGTCAGAGCCGCAGCCGATCCCGCCGGTGGACAGGCAGCGGGCTTGGATAGATCCTTCTGTCCGGCAAAGAAACATACCAACTCTCTATCAACATTTCCATTTTCAAGCAATCCCTGACTAACAGGTTTGATAATAAAGCGTATCAAGTTCTTAAATCGAGTCTGACTGCAGACTCATTCGGTGTTTAAATAACTGAAAGATCAATCAAGTATGAACAGTGAAAAATCAGTCCAAAAACAGCGGGTAAACCATATCGCACCCGAGGGACATCCCGTGCACACCCTGATGGAAGAGCATCGCTTCGTGCTGGATTTCGCCGCCAGGCTGGTAGAAATGTCAACAGAGTTGAAGAATAAGACCGGCAGGGATCAGTGCGGTGAGATTTTCCAGACCATCGGTTTCCTGGTCGACCATCTCAAATCCGCTCAAAGCCACTACCTGAGGGAGGAAAACGTTCTGTTCGCGTATCTTGAAAAACATGGCATAGCCGGTCCGCCGAGAGCCATGTGGACAGAGCATGACAAGATACGCGGGCTGGAGAAGGAAATCTTTCGCCTGTACGAAGAGCATGAGCATATGGATTTGCAGATATTCGCCGCGGAGTTGAGTAACAAAGCCGCGGCGCTTGAAGATTTTCTGTCGGCGCATTACAATAAGGAAAACAACGTTCTTTTCCCGATGGCACTGGAAGTGTTGACCGAGAACGAGTGGCTTTCCGCGGCGCGGGAGTTCGACGAGATCGGTTACTGCTGCTTCACGCCGGCATCCGCCCGCCGGGAAACCGGGGAGGCGACACCCGATGGATCGATCTCCGCCGGAGAGGGGATGGTCGACCTCGGTGCGGGCAGTCTGTCCGTGGATGAACTGACGGCGATGCTGAACCGGCTGCCAGTGGAGATCACGTTCGTGGACAAAGACGACACCTTCCGTTACTTCAACCAGGTAAAGGATGCGGCATTTCAACGCTCGACGGCATCCATCGGACTCAAGGTTCAGAACTGTCACCCGGCCAAGAGTGTGCATCTTGTTAATAAGGTCATAGAGGACTTCAGAAGCGGCGCGAAGGACGAGGTGTCTTTCTGGATCGATTTCAGGGACAAATATATTTACATCCGTTACTTCGCCGTTCGAGACGACGACGGCGAATACCTGGGCTGCATGGAGGTAACCCAGGATATAAAGGACATCCGTAGTATCACCGGTGAAAAACGTCTGCTGGAAGATTAATTACCGGATTTCACAGGCAATTCATCATTCCACTCAAATATCGTATATAACCTGAATTTGAAGAGGAGAAAATCAGCATGGACACCTTTAACGAGATTCTTGATTTCGCCATCAGCCGCGAAGAGGAAGCCTACCAGTTCTACACCGACTTGGCTGGCAAGATGACGCGACCGTACATGCGCGATGTCTTCGAGGATTTCGCCCGCGAGGAGCGCGGCCACAAGATGAAGCTCACGGCAATCAAGCAGGGCAAGCTTGAGGAACCGAAGTTGAAAAGAGTCGTCGACCTGAAAATAGGCGATTACCTCATTGACATCGAACCCGGCAAGAACATCGATTATCAACAGGCGCTGGTCCTGGCAATGAAGCGTGAGAAGGCGGCGTTTCGGCTGTACACGGACCTGGCGGCGAAGGTTCATGACGAAGACCTGCGCGGCACTTTCCTGATGCTGGCGCAGGAGGAAGCCAAGCATAAACTGCGCTTCGAAATCGAATATGATGAGATACTGAGTGAGAACTGAACAGGTTTTCATCAGCCAGTCAAAAAAGGAATAATCACGCCGAGGAAAGTCGTGGCTCGGTTCAGCGTTTCCTGTCTGCAGATCCTCGATGAAAAGGGAAACGTGGATAAAAAGCTCGAACCTGAGATATCGAAGGACGACCTGTTGGAATTATACCGGTTGATGGCGCTGGCGCGTGAGTTTGACGGAAGAATGCTGAAATTGCAGCGACAGGGACGTATGGGAACGTTCGGTCCCGGTTCCGGTCAAGAGGCGGCGCACATCGTCCCGACCTTCATGATGACCGACAGGGACTGGTTTGTTGGTGCATTTCGCGAAGCCGGTGCGCGATTGGTGCGTGGCGAAACCATGGAGCGGGCGCTTCTCCTCTATAATGGCTGCGAGGAGGGCAACGAGCGGGTGGGGAACAACCTAACACTCCCCATGTCGATCATCGTTGGTTCGCAGACTCTGCATGCCGTCGGTCTCGCTTACTCCCTTAAATACCGAAAAATTAAAGATGCGGCAGTAGTACCTACTTGAGTAAAAATGCGTATGAAAGATGCTGTCATTCCCGCGAAGGCGGGAATCCAGGCAACTTACGTAATATCAAATGCATATCTGGATTCCCGCCTTCGCGGGAATGACAAAATTGTGACTTTTTTAATAACGGTTATATATGCAAGTAGGTAGTAGTAACCTTCTTCGGAGACGGCGCCACATCCCAGGGGGATTTCCACGAAGCACTCAACTTCGCCGGTGTCTGGAAGGCGCCTGTCGTGTTCATCTGCCAGAACAACCGGTGGGCGATCTCGATGCCCCGTCACAAACAGACCGCGGCGAAGACTCTGACCTGGCAGCGACCGGTCGCGGGCTGGTCGCCAGACCGATGGCGGGGTTCGACCCAGAAAAGATCAGGGCTCTTTTTGGTCTCGACGCCGATGATGAACCAATGGTCATGGTTGCGGTCGGTCTGCCGTCCCGGGACGAGAGCCATCTGCCGGATCATTACCGGGGACTTGGCAATCGACCGCGCATCCGCAGGGAAGCTTCCGAGATTGTCCGCCGCATTTAACGGACTCATTGCAGGTTACACATCAGGAGGTTCAGTTGCTGACATTCCTCGAACCGTTTAATCCGGTCGTTCAGACCTTGTTCGGCACGGGATTCACATGGTTCATGACCGCCGCCGGCGCAGCGGTGGTCTTCTTCGCCAGGGATCTCGATCGTCGTCTCCTTGACGGGATGCTCGGATTTGCCGCCGGTGTCATGATCGCGGCAAGCTACTGGTCGCTGCTGGCGCCGGCGATCGAGATGTCGCAAACAGGTTCGCTGCCGGCATGGATCCCGGCGACGGTGGGTTTTTTGGTCGGCGGGACATTCCTGCGCCTGGTCGATCTGATCCTGCCCCACCTGCATCGGGGCGAGCCCGTCGAGAAGGCGGAGGGCATCAAGACGGCCTGGCAGCGGACCACCCTGCTGGTCCTGGCGATAACGCTGCACAACATCCCGGAGGGTCTGGCGGTCGGCGTAGCCTTCGGCGCCGTCGCCGCGGGACTTGATTCAGCGACATTGCCTGCCGCGGTGGCGCTGACGATCGGCATCGGCATCCAGAACTTCCCCGAAGGCAGCGCTGTTTCCGTGCCGCTTCGACGGGAGGGAATATCGACGCTGAAATGCTTCTGGTACGGTCAGTTGTCAGGCGTTGTTGAGCCTGTTGCCGGCGTCATCGGAGCCTTGATTGTCATCTCATCACGGGCGATCCTCCCCTATGCACTGGCTTTCGCCGCCGGCGCGATGATATTCGTGGTCGCTGAAGAAGTCATTCCCGAAGCACAACGCGGAGGCAACACCCACTTCGCCACCGGAGGAGTGATGCTCGGATTCGCGGTTATGATGGTCCTTGACGTCGCGCTGGGATAATTTCTTCGCCGGTTGCGAGAATTTATCGCTGAACAGTTGACATGATGAATAATCAGACGTATTATTCAGTAATAGTAATCATTACTATTATTTTCAAGAGAACATCAGCCGACATGAGAACAACATGAGGATGACCAGGCAACGAAGGATAATCCTGGATGAGCTCCGCAAAACCAAAGACCATCCGACCGCGGACATGCTCTACCAGTCCGTGCGCCGGCATCTTCCCCGGATCAGCCTGGGCACCGTCTACCGCAATCTCGAAATCCTTGCCGAAGCGGGAATGATCAGAAAACTGGAGTTCGGCGGCGCATCCCGGATGCGCTTCGACGCGACAGTATCCCGCCACAGTCATATTCGATGCGTCGCATGCGGCAGAATTGACGATTTTCCCCTCGACCCCGACTTGAACCCGGAGGAGTACACCGCGGGGATAAACGGCTACGAAGTGTTGGGATACAATCTGGAGTTCTACGGCAGATGTCCGGCTTGCAAAGCGAAAGTCAAATAACTATTATTGGGAGAAAACATGGAACTTAAGGGTTCACAGACCGAAAGGAACCTGCTGACCGCCTTCGCCGGCGAGTCGCAGGCGAGAAACCGCTACACCTTCTACGCCTCCCAGGCGAAGAAGGAGGGACTGGTCCAGATCAGCAGTATCTTTGAGGAGACCGCCGACCAGGAGAAGGAACACGCCAAGCGTCTTTTCAAGTTCCTCGAGGGCGGCGAAGTTGAAATAACCGGTTCATTCCCCGCCGGCGTGGTCGGGAAAACCTACGACAACCTCCTGGCCGCCGCATCCGGCGAACATTACGAACACACCGAGATGTACCCCGGGTTCGCTGATGTCGCACGCAAGGAGGGCTTTGACGCAATCGCCACCGTATTTGAGAAGATCGCGGTCGCCGAAAAGCAGCATGAGAAGCGCTACCGGGATCTGGCCGGCAACATCCAGACAGGTCGCGTCTTCAAGCGCGACAACGTCGTGATATGGCGCTGCCGCAACTGCGGATACCTGCACGAGGGAACCGAGGCGCCCGATGTCTGTCCGGCGTGCGCACACCCGCAGGCACATTTCGAGCTGCTGGGCGAGAACTGGTAGGCGGAAAATCGATTTGGACCATTCACAGAAGGAGGGATAATGAGCACGAAGGAAGTACAGGAACATCTCGTCGATATACTCGACCGCTGGAAGAAGGTCGAGAACGCTTCAGTGGCGTCCACCGGCGCCGTCATTGAGAAAACGGACAACCCGGTCATCAGGATGGTGATGGAGCTCATCCAGCGCGATTCGCAATTCCACTATTTCGTCCAGGATTTCCTGGTTGACATCCTCGAGGGCAAGGCCGTCGCGCTGAATCCGGACGATCTGCTCGAGATCTGGGACGGCGTCGAAAAGCATATCGAAATCGAGAGAAACACCATCGAACTCGCCGAGGAAGCCCTCGAGACGCTCAAGGGGCGCAAGATGGTAATTCACGAATATCTGTTGAATTACCTGCTGATCGACGAGAAGAAACACAATGCCATACTGGACACCCTGAGTACAATCAAGAAGGGGATGTACCCCTATGGTTAAACGCTTAACTAAGGAGATAACATGACCGCCCTGTTACAGGTATACAAGTGTGAAATATGCGGAAACATGGTCGAGGTCATCCACGCGGGCGCCGGTCAGCTTGTCTGTTGCGCCAAACCGATGACCCTGCTGAAGGAAGGAACCACTGACGCCGCCGTTGAAAAGCACGTTCCGGTTATTGAAAAGATTGCCGACGGTTACCTTGTCAAGGTCGGCGGGGTACCGCATCCGATGCTGGACGAACACTACATCGAATGGATCGAGCTCATGGCCGACGGAGCCGCCTATCGAAGATTCCTCAAGCCGGGCGACAAGCCCGAAGCGACCTTCCGCGTCGATGCCGAAAAGGTCACAGCACGCGAATTCTGTAACCTTCACGGCACCTGGAAGGGGGAGAACTGATGTTGTCACCAAGGATGGAGGAAGCCCTCAACAAGCAGATCAACGCCGAGTTGCACTCGGCCTATATCTACCTGGCGATGGCGGCGGACCTGGAGGAAAAAAACCTTCCCGGCGCGTCCAGTTGGATGAAGATGCAGGTCCAGGAGGAGCTGATGCACGCCCGGAAGTTCTTCGACTACATCAACGAACGCCAGGGACGCGTGACGCTGGAAGCGATCGAAGCTCCACCCGGATCATGGGAATCGATCCTCGCCATCTTCGAAGCCGCCTATAAGCACGAGGTCTATATCTCCGGACGCATCAACGATCTGGTTGAGCTGTCAAGGGAAGAGAAGGACAACGCGACTTACAACTTCCTGCAGTGGTTCGTGTCAGAACAGGTCGAAGAGGAGTCTTCGACCGACGCGGTCGTCCAGAAGCTGAAGCTGGTCGGCGATCACGGTCACGGCATCTTTATGGTGAATCAGGAACTGGGCGCAAGAGTCTTTACGCCACCGGCGGCTGAAACAGGAGTGTAAGTCTGGAAAGCCAGGAAAACACCTTTCCCCCCTGCAATTGCGGGGGGGAAGGAACTGGGCGCCGGCTGATGCGAACTGATGCAACGGGCACTAATAATCTAAGGAATAACGGAGTAGATAATGGACACTTATGTATGTTCCGTCTGTGGTTACGATTATGTTCCCGATGAAGGCGATCCGGAGCACGGCATAACCCCGGGAACACCATTTGGCGAGTTGCCGGATGACTGGACATGCCCGGTCTGCGGAGCGCCGAAGGAAGCCTTCGCCAAAATCGACGACTGAAGAAGGCAAATCTCAACCGGGAGACAATCATCAATCAACCGGTAAAAGGCATTGTCCACAAACTTCTCAGGGAATCCGATTTCGGAGAGGCTCTGAAACAGATCAGAGCACTCCCGCCGAAAAAGACCATCAACGCCCTGTTACCGAAACTTCTCAGCCTTGACCATGAAGAGAAATGGCGCGCGGTCAGCGCCGCCGGCGTTGCAGTCTGCGATCTCGCCGCATATGATCTCGAAGCGGCACGGATCATTATCCGCCGCATGATCTGGAATCTGACCGAGGAATCGGGCACCTGCGGCTGGGGCGCCGCCGAGCTCATGGCTGAAACCCTCGCCAATCATCGCGGTCTGGCGGAGGAATTCTCCAATATACTCATTTCATTTATCGTTCCCGAAGGCAACTATCTCGAGTTTGAGCCGTTGCAACGCGGCGCGGTCTGGGGAATCGGTCGACTGGCGGAATCGTATCCCGACCTGGCGGGTGATTCCCCGCCATATCTCTGCGCACTGCTCAAATCGAACGATGCCCACATCAGGGGGCTGGCATGTCACGCCCTGATGTGCATGTCCTCCGTCCCCTGCCTGGATCTTCTCGGTGATCTAACGAAAGATACAGCCGAAATAACACTGTTTGCCCGGAGAAAGCTCCAAACGGTAAAGGTGGGCGATCTCGCCCGGGAAGCGTTGGCAATTCCCGGTGCCGGTTCCCCGTCTTAAATAGTTACTATTGAAGAAGCCTGTCTTCCATGCCTGCGTAAGCAGGCATCCGGGGAGAAGTTTATAAATGCCTGTAAACAGTGGATTCCTGCCTTCCAGTGTGTCCGGGAATGAGAAAAACGCGCCAAACCTCATCATTCCAGCGAAAGATGGAATCCAGTAACACACGTAGTATCAGCAACTTCACTGGATTCCAACCCCCGCGTCCGCGAGGGCATGCCTCCGTTGGAATGATGAATCCCGAGACAATCTGCTGTTCTCAGACAGACCGCTTCGCGGGAATGACAATGCGAATTATAATATCAGAAATGAAGTGCTTTTTCAACGGGAGCAAATAGGGTTACAGAAAGTTTTTCAGTTGGAGGGGTCTGCTTATGGATGTTCTGTTACTATCGCGGCTGCAGTTCGCAGTGTC
>JALGVR010000042.1 GCA_025774605.1 bacterium | reverse complement strand
GTTAAAGCCATTAAACAATCCACGTTCATTCCACAGGCTGAATCAGAATCTCAGCCCTCCGAAACAACCGTTCATCCGCAGCCGACAACCTATGAGTCGCCGTTGCAGCAACCGGTGAGCACGGCAGAAAACTACTTTGCTGAAGAAGCGGCAACCGCCATCAACATCGGCAAGCTCATCAACAATACCGCAAATCCCTATGACAGGCTCCTGATCTATGGACCCGACAGCCTGAGGAACCAGGAGTTGATGAGCCTGATTCTGACGGGGCTTCCGAATTCCGTGCTTAAGGGTCTTGATCCGGAAAGGTTGACCCAGCGGCTGATCCGCGAATATGGCACCAAGGCGATTTCAGAGGAGAAAAACCCCGGGCGCCTCGCCGAGCAATTGGGGATCTCGCAATCCACCGCCTGCCTGATAGTTGCGGTGTTCGAGCTCGGCAGGCGTTTCTATGCCGAGCCGCAGAGCCGCGAGCCGGTGATAAGAGGACCGGAGGATTGCTACCAGTACCTGCGCGAAATGGGATCGCTGAAGAAGGAGCACCTGAGAGGACTTTACCTGAACGTCCGCAGCCGCCTTATCCATGATGAAGTGATTTCGATAGGCACGCTGTCACGATCGGTGGTGCATCCGCGCGAGGTGTTCTCGCCGGCGCTCGAACATTCAGCTCATTCGGTGATACTGGCTCATAATCACCCTTCAGGAGATCTGACGCCGTCCGAAACGGACGTCGTGGTCACCAAGCAGTTGGCACAAGCCGGTCGGATAATGGGGATAGAACTACTCGATCACCTGATTATCGGGGCGGACGGATTTGTCAGCCTGAAGAAAAAGCATATTATTTAGTTACTGTTGAAAGCACTGCATTTCCAAGATTATTTCTCACATTGTCATTCCTGCGAAGGCAGGAATCCACGATTATGCCTCACATTGTCATTCCAAATATTATATTGTCATTCCTGCGAAGGCAGGAATCCACGATTATGTCTCATATTATCATTCCAAATATTATATTGTCATTCCTGCGAAGGCAGGAATCCACGATTATATATCACATTGTCATTCCAAATATTATATTGTCATTCCTGCGAAGGCAGGAATCCACGATTATACCTCATATTGTCATTCCAAATATTATATTGTCATTCCTGCGAAGGCAGGAATCTAATTTACAAGCAGAGATTTCTCTCTGGATACCTGCTTCCGCAGGTATGACAAGCTGGATACCCGCTTCCGCAGGTATGACAAGCTGGATACCCGCTTCCGCAGGTAAGACACGTGGTCGATTTTTCAACAGGCACTGTTTAAGCAGCGGGGGCGGTACGGGCGGACAGGAATGTCCGCCCTCCATGGCGGAGCCCTCAATGATGTAGCCATCCATAACGTAGCTCTCAATGGTGTAGACCTCCTCGGCGGAGCCCGGATCCCTTGTATTCCGGGGAAAGTCCGTCCTCCAGGCGCACCGCGAATTGTACCTCTCCGGAGGTGCGGAAAAGCCGTTCGAAGCAAATCCCCTCCCAATTTATACCTTATTGTGAGCTGTATCACTTGATTATTATCATTTAATTGTTTAATTTATATTAGTTAGTTGGATATTCTTAAACTAAGTATCCAACTTTCAAAAACATCCCTTTCGTTCATTCAGATTACATGCTGGTAAAATCACGATTTCCCAAGCATTTACCAGCACACTTGGATTCCCGCTGATTGATGCACACGGGCTAAGTAAAGCCTTGCCAGTGCTGATGCCAGACAAGCAACACCAGGAGACCATCATGCGTTCTGCCGCGAGGATATCGATCGTCGTTCTACTTCTTCTGACGTTCGGCGGAATACCCACCTATGCACGAATACGTCATGTCCCCAATGATTATATGACGATACAGGCAGCCATCGACGCCGCCCATAACGGCGACACTGTGCTTGTTCAGCCCGAAACATACGTTGAAAACCTCACCATCATCGGCAAGGATATCGTTGTCGCCAGCCTCTTCCTGACTACAAACGACGACAATTTTATCACCAGAACGATCATCGACGGTGATGATGTTGGCAGCGTGGTCAACTTCCGCAGTGAGGTCGGTCCGGACTGTAAACTGATCGGTTTCACCCTCCGGAACGGGCTGACGAACTACGGGGGCGGAATCTACTTGAACTCATCGAGCCCGATACTTGAACACCTGGTTATCTGGGACAACTATGCCCGCAGATACGGAGGTGGAGTCTATGCTACGCACAACTCCAACCCCACCATGATAAACGTAACCATCTCCGGCAACAGGGCCGATCTCGGCAACGGCGCCTTCCACCGCTATGACGGCTCCGACGCCACCATCCTGAACTCGATCCTGTATGACAATACCCCCTTCGGCATGCCTGATGAGCTGACCGTAACATATTCGGATATCGAACACGGCTACGGCGGCGAGGGCAACATCGATGACGATCCGGACTGGGTTGATCCGGACAACGGCGATTTCAGCCTGAGCGAAGACAGTCCCTGCATCGACACCGGCGACCCGGATTCACCGGTCGACCGCGACGGCTCCAGAGCCGACATGGGCGCAATTATCTTCAACCAGGGAAATGTTCATGTTTTCATGGTTCCTGATGAATTCGCGACCATCCAGGCGGCAATCGATTCCTGCGCCGACGGCGATACGGTCCTGGTACAACCCGGCGTCTACGTGGAAAATATCGATTTCCTGGGCAAGGAGATTACGGTCGGCAGCATGTTTCTCATCACCGATGATCGGGACTATATACACCAGACAATCATTGACGGCGACGCGGACGGCAGCGTGGTGACATTGGACGACGGCGAGACGGAGAATTCAATTCTGACCGGCTTTACCATCCGCAACGGAGACGCCCGGAACGGCGGCGGTATCACGATCTCCCGCTCAAATCCGACAATCAGCTCCGTTGAGGTTGAAGCAAACAGCGCTGAGCGCGGCGGCGGCATCTATCTGCTGGAATCGGACGCCATCCTGAGGAATGTCGCGGCGGTCCGGAACTCATCGGACGAAGACGGCAGTGGAATAAGCTGCTATAACGCAAATCCGCAACTCGTCAACTGCACCATCAGCCGGAACATCACCGACAACGGCGGCGGCGGCTTTTACTGCGACGCGGACGCCAGTCCGAACCTGAACAGTTGCATCGTCTGGGACAACGACGCCGCGGAAATCGTCGAGGACGGCGCAGTCACGGTCATCTATTCGGACATTGAGGGCGGCTGGGAAGGTGAGGGCAACATCGACGCCGATCCGCTGTTTGCCGATCCCGACGGCGGCGACTTCCAGCTAACCTGGGCGAACTGGCGCGAGGAGGATGAGACCAAGTCTCCCTGCATCGACGCCGGCGATCCCCATCTGCCGCCTGATCCCGAAGCGACCCGCGCCGACATGGGGGCGTATTACTGGCACCAGGAACCCTACCGCGCCATTATCAGCGTCGATCCGCAGTCACTCGATGCACAAATCAACAGCGGCGACGTCGATACGCTGAACTTCACCATGTCCAACGAAGGCGACACATTGCTGATCTTCTCAACCGAGGTCGAAATCACGCTCGAACCGGAGTTCGCGCCGCGGCGGGACAGGCGCGGCGGACCGGACGAGATCGAATACGAATGGCGCGACAACGACGAGGAGGACGGACCCGACTATAACTGGATCGATATCGGCAATCGTGAAGGCGTAATCGACGTCGATTTCGGCAACGACACCAACGAGGGACCCTTCGACCTCGGCTTCGAATTCAACCACTACGGCATCGGTTTCAATTCTGTGAGAATGTGTTCAAACGGCTGGGCCTCATTCACCAGCAGCAGGACCTACTACCGTTATTCAAACTGGGACGAGCTGCCGTCGGACCGCGCCCCCGAAAACTTCCTCGGCGTGGCGATGAGCGACTGGAATCCCGCGGCGGGAGGCGGTGAATATCACTTCTGGTCGGACGAGACAATGGCGGTGATGTCCTGGGAGAACATTCCCCACATCAGCGGTCAGGGACGCTGGACGTTTCAAATCGTGCTGACGCCCGACGGAATGATCAAGTACCAGTACGCTGAAACCGGCGCGCCCGACGGCGTTCAACTGGTCGGCTTGCAGAACGAGGACAGGAACTACGGCTTCGAGATTCTGCGCGATGAGGAGGATTACCTCACCGCAGGACGCGCCATCGGCATATCGCGCGTCTGGCCGGAATGGATTCGCGTCGAACCGATCGGGGACGAGGTCGCCGCCGAAGGCAACCTGGAGATGGACGTGATCATCGACGCCGAGGATCTGTTCGATGGTGATTACGGCGCCGACGTTCATATCCTGTCCAACGATCCCGAGAATCCGGATGTGGTCGTACCGGTCTCCGTGGAGGTCATCGGCATCCCGTCCATCGAGCTTGCCTGGAACGATCAGCTCGGCTATCCGGACATCGTCGACTGGAACCGAGCCTACGAAAACGTCATCGTGGGCTACGACTATGACATCACGCTGGACGTCATCAACGACGGAACAGCCATCCTTGAGATAGACAGCATCGATTTCGACAATGGAGCCTTCAGCGTCGAGGACGACAGCATCCGGGTACCACCGATGCAGACCGGCGAACTGACCGTCACCTTTCACACCGATGAACGCGGCCGGCACGATGCCACCATGACCGTCCATTCCAACGATCCCGACCACCAGGAGTACGAAGTCGCCCTGACGGCGACATCGGTCATCCTGGCGCCGGCGATCGAGGTCGAATGGTCCGGCGACGCCGGTTACCCGGACGTCGTCAACTGGAACCTGGTTTACGACGAAGTTTACGCCACCGCGTCATATGATGTTCCCATCACCGTGCGCAACGCGGGCGACCGGGATCTCGAAGTCGTCGACATAAGCTCAGGGCGGGAATGCTTCACAGCCGACGCGGACGGTTTCGTCCTGCAGCCCGACGAGGAACGTGAAGTAACCCTCACCTTCGAAGCCGATACCAGCGGTGAATATATATCGGTGGTCACGATCCACAACAACACGGATGAACACCCCCATTACCCGGTGGCCGTGCACGCAGAGGCGATGAGCCCGCCGGTCATCGCGCTTGAGCCCGAATCGATCACCGACAGCCTCTATGTCGGCTGGACGGCAAACCGCGTCGTCAACGTGTCGAACGAGGGCGAAGCCACGCTGAATTTCACCATCGACCAACGGATCATCAACGAGCCGGAGCGGGATCCCCGCCTGCGCGGGGATGACATACCCTTTGGGGATGACATTTCTTTCGGGAATGACGAACGCGCACTGCGCGGCGTTAACGGACCGCGTCGGGATGATGCCGGTGACCTGATCGACTCGTTTAACGATCCGGTCGGTGGAGGAGTCAATTTCAAGGGTTTGATCTGGGACGAGGACAACGGGTGGATGTGGATATCCCACTGGGCCAGTCCATTCCAGATGTGGCCCGTTGATCCGGCGGATGATTATAACCGCGTCGACGGCGAAGGCTTCAACGCACAGGGAGGCTGCATGACTGGCTGCATGGTCGACGGTGTTATTTACGTCATAACGGTCCAGGGCGGCTGGTATGCTATGCGTTACAGCAGGGACGGCGAAAACCTCGGACGGGTGAATACGAACTTCCAGGTCGGCGCCGTGGCATACAGCAGGGAGATGGACCTGCTCTTCGCAATGAACGCCCAGTCAAACCTCGACATACATGTCTTCGAACTGGACGAGGACGGCGACATCGGCGACCAGGTCGGCGTCATCAACGACTACCGCGGACTGATCAATAACTGGTGGTCGAGAAGCATGTGCTGGGTGGACAGACACCGCAACGGTCAACTCTGGCTGAATACTCAGCGCAACGGAACTGCAAACCAGGGCAACACCGTACACGAAATCCTTATCGATACCGATGAATGGAGCGCCGTCGAAAGGGTGCAGAACTTCGACACCTGGGACGCCGGCGGCGGTCAGATGTACGACGGCGTCGCTCACGACGGCCAGAACCTGTGGGCGTCCCAGTACGCTTCTACTGAAGTACGTATCTTTGACGACGGCGTAAGTGAACATGGCTGGCTCAGCTGCGACCCGGCGGAAGGCAGCATACCCGGCGGCGAAAATCTCGACATAGATGTGACATTGGACGCCAGAGGCGAGACCGAGGGATTTTATGAAGCCGACATGATCTTTCACTCCAACGATCCTCACGATCCGGACATGGCTCTTAACGTCCGTCTCTTCATCTCGGAACCGCCCAGCCTGGTGGTCGAATGGGACCGGGATTACGGCTTCCCCGACATCGTCAACTGGAACATGGCCTATCCCGATCTCTACAACGGACTTGACTATGACATTGAGCTCACCTTCACCAACTATGCGGAACAGCCGACACACGTTGACAGCATCAGGTTTTTGGGCGGGGGCGGCGAATTTTTCAGCGTCGACCAAAACGAGTTCAGCATCGAACATGACGAAGAGGTCCCGGTAACCGTAACCCTCCGGGCGGACGCGTCGGGCGCACACCATCCGACCATGATGATTTATTCGGACGCCCGACGCTTCGAGGAGTACCCGGTGCCGCTCATGGCCGAGACGGCTGATCCCCCGTCAATCGAGGTCGATCCTGACATCATCGAGGATGCCCTGATCACCGGTGAAACAGATTATCACAACCTGAGCATCTTCAACCGCGGTGAAGCGTTGTTGCGCTTTACCATTGATCCGGTCTCGATCTCCGAGCCCGAGCGTGATGCAGGGACACGCATGCTGCGCAGTGTCCGGGGACCGGCGCGCCCGCACCGCGACGACCCGGGTGATGTCGTTGACCGGTTCGCCTACAACCGCATTGGACCGAACAGTTACAAGAGCGGCATCGCCTGGGACTGGGAAAACAAGTGGATGTGGCTGACCAGTTATTCCGTCAGGGGCATCGGCGCTGTCGATCCGAACGACAACTACCGTGAGAAAGCCTGGACCGCCCTGAACTATGGGCCGATGGGCGCCGGCTGGAACAACGGCATCCTCTACGTCGTACCCTGGCCGCAACAGCAGCTTCGGATGTACGACGAGGACCTCAACATGTTGGGCAACATCAACCTCCAGAGCCGACCGACCGCGGTGGACTGCGCCGATGATTTCATCATCTACATAACCGATATAGGCGGTCGCAACATCGAGATCATCGATTACAACGGCGAACGGATCGCCACCATTTCGCAGAATGACTGGATGAATTTCGTGAATTATCAAACGTCGCGCAGCCTCTGCTGGGTGGACGAACATCCCGACGGTCAGCTCTGGATCAACACCGCACGTCATATCTGGCAGCTCGCCGTGGATACCGATGAATGGGAGGTCACCGGACGCGTGGCGGACTTCAACTTCCAACAGGGCGCCACGGAATGGGACGGTATCGGTCACGACGGTCACAACCTCTGGCTGGGCTCTCAGAGCCAGGCGGAATACTACATCGTGGAAGACGGCGTCACCGAGCGGTTCTGGCTCAGCGTGGACATCGACGAGGGCGTGGTTGAGGGCGATTCCGGCATCGATGTCACCGTGACACTCAACGCCCGCTGGCTCCAGGGCGGCGACTACGAGGGCGCGCTGATAATAGACAGCAACGATCCGAATGATCCCTCGATCGAGGTCTCGGTGCTCATGAATGTCGACGCGGCACCGGACATTGAGGTAACCTGGCGGGAAAATTACGGCTACCCCGACCTCATCGACTGGAACCGGGCATACGAAGGGATTTACCCCGACCTGCAATACGAGATCACCGTCGAGGTCAACAGCTCCGGTGTCACGGATCTTGAAGTGGACTCCATCAGGATAGATGACGACGCCTTCACCGCCGACGCCGACGCCTTTGATCTTGATCCTAACGAAAGCCGGGACGTCACGCTGACATTCGAAGCCGACGAAACGGGCGAACACGATGCGACCATAACCTTCTACAGCAACTCCGAGGCACATCCTGAACTTGAGATTCCGCTTCACGCCCTGGCGATAAATGCGCCTGTGATCAACGTCGACCCGATGGAAATCGTCCAGAACATCAGGACAGGCGAGATCAGCGAAAGAACGATTACAGTTGAGAATCAGGGAGGCGCGACATTGCGCTTTGAAGCTGAGGTCGACATCACCCGGGAACCCGGGCGCGATGACGATGTTCGAACCATGCGCCGCACAGATGAACGCGGAGAGGCTCAGCGTGATGATGCGGGTGATATATTGTACCGGGTTCACACCCCCATCGGAGCCAACCAATACAAGAACCTCGGCTACGACGCCGACAACAACTGGATGTGGCACAACCAGTACACCAATCCCAGACGGACCATAGCCTTCGATCTTGACCACGATAACGAGATCGTCGCCGACTGGAACATGAACGTCAACAACCCGATGGATATCGCCGTTCACGACGGCATAATATACATAATGTCACTCTGGGGCGCCTACTTGAGCCGTTGTGATCTCGAAGGAAACAACCTGGGCAACCTGAACCTGAACCTCGGCGGAGCAAACGTCAACGGCGTGGCGGTCGATACGGATGACCGATTATTGATCGTTGGAGTGAGCAACAACAATGACATCTACGCCTTCGATCTTGAAGGCAATCGTGTCGGCTCTCTGTCCGGAGTAAGGGCTCGGGTCGGCAACCGGAACTGGCGAACAATCGAGTGGGTCTCGAAGCATTCGAATGGTCAGTTGTGGGTTCACACGGCCGGCAGGGTCTGGCAGTTCGCCGTTGACACGGACAACTGGGAGTTTATCGGCGATGATGCCGTCCAGGATTTCGAGGTTCAATCATCCATCGAGTGGGACGGCATGGCACACGACAGACATGACATCTGGGTGAGCAATTACTGGAACGCCGATTTGAACGTCTATGACGACGGCATCAACGAACTCTACTGGTTGATCCTCGATCCGACCGAAGGCGAAATCCCCGGCGGTGAGGATAACCGGATGGAGTTGACCCTTTCCTTCATCGGAACAGGCCTGGTCGTCGGAGAATACCTGGCGGAGATACATTTCACGTCAAACGATCCGTTCAATCCTGAAGTCGTCCTCGACGTGACCATGAACGTGGCGCCGGCGCCGGACATCGAGATCACCTGGGAGTTCGCCGATGAAAACGAACCCGATCTGGTCGACTGGAACCGCTATCATCCCGAGTTGTACTACGGTAATGAATATCGCGTGCCGATCATAATTCACAACGCGGGCGGAGCCACACTCCGGATTGACGATATTAGCTCGGACAGCGATGAATTCTCCGCCGAACCTGTGCATTTTGAAGTCGATCCATACGATGAACGGGGGATCGAGTTCATCTTCAACGCCCCGCAGCCCGGTGAGTTTGAAAGCGGCATGACGATCGTATCGAACGACCCGGACGAAGAAGAGATCATGCTCCGGCTGCACGCCCAGGCGAGCGCCGCGCCTCAGATCGAGGTGGACCCGGTCTCGATTGTCGACAGCGTGCAGGCTGACACCGAAAACGATTACATCATAAACATCGCCAACACCGGTCTGGCGGATCTGCGGTTCTGGTCCGGCTTCGAAGTGGTCGATCAACCCCAGCGCGATCGCGGGGCGAGGCTGGCGCGCCACATCAATCAACAGTCCATACCGGGCCGGGACGACCTCGGCGAGGAGATCGACCGGTTCACCTGGCAGCGCAGCGGGGCCGATCGTCACAAGGCCGGCATCGCCTGGGATCCCGACAACGACTGGATGTGGCTGACCAGCTACAACAACGACTACCTCGGTGCGGTTGACCCGGCGGATAATTTCGAGGAGGTCACCGCCTGGCAGCTTGAGGGACAACACCCGATGGGTGCGGCATGGCTCGACGGCGTAATCTACATCGTCAACTGGGCGAGGCAGTGGCTCGGTCGCTGGGATGCCGAAGGGCACAACCTGGGGCAGCTCGACACCCGGATCAGACCGACGGCGCTCACCAGCAGCGGCGAATACCTGCTGGTCATGAGTGACGCCGAAGAGCGCGATATCTCCGTGATCACACCGGAAGGCGACGAAATCGGAACAATCGACGATTACCGGCAATATATCGAAGGTAATTCGCGCAGCATCCAGTGGGTTGAGCTGCATCCGGACGGTCAACTGTGGATCAACACACCCGGTCATATCTGGCAGATCGAGGTCAACCCGGACTGGCAGGCTGTCCGGCTGGTTCAGGACTTCGAGTGGTCGGGCGAGGAGGAGTGGGACGGCATCGGTCACGACGGCTATAATCTCTACCTGGGCGGTTGGAATAACGAACACTACTACATCGTGGATGACGGCATCGAAGAGCTGCGCTGGATATACCTCGTCCCGGCGCGCGGCAGCATCGAACCGGACGCTGACCTGGACGCAACCCTGACTCTGGACATGAATAATGTCGATCTGGGTGATTACGAAGCCAACCTGATCGTCCACTCCAACGACCCCGAGAGCCCTGAAGTACTGGTAAACGTCCAATTCAACGTCGCCGATGTCGACATCGCCGTCGAGCCGTTGCTGCTCGATTTCGGTGAAGTCGATTACCTGACCTCGGACACGCTCGAGGTTACGCTGCGCAACGAGGGCTGGTTCGAGCTGAACGTCTCCGACGTCACTGTTCAGAGCGAATACTTTGCGGTCGATTTCAGCGGCCCGATCGTCCTCGAACGGAACGAAGAGAGCTCGGTCGAGGTCATGTTCCTGCCCGATGAAGAAGCGGATTACGAAGCCACCCTGGTCGTCGCCTCCGATGATCCCGACGAGCCGACGGTGGATGTGAGGCTCGTCGGAAGAGGCGTTTACGTAGCCCATCCACCCGAGGTTGTAAGCCAGATCGAGGACATCGAAACCGACGAGGATTTCGAACCGTTCGTAGTCGCCGACCTCGATACCGTGTTCTTCGATCCCAACGGCGAGGAACTGGTCTATTCGGCGTATGCCGACGAGGAAGGGTTCACGGCTGAAATCATCGATGGAAACCTGCTGAGAATTGACAGCGACCATGACTGGAACGGCGAGACTGAGGTGACGGTCATCGCCGACGACCAAACCGGCGGCCGAGATCGTGATCTGCTTGAAGAACGCGGTCTTCGTTCAATTAGTTCTCATTATTCAATTAGTCGTCATTCTGACCAAAGGGAAGAATCTCGTAATCATCCCCTTCCCCGTCGGGATTTAACCGCTGAACTCACGTTCACGGTGTCGGTTCTTCCGGTAAACGATCCACCGGTGGTGGCTGTTGAAATCCCCGACCAGGATTTGGATGAAGACACCGGCCCATGGATTATCGCCGATCTCGACACTGTGTTCAGCGACGTTGACCTGGACGAGCTCGATTATGAGGTGCTGTCAGCCGATTCACTCTTTTCCCATCTGGACGAGGAGAACGTGCTGACCCTCGACGCGCCGCAGAACTTCTTTGACACGGATCTCCCCGTGCTGGTAATCGCCAGCGACGGCGAGGAGCAGATCGAGGACGGATTCCTGGTCACGATTCACAACGTGAATGACCCGCCGGTGGTTCTGCAACCTATTCCCGATGTGGAGTTCGCGGAGGACACCGGTCCCTGGAACATCGCCGATCTGGACGAGGTGTTCTTCGATGTCGACAACGATGTCCTGACCTTCGAAGCCGATCCCGACGAGCCGCTGACAACGCAGATAGTCGATGACCACCTGCTGACGCTCGAGGCGCCCGCCGATTATCACGGATCCGACCTGGCTGTTACGGTGACCGCCTCCGATGGTGAGGGACAACGCGTCGCCATGGTTCGCTTCCGACCGGAAATAAGGGACGGCGGCGTCGCCAGAGTTTTAAGATCACTGTCGCAAGCCGCCACTCCGCCACGTCCACCCTTGCGGCGGGACGCGTCCGTCGATGATGAATTCAACGTAACCATCGCTCCCGTAAACGATCCACCGGTATGGGATGACGTCCCGGAGGCAGTTGAAGGATCTGAGAATTCAACTGTACAGTTTACCGTCGGCGGCTCCGACGTCGACGGTGATGACTTGACGATCGAGTACAGCTCCGACGACCTTCCCGAAGCCGTAGAGTTCGTCGACAACGGCGACGGAACGGCCGGCTTCAGCTGGGAGACCGGCTTCGAGGACGCCGGCCGGTACAACGCCACATTCACCCTGTCCGACGACGAATTCAGCGTGGACACCACGGTCGCCGTCACGATTCTGAACGTCAACCGGCCACCGGTCTGGACACAGATGCCCGAGTCCTTCGAGATAGACGAAACCGACCTGCTCGAATTCAACGTTTCGGGTGAAGATCCCGACGGACAGGACATCGAGATCGTGTTCAGTTCGGATGACCTTCCCGAAGCGGTCGAATACGAATTCGACGGCGAAAACAGCGGCGCGTTCAGCTGGCAGACCACGTACGAGGATTCCGGATCATACACAGCCGCGTTTACCATGTCGGACGGCGAGAGTGAAGTAAGCGCGGATGTTGAGATCAGGGTGCTGAACGTCAACCGTCCGCCGTCACTGACCGATATAGGTGACCTCGAGATCAACGAGGACGAGGAATTCGTCCTGCAGCTTGAGGCGAGCGATCCCGACGGCGACAACCTTGCCTTCGAAGCGGAAAACCTTCCTGACGGCGCAACGCTTGAGGGTGACCTGTTCAGTTGGACGCCGACGTATGATCAGGCGGGCGTTTACGAGGGCATCGTGTTCCGTGTCCGGGATGACGGCGAACCGAATCTGTCCGACGAGGAGACGATCGCCATCACTGTTCTCAACGTCAACCGTCCGCCTCTGCTGGCGGGCATCGGTGATCTTGAGATCGACGAGAACGAGGAGTTCAGCCTGCAGCTTGAGGCGAGTGATCCCGATGGCGACAGCCTGTCCTTCGAGGCGGATAACCTGCCTGAAGGCGCAACGCTGGTGGACGGTCTCTTCAGTTGGACGCCGACCTATGAGCAAGCCGGCGTTTACGAAGGCGTAGTGTTCCGGGTGCGGGATAACAGCGAGCCGCCTCTGTCCGACCAGGAGACAATTACCATTACCGTCTCCAACGTCAACCGCCCGCCGGTGTTCGTGGAGATGGACGACATCGAAATCAGTGAGAACGAGGAGGTCAGCCTGCAACTCGAGGCGAACGATCCCGACGGTGATGATGTCTTCTTTGAAGGCGAGAACCTGCCCGCGGGAGCTTCGGTTGAAGATGACATGTTCATCTGGACGCCGGGCTATGACCAGGCGGGCGTTTACGAGCAGGTTATCTTCTGGGCTTACGACAACGGCGATCCGATCCTGTCCGACCGGGAATCGATCACCATCACCGTGCTGAACGTCAACCGCCCGCCGCTGCTTGCCGAAATCGGCGACCTCGAGATCCGGGAGAACGAGCCGTTCACACTGCATATCCAGGCGGACGATCCCGACGGTGACAGCCTGACCTTCGAAGCCGAGAACCTGCCTGACGGCGCGACGTTTGAAGGCAACCTGTTCAGCTGGACACCTTCATATGACCAGGCGGGCGTTTACGAGGGCGTCCGCTTCAGCGTCCATGACGACGGCGACCCTGTTCTAAACGACGAGGAAACCATCACCATCACCGTGCTGAACGTCAACCGCCCGCCGGCGCTGAGTGACATCGGTGACATCGAAATTGACGAGGATGAAGAGCTCGTCATACAGTTGACAGCCTTCGATCCGGATGACAATTCCTTGAGGTTCGAAGCGGAGAACCTGCCTGAAGGCGCGACACTTGAAGACGACCTGTTCAGTTGGACACCTGGATACGACCAGGCGGGCGTTTACGAGGGCGTCGTATTCCGTGTCTGGGATGACGGCGAACCGAACCTGTCCGACGAGGAAACGATTACCATAACCGTACTTAACGTCAACCGCCCGCCGGTTTTGTCTGAAATCGGCGATCTCGAAATCGATGAGGCTGAGCAGTTCAGCCTGCAGCTTGAAGCGAACGATCCCGACGATGACGGACTTCTCTTTGAGGCTGACAACCTGCCTGATGGAGCGTCGTTGGAGGACGACCTGTTCAGTTGGACGCCGACGTATGATCAGGCGGGCGTTTACGAGGGTATCGTGTTCCGGGTCTGGGACGACGGCGAACCAAACCTGTCCGACGAGGAGACGATAACCATCACTGTTTTCAACGTCAACCGTCCGCCGGTCTGGACGAACGTTCCCGAAGAGATTGAAATCAACGAAACCGATCTTCTTGAACTGCAGGTCGGCGGGGAGGATCAGGACGGTGACGATGTAACAATCGACTACCGATCCGACGATATTCCTGAAGCGGCGCAGTTCACGGACAACGGTGACGGCACGGCAGCGCTGGATTGGCAGACAACCTATGAAGACGAGGGAGAATATACGGCGATCTTCACGCTGTCGGACGGCGAATTCGACGTCGAGGCGCAGGTGTCGATATCAGTCGGCGGTTTGAACCGTCCACCCGAAGTCACCCACCCGATCGCCGATGTGGTCATCGAAGAAGACCCTGATCCCCGCCGCGTTGAAATCGCTGATCTGGACACCGTGTTCAACGATCCGGACGGAGATGGATTGAGCTTTGATTTCAGCGGCGATACTGAAGAGCTTAACATGGGCATCGATGAGGATAACGTTCTTCACATCAGCCCGCAAGAAGACTACAATCTTCCGGACGGAGTCGAGATAACGGTCACCGCGGATGACGAGCCGCAGGGCTTCCGGGCGGTCGGTCACCGGACGACACCGGCGCCGGGGGCGGTGGATGATGACGCGGGACCCGTCCGTCATCTACGGTCGCTCTCTGAAATCCCGACCGTTCACACCCTTCGCGCGGGAATGTCCCCGAATCCGAGGCGGGATGAAACAACGGAAGATGCGTTCACCCTTACCGTATCCCCAGTCAATGATCCGCCGGCGTGGGACGAAATACCCGATCCCGTCGAAGTCGTCGAAAACGACGTCGTTGAGTTCGACGTGAGCGGCAGCGACATCGACAGCGAAGATCTGAGCGTTGCGCTGAGCTCGGACGACCTGCCGGAAGCTGCGGAATTCGAGGATCTGGGCGACGGGAGCGGTCGGTTCACCTGGCAGACAACCTACGAAGACGCGGGGTACTACACGGCGCTCTTTACGATATCCGACGGTGAATATGAGATTGACGCGGAAGTCGGGATAACCGTGCTGAACGCCAACCGTTCACCCGTCTGGGTGGATGTCCCCGATATCGTCCAAACCGATGAGAGCGAGCTCGTGCAGTTTAACGTCATCGGCGCCGATCCCGACAGCGATGATGTCCGGATGGACTACAGCTCGGACGATCTGCCGGATGCCGCCGGATTCGAGTTCGACGGTGAAAACACCGGCACATTCAGTTGGCAGACAACCTACGATGATTCAGGCACTTACACGGCAAACTTCACGCTCACGGACGGGGAGTTCGAGGTCGAGGCGGATGTCCGGATCATTGTCCAGAACGTCAACTGCGCGCCGGAGTGGTCGGATATTCCGGAGCATGTCGAAGCTGACGAAACCGAGACGGTTCAGTTCAGCGTCACCGGTTCCGACCCCGACGGCGACGACGTATCAATCGACTGCGAATCCGACGACCTGCCGCAGGACGCTCACTTCACCGACAACGGCGACGGCTCCGGAGACTTCATCTGGGAGACCACGTTCGACGATTCCGGCACGTTCACGGCGCTGTTCACCATATCCGACGGTGATTTGGCGACAGAAGCGACAGTGTCGATAACCATCGCCAATGTCAACCGCGCACCGTTCTGGGTCGGACTTGAGGATACCGTCGAAATCAACGAGGGCGATCGGCTGAATCTGATGGTGAGCGCTGAAGATCCCGATGAGGATGAAATACGGCTGGAGTTCAGCTCCAACGACATGCCGGAAGAGGCTGAATTCACCGATAACGGCGACGGCACGGGCGCGCTCACCTGGCAGACCGGTTACCGGGACGCCGGGGAATACATCGCCACCCTGACGGTCACGGACGGCGCGCTGGACGACGAAGCCGACGTTGTTGTAATCGTATCGGACGTGAACCAGCCGCCTGAGATCATCGGTGAGATCGAGGACTTGACCATCGGGGAGGATCCCGATCCGCGCCGGGTTGACATCATTGATCTCGATGACGTTTTCTCTGATCCGGACGGCGACGACCTCTTCTTCAGTTTCAGCGGCGCGCCCGATGAGCTGAACATGGAGATCGACGGGGACAACCTGTTGTTCTTCAGCCCCGATGATGATTTCAACCTGCCCGAAGGCGAGTTGATTACCGTCACCGCCGATGACCAGCGCGGCGAAGGTCCGGTGTTCCTGGCGGACGGAGCGCCGATACCGGATGGGCAACCGGATCGCGATATCGGCCCCGTGCGCGGGTTGCGCGATATCAACAATCCGTTCGGGGATGCATATCTCCCGGGTCGTGACCTCTCCATTGAGACCAGCTTCATCCTGACCGTCGAATCCACACCCGATCCACCGGCATGGGTTTACATTCCCGAGCAGATCAACGCCACTGTGATCGAGAGGATACATTTCACAATCGAAGCGTCCGACGCAGATGATGACGCGTTGGAATATGAGGCGGAAATTCCTGAAGGCGCGGAGTTCACGGACAACGGCGACGGCACGGGCGTATTCGACTGGCAGACAACCATAGACGACGAGGGCGACTACAGTGCAGGTTTCAGCGTTACGGACGGTGACTTCACGCTGGAAGCCGAAGTACCGATTCATATCGCCGGGTTACGGGAGCTTGACGTTCCCCTCGAGAGTGGCTGGAATCTTCTTTCCGTCAATGTCAGACCGCTTGATGATTTTTACGCTGAAGGCGAAGACCGCGGTCCCGACGTCTGGCTGATGATCGAGCAGATGCGCATCGACGAGAACAACCATCGCGTCTTCATAATGAAGGACGAGAGGGGTGATTTTTGTTCGCCGGGCTGGAATTTCAACAGCATCAACTTCTGGAATCTGACTGAGGGCTACCTCGTCAAGATGACCGAGGAGTTTGATGCCGTCTGGACCGGGCTTCCCATCCCGCCTGACGCCGACGTTCCGATAGAGGAGGGCTGGAACATGATCGTCTACTTCCCCGATTATGATCTGCCCGCCGACGCTGAGAGCGATTACTATGTACTTTCGCCGATTATCGAACATGTCATCATCGCCAAGAACGGTACCGGTCAGTTCATGGCGCCTCAGTGGGGGTATTCGGACATGGATCCCTGGACACCCGGGCAGGGGTACCAGATCAACGTCGATGAAGATGTGGTGCTTAACTATCCCGATCCACCTGATTGGCAGAGAACCTCGGAAGAGCGGGAGGATATTCTGGGTGGAATCTGGACTGCACCTCAGCCGACCGGCTCGAACATGAGTATACTGGTGACGGGAATCGACGGTTATCAATTATCTAATGGCGATCAGATCGCGGCTTTCAGCTCGTCCGGAGAGCTCGTCGGTGTGGGTTCAATCAACGACCGGCAATCCTGTGGCTTGGCTGTCTGGGGAGACGACGTCACCACCGAGTTGACAGACGGTCTTGTCGAGGGTGAGACATTCGAACTCAAGCTGTGGGACTCCGAATCGAGGGAAATATACAACCTTGATATCGCTGCAGTCTATCAGGGCAAGGGTCTGACTTACAGGAAGGACGGATTTGCCGTGGTTGAAATGATCGCCGGCAATTCAATTCCGGATGATTTCCACCTCTATGAAGCTCATCCGAATCCTTTCAACGCGGTCACGACGATTGGGTATTCTCTTCCGGCGGCGGGACACGTGAGGCTGGCGGTATACGACATCTCCGGGCGGACGGTCGGGCTGCTGGTCGATGACAACTTGGCGGCGGGGCGTTATGTGTGTGAGTTTGACGGGATTGATCTGTCGGCGGGGTTGTATTTTGTCAGGCTGGAGGCGGGAAGTGATGTGTTGACAAGAAAGGTTGTTTTTATTAAGTGAGCGAGTGAGCGAGGAAGCGAGGGAGCGAGGGAGCGAGTGAAATAGCCCGGACGTTTCCTTCCCCCTCCCGCGTCAGTAGAGGGACCGCCTCCCTTCCCCCCCTGCGAAGTAGGGGGGGACAAAGGGGGGGTCGCAGGTCGTTGACACGAAAGGCGGTGGTGGTGAAGTGAGCGAGGGAGCGAGGAAGCGAGGGAGCGAGTGAAACAGCCCGGACGTTTCCTTCCCCCTCCCGCGTCAGTAGAGGGACCGCCTCCCATCCCCCCCTGCGAAGTAGGGGAAACCGCCTCCCTTCCCCCCCTGCGAAGTAGGGGGGGACAAAGGGGGGGTC
>JALGVR010000150.1 GCA_025774605.1 bacterium | reverse complement strand
TATTCAACTGCCCGGCTTCGCCGTTTTTCCCGTCGGATGATGTTTCATCCGTAATTCGTTCGAGCCAGGTGCGGATCATGCTCGATTCATCATTCCTCAACTCCCGCGCGCCCATGTCGATCAACCTGCGATTGCCCTCCGGAATTTCGTCTCCGCCGCGAACGTACAACGGCACCCAATCATGCTTCAGGTTTTCGCGGGCGCCGGTCCAGGTTCCACCCCGTCCGAAATCACTGTTCACAACCAGCGCCCAGTCCGAAAGCGCATAGATCAACTTGTTGCGGCTCATAGCCAGGCCTGCGTTGAAGCCGGCATCAGGATGGCTCGGTGACACCAGGAGCAGCCTGCCGTCAACTATGGCGTCTCGGGACGTTCCCGATACCGATTTGCGTTCCAGACCATCAGCAAGAACACCGACCACCCTGCCCCCGCCATCCAATGCCGAGAACATGGCTTCACCGTCAACGCCGCGCGCCCCGCCCGATATAACCTGCATACCGAGCCCGGCGCATTCAGCCGCTACTTCACGAGCAAATAATCGACCATCCTCATCCACGTCACGAGAACCCACGATCGCCAATCCACCGGAGTTCAGTAGACTAATTTCTCCTGCGCCATAGAGAATCGGGGGCGCTGATTTCCCCAGTCGAGCCTTCAACCGCTCCGGATATGCCTCGTCGCTTTGGCTGATGACCCAGATGCCGCTGTTGCTCCAGCGTTCGACGTTGAGAGCCAGCAGTCCACCCCTGGCGAGCAGCAGCTTCAGACGATCCGGACTGAGACCCGTTTCCGGCAGATCTTTGCTGAGTTGTTCATCCGTTTCCAATTGAAGCAGATCACTTAAAGACATCTCCCTTTCGTTCAGCCACAACACCAGTTTGTGATATTCCAGCGGCGTCAGAGGCGAGTAATCCTCAGAATTCGATTCGCCAAACCTTCCATACAGCAGCAGGGTCGCCTGCGTGTCGGGAGTTAAAATGTGTTCGTTGTCCATATCACCCGTCTTACTTTGAAGTCGTCATCGCCAAAGCCAGGGGGAAGATCTCTCCGCTTCCCGCACGACGGAGCAATGCCGAGATAATTGTGATGGTCCACCGGGAATCTACCATGTCATCGACCAAAAACAGAGGTTCATCAAGGATTTTCCCTTCGTCGATCTCAAAAACACCATCAAGGTTGTGAGCCTGCTGGAAGCTGTTCTGCATAATCTTCTGCGGTTGGTTTTCCTTTTTCTTGGCGACACAATCTATAAATTTCAGTCGGAGTTTTTTGGCAAGCCTTCTCGCGAAGTCTCTAACGAGGCAGGGAGCTTTTATTGAAGGTACAAACGTAAGCCAGGTCGGGAAAGGCATCGGCAGCCAGTCTTCACTGATCATTTCGACAACGGCATTGACAAGTCTCTTGTCGAATCTGCCGGTAATTTGCTTGCCCTGTCGCACGAGATCACCCCAGCCGGCATCGCCCCAGATGGACAGAACCCGCCCGGGCTGATGTTGCAGTTCCCCGGTAATATTCCCACTGAAACCGTATTCCGGCAGCGCATCGGGGGGCCATCGTCTGCGCGGAATAATCTCCTGAAAACCGCGTCGGATGAACAGGACGGCCTGATTTTCCAGTTTATCTGAATAGCTTTCGGATACCAACGGTTTCCCCATGCACACCGCGCAATGACCGCATGGCTCAGCACCCGGGTCGTTCAGCTCCTCCCGCAACTGTTGCATCAGGCAGCGATCGCTCGTCATGTACTCCTGCATACGCGCCTGTTCGGATCGTCGTAACCTTGTAAGCTGCTCCACGCGCCTCATGTCAAGCTCGTATTTCACGGGGCTCCTAAACCAGCGAGACCCGATCTTCCTGACCGGCGAAGGCGTTTCAGTGGCGAGGAACTTTAGAACCTTCTCCAACTTTGACCAGGAAAGATTTACTTCTCTCTCCAACTGTGAAAGATAAAGCCCGTCTTTCGCCTGATCCAGAGCTGCCAGAACTTCGTTGATATGCGCGTCGATCGGGAAGGCTGTTCTGATAAAGTAATCGATGATGTCGTCGTCCTCCCTGCCGCTCAACAGAATGCCGTATGCGTTGTTCACGGCGCGACCGGCGCGCCCGACCTGCTGGTAATAGTGAATTATCGATCCCGGACGTTGGAAATGGATAACGAAACCCAGATCAGGTTTGTCGAATCCCATACCCAGGGCGGTAGTCGCCACAAGGGCTTTGATCCGGTTATCGAGCAGACGATCCTCCAATTCAACACGCTTCCCCGATTCGACGTCGCCATAATAAGCTTCAGCATCGATACCGCGTAGTTTCAGCCATTCCGCCAGCCGCCTTGAATCGCGAACCGTCAGCGTATAAATGATTCCGCTGCCGGGCAGGGAAGGCAGATGTTCAGCCAGCCAGGCGTACCTTGCAGCTTTGCTGGGCAGCGTTATATTCTGCAGATGGAGACTGTCCCTGGTCAGGGTTCCGCACATGGTTTGAAAATCGCCGCCGAACTGATTACGTATATCGGCAATCACCCGGTCGTTTGCCGTTGCCGTCGTTGCCAGCACAGGCACAAAGCCCGGCAAAGCCTGCACAATCCGCACAATCCTGCGATAATCCGGTCTGAAATCGTGTCCCCAGTCGGAGATACAGTGCGCTTCATCGACCACGAAGAACCCAAGCCTGCTCATCGCGGGCGCAAGTACCTTCGCTCGAAATTGGTCGTTCGCCAGTCGTTCCGGAGATATCAGTAGAATATCAACCCTGTTCTGCCGAAGTTGAGCCTTTACCTCTTCCCACTCCTCGACATTGCTTGAGTTGATGGTTGCAGCCCTGATTCCGATGCGTTTTGCCGCTTCAATCTGGTTGCGCATGAGGGCGAGCAGAGGCGAGATCAGCAGCGTCGGTCCCGCATTCATGTCCCGCAGCATTCGAGTGGCGAGGAAATAGACGACGCTTTTACCCCAGCCGGTGCGCTGGATCAGAATCACTTTCGCCCGCTTCGCCACCAGTTCATCGACAGCCTCCCATTGACCGTCGCGAAAGGCGGCGTTCGGATTGTTGAGTGAGCTGCGCAGGAGGTTATGCGCTTTTTCTTTGAGTGGCACTTGTGGAATTTGGTGGAGTGTAAATCGATTTCAGTGGGACAGACATCCCCAGTATGTCTGAGAATGCGAAAACGCACCGAACCTCATCATTTCGACGAAAGATGGAATCCGGAGAAGTTGCTGATATTGGTTGCCGTCGTTAAGTAAGCGACGCCGGGCAACGGCTATTTTTCATCTTTAAGCGGTTCGAGCTTGTTGGCTATCCGCTCCCGGTGCGTCCATGGGGCTTCCGGATTTCGCTGAGACCACAATCCCCTCCTGAACACCCTCGCTTCATGTTCAAGTCGGGATAGCGTGCTGTCCGCCGGAGCGTACTTCCTCGACCACCAGGCAAGGCCGTTCCTGACAAGCTCCAGGTTGAGAATCTTTCCGTCCGGCAGGTTGACCATCCCAACCGTAACCGTAACCCACTGCCCCGTAGCCAGGCTGTCCGTGAACCGTCTGGCTTCATCGCTGAACGCCTGGTCGTTCTCAGGGGTTTCGATGCCGTACAGACAAACAGGTATCACCTTGCCATTGTGCTGGACCTCTATGGTGTCTCCATCGATGACTCGGACTACCTGACCCGTAAAATAGAACGGCACCGAGGCAAACAACATGGTGTAGATTATAATAAAAAGGCGTACCATAACTCTGCCGAAATGATTTTCCCTCTCATTGTAAAAATAACCAAATCCTCGGCGTCAAACAATACTTTTCACCATCTTTTATCAATTTTCTTAAAGCCGCAGTTCAATAATTGTAATTACCGTTTAAATCATTGATTTTCCTATGAAACCCTGAAAACGGAGCCGCCCGACCCCCACAAGCTTGTCTCCCTCCCTGCTATGCGGGGGATAAATGGGTGGCTTACCTTAAACCAGTACCGGCGGCTATTGATTAAAACACACATCACGCGTATATTTACTTATTCAGACAAGAATTTAGCGAGCTTTGTTCAGAATGACGGCTGCCGATTTAATTCTCTGGCTTACGGTGACGACCGGCGCGGTCTGGGTGGCTGTGGCGCTCGCCCTGATGACCGGTCTGGGCAGGCACAGGTCAACCTCCACCGATATGAAACCGACTGTCTCGGTTATAATCGCCGCCCGCAACGAGGAGAATAATATCGGCAACTGCCTGCAGGCGTTGTCGGCTCAGGACTATCCTGCGGAATTGCGGGAAATCGTGGTCATCGACGACAACTCGACCGACCGCACGAAGGAGATCGCCGAGGGCTACCTGACCAGGATCCCGGGTCTGAGGATCATCGACGCCGGCGCGCCACTGAAGGGTGTGGCTCCCAAGAAAAGCGCGCTGATTAAAGGCATCGGCGAGTCGAGCGGTGACGTGATAATCACCACCGACGCGGATTGCTCGCCGCCGCCGGGATGGATCACGGAGATGGCGGGGCTGTTCGAACCGGACGTGGAGGCGGTGGTTGGTTTCTCGCCACTGGAGGGTAAAGGACTGACGGGAGCGCTTGTAAATTTCGACAGCCTCGTCAACGCGGTTGTCTCCGCGGGCTCGTTGGGATTGGGCGTTGCCGGCAGCGCGGTCGGACGCAACTTCGCCTATCGCCGAAAAGCCTGGCTCGACGCGGGAGGTTTCGGTTCGGGAGCGGCAGCCGCTTCCGGCGACGATGATCTTCTGCTGCAACGTATTGCCGCCAATGGAGGAAAAATCCTGTTTGCCACCGATCCGGCCAGCTTCGTCCCTGCAACGGGGAAAAAGTCGCCGGTTGAATGGTGGCGGATGAAACGGCGGCACTTCTCGGCGGGAAGAAGATACAAGCCGGGGCTTATTGTCCTGGGAACGTTGCTGTATCTGTTCAATCCGGCCTTGATTGCGATGACCGTCTGCGTCATCTGCGGAGAAATCAAGCCCTGTTGGTTGATTATATCGATCTGGGGACTGAAAATCTCCGTTGACGGGCTCGCCCTCGCACGGGGTGCTGACCTGTTCAAGGTTTATAACTGGAAGATCCCGTGGCTGGTGGCCGAACTGATCTCGCCGTTCATCCTGACCGTCCT
>JALGVR010000041.1 GCA_025774605.1 bacterium | reverse complement strand
GGCTGTGATGCGCACTACTCCACCGCCGGCGATCAGTTCTTTTATCCGCGAACTCCTGACCCTGGCAAGCATGAATCCGGTATTATGAGCGCCGACCGCTGGAATCCAACTGCGCTCGAACAATTTAACACCCATTCGGGTGAGATCATTCATCAGCTTTCCCGCGGGAAGATGATTGAAGTGCAGGAAGACCTTCAATTCAGGATCAACTTCCGTGGGAAGCCCAAATGCGGTCAATCTCGCGTTACTTTCGGTCGAGCGGTCTTCCTCGAAACGTTCGATGAGAAAGAGATCTCTCACCAGGGTTGGATCCAGGCTGTTCACCACGGCACCGGTCGAACCGGCTGAAACCGAGACCGCCAACAGCGCGCAGACAATCAGCATAACGGCTTTTATCTTCATTCTCATACCCGATCGTTTGTTATGAGGAAACCCGCCCGGCAACCCGGACGGGTCGTTGACTTCACTTTACTTAAAGATAAAATATACAACCACCGCCTTCTGCAATGACACGGGTCTTACGTTAAACCCTTAAATCTACTTGATTAAAAGGAGTTTCCTTTCAATCGGCGCTGATCCGTCGGCGGACAACCGGACGAAATAGACTCCCGAAGGGTTACCGGTTGCATTCCAGATCGCACGGTATCTGCCGCCCGCGGCAACGCCTGTTTCCAGCACATCCAGCTCCCTGCCGGTCAAATCGAGGATCGCCAGCTTATACCAGCCCCGGGCGGGCAGGGTATATCCCAGCCGAACCGCATTGTTGAACGGGTTCGGATATGCCTGATCCAGCGAAAAAGTTCCCGGGACGTCCGGATCCGGTTCCGGGGCAATCTGGTCATCACTTGTGAACCAGTCGAAAAGTGCGTCCAGTATATCGCTGCGGGATGTCCTGGGTCCGTTCGTACCCTCGAAGGCGAAACCGAAATAAGCCGTCCGTGAGCCGCGTCGCTCATTATACCGGTAAACCGCAGCCACTCCGTTCGGTTCGCCGGAGACCTGATAGACCATCAGACTGTCGGCGCCATTGACCGGCGACATCGAGGAGGGTGATTGATCGCCGTAATCAGCGGCTTCATCGTCGAACAGATACAGCCTCTTTCTCTCGTCAAGCGGACGGTCGCCCGGCAGCCCTTCAACTGACAGCGCCTGGACGGAATCGGCTTCGTGATCGGCGCCGAAAATATCCCGCAACATCTGCCTGTTGGGCTGTTGATCCCCGATGCGATGGCCGATCAGCATTATATCCGCCCCCTCATAATAAGCCGCTTCAAGCTGCCAAAGATCAAGCTCGTCGAGCGGCGGATCCGCGTTTCCGGTAAACCAGACCACCATTCCATAATCCGTCAACAGGTCAGCATCGGGAGCGAAGTCCCGCGAGACATCCCACCGCACCCAGCCCCGGTTCATGTCCTCAATGTCGCTCAAGTAATACTCCTCGATCGAGTCGCCGTCGTCATCGTCGACCACGAGAATATCAGGATGCCCGACAACGACTTCAATGACCTCTTCAAAATCGATCCCCCCCGGTTCCGCCTCAACCTGCACTGTGAACCAAGTCGTATGTGGAATCGCATCGTCGGAGACATCCATTTCAAACGGTTCATCCTCATTGAGGAACTCGTCGCCGGGTTGGAGATTGTCAAATTCAACCGTTCCTGTCCTGATATCGAGTGTTGGATCATCGCTGCTGAGGGTTACTTCAATCGATTCGGTTTCGACCGCATGTTCATTATTCGAAAGCCTGACAGCGACCTGGATCGATTCGCCGGGATCGATGCGGCCGTTGTCGTTTCCATCGCGTATGATCTCCAATCCTTCGACGGTCAACATCGGTCGTAACCCGAGTCTCAGCGAATTGAAGGCGTTGATCCGCCCGGATCCGAGCTGACCGCGGTAATTGCGGTTGACGGCGTCGATATTGTCTGCACCGTCAAGTAATAACTGTGTGGCTTCGTCCACATCCATAAACTGGTAGGCGGCACGGATCAGGATCGCCACGGACGCCGCAAAGGGACAAGCCATCGAAGTCCCATCCATGTATGCATAACGGTTGCCCGGGAAGGTGCTGATTATCCTCTCGCCGGGAGCGCAGATGTCGATCCAGTCACCGTAATTCGAGAAGCCCGACTTCCGGTCCGACCTGCCCGTGGATGCAACGGCTACAACATGATCGTATCCAGCCGGGTAACCGACAGTGGTAATTCCATCGTTTCCCGCCGCGGCGAGAACCATCGCGTCGTGTTCATAGGCATAATCGATTACATCCTGCATCGCATCCGAGTGTTGATATCCGCCCCATGAACAACTGATCACCTTGGCGCCGTTTCGTGCGGCATACTGTATCCCCTGATAACCGTGTGTGATTCTGCCTCGATCACCGGTTCTTACCGCCATGATTCCGCAACTGAACCCCACACTCGCCACGCCGGTGCGGTTGTTGGTGACCGCCGAGGCGATGCCGGCGCAATGGGTGCCGTGTCCGAAAGTATCGTCCGGGTTGTTATCATTGCCGACAAAATCCCAGCCGTAAAAGTCGTCCACCTTGCCGTTTCGGTCGTCATCGCGATTGTTGCGCTCGTTGTCGTCAATCCTTCCGTTGTTGTTCAAATCCTCGCCGGGATTGACCCAGAGGTTGCCTGCGAGATCGGCGTGATCCATATCGACGCCACTGTCAACTATAGCCACCGGAACGGTTCGGTCGCCGGTGCAAATATCGTATGCGTCGTTGGCTTCGCAGAGATCAAGCCCGTACTGCTGGTTCCTGTATGGATCATTGGGATTAAGAAATTCACGGTATATGTACCACGGTTCGGCATATTCGACGCCCAGCAGTTTCGACAAATCAGCGCATACCTGTTCGACCGGCAATGATTCGTCGAAATAGACCGTATATATCCGGGTAAGGTCGGTTTTGCCCGGAAGCGGAGGTATGACACAGGAGGGAAAAGTCGCTTCAACATGCCTGATATCTATCTCCTGAAAAAACTTATCGATATGATCGATGCCGAAGTGAGTGATCTGACCTTCGGTCGGCAGTTCAACCTTATATTCAGGCGTCACCTTGAAAAACGCTCTTCCGGGAAAATATGACTCATCAGTGGGAACGCCTCCGGCTTGGCATGTACCGGTAATCATAATCGCACCCAACATGAGTAAAAGTGCTTCCAATCTGCAGAACATAGAAAACCTCTTCATAAGGTGAAGATCAACTTAACAACACAAGTTACACTCGTTTTACAGCACGTTCAATACATATCGTCCTATAACGGTCAAAAATTTCAACTTATTAATCCAATCGCTTTATATTTGACACCTGGAGGGCGGGAGTCAAAAATAAAATACACCCCTTGATATTCTTATGGATAGACAGTGTGGGGCTTTTCTGAAGTCGCCCGATCCGGTGATCCGGGCAGGTTCAGCTTCAACGCGGAAACGGCGGCGAATGATGAGATCAACGCCACCAGGGCGAACATGACCGGATAACCGAAGTAGTCCACGATAAGCCCGCCCAACCCGACCAGGAGCAAAGTCAGCCCGAGGGTTGAATTCATGACGCCGATGTAAAGCGGTCTTTTTTCGGACGGCGCATGCTGGAGCAGGTAGTTATTGCCGCCCATCATGTGACCGGTAACGGAGCCACCGGTGGCGAAGAACGCCAGCGCGAATATAACTTCGGGCACACCCCATAAGAGTTGGGTAAACACTATCACCGGCGGGATGAAGGATAACAGCGTAGCGCCCCTCAATACGGCGCGGTTGCGGCCGCGGTCGGAGAGTAATGCCCACAGCAGGATGAAGCATAACTCACCGGCATATCTCGACGCGAGGTAGGCGCCCACCCAGAAGGCGGTCAGGTTGTACCTGCTCTGGGCAAAGAGGATATAGAACGGCTGTCCCAGATTCCACATCATCATGAGATGCCTGGTTATGAAGTACTTCCTGAACGTTCTGTCCTGTTTGAGCAGGGCAAAGCTTTTGACAAGATGTACGGCGAGGTTTTGCGATCGATCCGAATTGTCCGCGGGAAGTTCGTTGATGAGACCGAAGAGCGTCACGCCGATCATGATCAGAAACGCCGCAAGTCCGAACAGGAGGGCGAAATTCCCCGGATAGCTGATCGTACCCAGGACCGGATGAATCACCAGGAATCCGGCCAGAATACCAAGGATGCTGCCGGCTGAGATGCGCAAGCCGAAGAAACTGCCGCGCCCCGGAACGCCGCGCCTGGCGATCGTCGGAACGCTCTGTCCGACGATGTCCAGGAAAACCACGCTGGCAAGTCCCGAGGTTATCGCGTAAGCGGAAAACAGGACGAGGAAAAGAATCAACAACAGGTCATTATTGCGACCGCCGAGGGTAAGGGTCAGGAACGCAATTCCGAATATCGACGCGACGCGCAGACCACCCATTAACCTGTATACGGGCAGCCGGAACCTCCGTCCGGAAACCAGGCGTGAGCCGTAAATCTGGGGCAGGAACCAACCGGCAAGGTTGAGGGTTGCGCCGAAACCGATCAGCAGTTTGTGATCGGTAAGCGTGGCGAGGTAAAGCGGCAGTATGGTGGCGGGTCCGATGAGGGCGATGGCGGTTCTGAACAGAATGCCGTTTATTATGCCCACACGGTAAACCTGCCGCGTCGCGGCTGCTCGGACTTCACTCTCCGGAATCTCGGTTATCATGGCGTGTTAGGTTGTCCGACCTTCAAGTCCTCGGTCATCAGTGCTGACATCCAGGACAGTAATAGGTGCTGCGTCCCCCCTGTACGAGACGTTTAATCAGACCGCTGCATCCGGGGCAGGGTTCACCTTCCTTGGCGTAAATCTTCAGGAAATCCTGGAAGGCGCCATCCCTGCCGTCCGACAGGCGAAAGTCCCGGAAGGTCGTGCCGCCTGACTCAACAGCGGCTGAGAGAATGTCGATCATGGCGTTCCGCAACCGTTTAAGCTCCTGCAGACCAAGGCTGCCGGCGGTTCTCGCCGGATGGATGCCCGCTTCGAACAGCGCCTCTGAAGCGTAGATGTTTCCAATGCCGGCAACAATGGATTGATCAAGCAGAGCCTGCTTGACTGCGATTCTGCGCCCCTGGAACCTGCTCTGCAACTCCCGGGCGCTAAATCCCGCATCGAACGGATCGATCCCCAGCCTCTTCCACGGGGTAAAACCGTCCTTCGCCACCCAAATCCCGCCAAGTGTCCTGATATCCCGGTAGAACAGGCAATGGTCACCGAATTCCACCTCGGCGCGGAGATGGGATGGCCGCTCGGTCAGGTCATCACGCCAGAGAAAGGTTCCTGTCATGCGCAGATGAGCGAACATCATCAAGCCCCCCGACAGGTTGAAACAGATGAACTTCCCGCGACGAAACACCCGTTCGATTTTGAAACCGACGATGTCACTTAACCTGCCGCGGCGGATAATCCTCGGCAGCGAGACGTTAACAGCGGAGACAGTTCGACCGACAATCCGCGCCCTTAGCATCCTGCAGATCGACTCAACCTCGGGAAGCTCAGGCATCAGTCCCCGTTCACCCAGCCGAACGGTTTGAACTCTTCAGGAATTGCGCCGGAGAAAAAACCGCTGATGATGCCGCGCCAGAGCGCTGAAACCGTCTTTAACCGTCCCGTGAAAATGAGCTTTGCGGAGACAGCGGCGATGCCCGGCAAGCCGCATGGAACCGCCGTAACCCAATCCGTCGGTCTGGCATATCGTCTGAACAGCAGCACAACGCTCCGACCCCGGTGAAAAGCCTTGAAGGGTGAAAACGAACCGCCCGCGGAAGCTGAAATCCGGTGGTACGCAGCAGCCTCAGGCGTCACCCAAAGCTGCCGACCCGTCCGTCTTAACTTCAGGCTCAGGTCAACATCCTCCGAATACATGCACAGTGTGCTGTCGAACCCTCCGAGCGTCGCGAACAGATCAGCCCTGATCATCAAGGCGCAGCCGGTCAGATAGTCGGTTATCGCCGGTTGATGTTGACCTTGAACGAACTTCCGGCGAAGGTGACGATGGGCGATCCTGCCGCGCCAAAGCCGGACAATCCCTCCGCCATACCAGATCAGATCGCGTCTATCATGGTAGAATATATACGGCGTAACGGCTCCAGCCTCCGGCTCCCTCTCCAACAACCCTGCCAGAGCGCGTATTGCGTCCCGAGCCAACGTGGCATCGCTGTTCAGGAACAGCACGTAATCCGCATTCTCGGCAACGGCGCGCTCAAACCCCTGGTTGGAACCGCGGGCGAAGCCGATGTTGCTGTCGTTCGCCAGTATAATCGTTTCGGGGAACTCCCGCCTGACAGCCGCCACCGAATCATCGCCGGAACAGTTGTCGACTACAATAACCGACAGATCATCCCAATCTGAGGCGTAGCACGACGCGACCGCTTCCAGCAGCAGCTCGCGCTGGTTCCAATTGACTATTACAACCGAAATCTTCATATCTCTAACCCTGCGATGGCGAGTTATCCTTCAATTCGCGGATAAACCGATCAAGTTCGTCAGCATATCGCTTCCAGCTCAACCGATGCAGCATCCGTGTAATCCCGCCCGACATATCAACTCCACCGCTCTGACTGAAATGTTTTCGAACGGTCTCGGCGATCTGGCGGGCATTCCCCGGCTCCACCAGGTAACCGCTTTCGCCGTCGATGACCGCGTCCGGCAAACCGCCCGTACGCGTGACTATCACCGGACGCATGCACCTGTAGGCGATCGGCACGATCCCGCTCTGCGTCGCCGAGAGATACGGCAGTGCAACGATGTCCGCCGCCCGGAAGTATGTGGAGACCTCCTCGTTCGGAACGTAATCATCAACCAGTCTCACAAGACCATCCGGCAGTGAGTTCACCAGCCTCAGGATCGAATCACGGTTGGAATAGATCTCGCCGACCACCAGCAGTTTAATTCCCGGCACTCGATCCTTCAGTTCCGCCATCGCCTTCAGAAGAACTTCCACACCCTTGTATGGTCTGATCAATCCGAAATAGAGAACAACCTTGTCATCGGCATTTAGTCCCAGCCGCTCACGGGCGTCAGCCATGGGCAGGTCTTCATCCGGGAAGACATCATAGACCGGATGAAACAGGACGATACGCCGATTATCCCTGATCAGGCCGTCAAGCTGGCTCGCTTCCTGTTGCGCATGGACGATAAAGCCATCCATCGAAGCCAGCCCGAACCCGGCGGCCCTGCGCCACAGCCCACCCTTCTCGTGCGGTGCGACGTTGTGACAGACGGCGATGCGGACGACCTGCCTTGACCCCACCCCCGCTGAAACAGCCCTGAACGCCGGACCGAAGAACGGGTGCCACCAGTGGAAGATAATCGCCTCCGCTCCCCATTTCCTGAGACTCCCTCCCGCGCGTCTCCAGCTGGGCGGATAGATGGAGTCGATAATTCTTTCCGACGGATATTTGATCACGCTCCTGCTGGTGTCGAGCTGTGTTTTGCCGGGGAAAAGAAGGTTTGGGTAAAGGCGGGTGAAATTTACAAACCGGCATTCGTGCCGCTGAGCCAGCTCAATGGCAAGCCTGGTGGCAAAGTGGGATATGCCTCCCCGATATGGGTATCCGGGAGCTACGCAGGCAAGCTTCATTCCTCAGGGCTTCTCGTCGATGTCGGAGTCCTCGCGAAGCGGGAGCCGTCCCCTGGTGCTCTTCTCTGCGATCATCTCACCGATCAGACCCAGCGTGAACAGTTGCACACCGGCAACCACGCCGAGGACACCGATATGCAGCAGCGGACGGTTGCCGATCCATCGGCCGTGAAACCAGCCGATCGTCAGATACGCCAATATCGCCAGACCGACTAACATGCTTAACATCCCGAGACTGCCGAAAAAATGCAACGGTTTGGTCAGGAACTTCATGCGGAACATCAGGGTGATCAGGTCGAAAAAGCCGGCGATGAAACGATAGGCGCCGAATTTCGACCTGCCGTGGCGCCGCGGATGGTGCTTCACCGGCAGCTCGCCGACCCTGAAACCGCTCATGTGCGCCAGCACCGGAATAAACCGGTGACGCTCGCCGTACATCTGAATCTCTTTGACGACCTCCCTGCGGTAGATCTTCAACCCGCAGTTGAAATCATGCAGTCGTACGCCGGAAAGCAAGGAAGTAACGACGTTGAACAGCCTGGAGGGGGCGGTCTTGGTCAGCGGATCATGGCGAACCTTCTTCCAGCCCGAGACCAGATCGTAGCCTTCATTCAACTTGTCAACCAGGTTGGGAATTTCGTCGGGGTCATCCTGCAGATCGGCATCCATGGTCACCACGTACCCGCCGCGCGCCGCCCGGAATCCCACCGATAAAGCCGCTGATTTGCCCTGGTTGCGGCGGAAGGTTATCAGTCTCACCCGCGCATCCCTTGCCCGCAACTCCCGGACGACCGCATTCGACCGGTCGGTCGAGCCGTCATCGATAAATATAAGCTCGACCGGCTCGAGCTCTCCACTTACCGTTTGTGCAATCAGCCCGTAGAGTTCCGCCAGCGATTCCTCTTCGTTGTAAAAAGGAATGATCACCGATAATACGATGTCGGATTGCTCCGTCAACATCCTGTCGTTGCTTTATTTGCGATGAAATCCTTCACTTGATATACTTGCTGCCATAGCCTGCTGCCACCACTGTTGAAGGGGAGGACAGACTTTCCCGTCCGCCATCCGATCCCATTTGGGCAAGAGTGGAGGAATATGAAACGTAACTCGTCTCCCTATTTACATCCATCCTGACCGATTTGTACCTGACGTTCAACATCATGTCGGCGGTCTCGATAACAATACTCCCGGCCATGTTATCCGCTGGGTCGCGATATTTGAACCTGCGGCGCATCCGCAACTTGTCTCCCCGCCATAGATCTTCGCCGAGGAGTTTCAGCGGTGAATAGTCCAGCGATATAACGAGGCTGTCGACACTTGAATCACCTTTTATCCTCGTCAGAACAAGAGTTCCCGGCTGACCCGCCTCTCCATGGTCGATTGTCCACTTGTTCATGTCGTCGATCGCCGGCGCCGGCAGGAGGAGCGCCATCATGAAGGATAAATGCGGGGTTATAACGTCGATCTCCGGAAACTCCAGGCAGCTGTCCGGGTCTATTTCAGTTGTTATTCCACCGTGCGGGAGGTTGATTAAAAACCGGTCCTCGACCGATTCGATAACGGCCAATTTCATACCGAAAGGTCCGGTCAGCTTGACGCGCCAGCCGTCCTCCAGTGAATAATCTATTTCTCCCTTGAAGCTATATCTGCCGAACGGTCCGCGAATGGTGAAATCACTGGGCGCGGTGAAGCGGGTGATACTTCTCTTCAGTGCGCAAAGCTCACCCAGCGCCTCTTCAGGAGTATTTACGTCAACACTTCTGAAACGCGGGTGGACAGCGCAACCGGTCAGGACAAACAACCCCAACAGTGTGCTAATGGACCAGACGCTGATATTTTTCATTGTCAGGTTCGAGCTCGTTTGCCCGCTTCCAGGCTTTCTTCGATTTGGCTGTCTTCCCCAATGCCATATATATGTATCCCAGGTGTTCGTAAAGTTCAGCGTTGTCCCCGTCGTTCTTCAGAGCATCCTTAATCTCATCCAGGGCGGGCTTGAACCTGCCAAGTCGATACAACAGCCAGGCCCGCGTATCGAGAAACGACGACTCGCCCGGTCTGATCTTCAATGCCTTGTCGACCATCGACAACCCATCCTCGAGCCGGTAATTCTGTTCTGAAAGCATGTATGCGTAGTTGTTCAGCAGGGTTGCGTTCTCCGAATCGATCTTCAAAGCCTGTTCGTACGCAGCCGCCGCCTTGAAAAATTCACCCTGCTCATGGTATACATAACCCTTGATCATATATGGTGAAAGCCTGGCGCTGTCCAGCGCCAGTGAACTGTCGGCGCAGGCGAGCGCTTCATCAAAACGATTAACCTGCTGCAGAGCCCTGCCGCGTATGTCGTACAACTGCGGCATGTCCCGGAACCTTGCCAGAGCCGCGCCCGAAACAGCGAGCTCTTCAGAGGTCTTATGCTGTGCGTTCAAGGTCAGCAGCAGGTTCATCCAGTACTTGACGTCTGAACTGTCCAGCTCCAGCGCCTTCCTGAAGTTCACCTCCGCCGATGCCCAATCCTGCCGGCTTATCGCAAAACCTCCGAGCACGAAATAAACCCGATCCTGGCTGGGATCAAGCTCAACCAGGCGGTGGTAAGTCGTTTCAGCGGCTTCAACATCTCTGTGCAGCAGGTGGATCAGACCGATCTTATGGTAAACGTCAATATCCGGTCCGAAGCGATCAAGGGCTTCGGCATAAGCCGCAAGCGCCTCGTCAGTTCTGCCGCATGCGGTCAGAATGGCAGCCATCTTCAGGAGTTCGTGCCTGTCGAGCTCGCGCAAAGCCGCCAGATCCTTGTAACAGTCAGCCGCATCGTCCTGCCTGTTGAACCTGATATAATAATCAGCCAGCGTCTTCAACAGTTCCTCGTCATGCGGATTCAGCCTGCGCCCCTTCTCAAGCAGAAGCATTGCGGCCCGGCGGTGACCCAGATTACTGTACAACCTCGCTATGGCGATACGTATCGTGGCGGACTCCTCGTCGAATAACAACGCCAGTTGATACTCCACGAGAGCCTGATGGACTTCGTCCGCCTCCTCATGAACAGTTCCGTTCAGGTAATGATTCAGCGCTTCCGTCTGGGCAAGTGAATCCTGGTCCGCCTCGGAAGATCCCTGCAATGGTTGCGCTTCAGACCTGAGAACCGCAAAACAGACAAGCAGCAGTCCAAGCGTGAAGATACACGATGCCCTGATTTTATTTTTCAAAGGTGTTTATCCTGTTTAACTTTATTTTCTGAAAAGTCGAAGTATATCATGATATGAGACAATGGTGATAAACAGAAGCAACGCGGCAAGGCCGACCTTCATCAGGTTATACTTCAACTTTCCCGACAGGGGACGCCCGATTACCGCTTCGATCAGAATGAATATCAGGTGTCCGCCGTCCAGCATGGGAATCGGCATGATATTCAGGAAACCGATGGAGACGCTGACCATGGCGATGAAGCTGACAAAACTGATAAACCCTCCCCGCGCTGTGTCCCCCGACATCTTCAGGATACCGATCGGTCCCATCACCTGGTCGATCTTTGCCTTACCTGAAACCAGGGCAATGAGGGTTTTCCAGCTCATCTTCAAAACCCACCACACCTCAATCGCCCCATACTTGAGAGCACTGAATGGCCCTACGGATTCGGTCACAAAAGAGCCGACCACACCGATTTTCCCGACGGTATCGGTCTCCATCGTATTCAGGTCGATGTCAGGGGTCGGCCTGGGTACGATCTCTCTGGCTATAATGCTGTCACCGCGCTGCCACCGTATCAGGGTCGGTATCCCGGCACGTCCGCGAATCGCTTCAGTCAGCGCCGTCCAGTCTTTCACCGCTTCGCCGTTAACCTCAAAGATGTTGTCGCCGGGCTTGAGTCCGGCTTCGGCGGCGGGATAGTCGGGGCTGACCATGGTTACCGTGGTGCCGGTCATCTTGCCCACGCCGCTGTACCATGTAACAGCTGAATAAATGGCGAAACCGAGCAGAATGTTCATCAACACGCCGGCGACGAGGATAAACACCCGTCGTATAAGCGGTTGAGACATGAATCCCCGCGGATCATTGGGATCAAAATCCTCATCGAAGGATTCATCAATCATTCCCGACATCTTGACATAGCCGCCAAGTGGAATCCAGGCAAGTTGATATTCGGTCTCACCCATCTTCCTGCTGAATATCTTGGGCGGAAAACCGAGCGAAAACACCTCAACCCTGACACCGGACAGCTTCGCAGCCAGAAAGTGACCGAATTCATGGATGAAAATGATTATTCCGATGGCAATGATGAATGAAACTATTGTCGTCAGCATCGGTTCCGCCGATTACTTGATGTTATCAATAAACAAATCAGGTTTGGTTTTGCTGTCACTAAAGCTCCAGTTTCTTAACAAATTCCCTCGCCCAGTAATCCGCCTCAAGGACGGTCTCCATATCATCCACAGCCAGGATTGAATGTTCGTCCAAAGCCGCTTTTACGAGGTTGTAAATATCCCCGAATTCAACCTCGCCGGCGAGAAATCTCTCCACTGCAGCCTCATCGGCGCCGTTGAGAGCCGCGGGCGCGGTACCCCCGCTTTCCAGAACCCTGTAAGCCAGCCCCAAACAGGGATACTTGTCCTTGTCAACTTCCTCGAATTCGAGAGCCGGCCAGTTGACGGGATCATCCTGCCGCAGCTTGTAAGGCTGTCGTGTCGGGAAATTAAGCGCATACTGTATCGGAAGATGCATATCCGGTGTGCCCAACTGAGCCTTGAACGAACCGTCGACGAATTCGACCATCGAATGAACTATCGATACCGGGTGTATCCTGACGTCTATCTTGTCCGGCGGTACGCCGAAGAGGTGATAAGCCTCTATCACTTCCAAGCCTTTATTCATCAGGGTTGCGGAATCGATCGTGATTTTCCTTCCCATCTTCCAGGTCGGATGCGCCAGGGCTTCGGCGACAGTGGCCGACTTGATGCGGTTTACGGACCATTCGCGGAACGGCCCACCGGAGGCGGTCAGGATCAGGCGGGCAACCTCTTCGATCTTCTCGCCTTGCAGGCACTGCAGGATGGCGCTGTGTTCGGAGTCGATCGGCTGAATGCAGACCCCGTTCCTTTCAGCGATGCGCCCCAGCAGGTCACCCGCCAGAACGAGCGATTCCTTGTTCGCCAGAGCCAGATCGATGCCGCGCCTGAGAGAATGATAACTGGGCATCAAGCCGGCAACACCGACAAGACCGTTCACACTGATATCGTAGTCATCCTCAGCAGCGGCTTCTGCGGCGGCATCCGTACCGGCGTCGATACGGATACCCGTGCCGGTAAGGGATTCCCTTAGCTTCGCATAGCCGTTTTCATCGGCGAGTGTGACATGCTCCGGCCGCCATCTCAGCGCCAGCTCCGCCAATTCGTCGGCATGCGAACCGGTCGAGAGGAGAACCACCCGGCAGCCGCCCTGCCTTTCGATCACATCCAGCGCCTGCCTGCCGATTGATCCGGTAGCCCCGAAGAGCGCCAGCCGTCTCTCAAACGATGCCTTCGGTTCTGCTTTCATCATCATGCCGGTTGAGTGTTGCAAATCTCGAAATCCGGGCTTCTACCAATGATATCATCGATCTCGTTGTCCGTCCAGACATCGGGGTTGATATGTAAACCCAGATAACGAGCGAAGTTGGTTTGAAGCAGTTCAACCAAGGCTTCAACGTCAACGGTTCCGCCGTTCATTTCGTTCAGCGTTCCCGCCCTGGCGTGAAGCCTGTCGGTCAGGACCATCCTCTCGCTGTCCGTAAGGTTTGAAACCCTGGCAATAGCCGCCGGATCGCCTTCCATCATGATCGACCCATGCTGTAAAAGAGTATCGCGGAATATGTGTTGCGCTGCGGCGGCGACCTTCTTCCCACTTACAGTCACTTCGCCACGCACGCGGCTGTCCAGGCACAAACCCGCACGCATCCGACGCTCGCTCCTCACATAGCTTATGGTCGGCTTGATGACCGCTGCATCAAAATTAATCATCCGGAGAGCCTCAGCGATCGCTTCACCGATTCGCTCGTACAACCTGCGAAAGAGCGCGTATGAATCGCTTTCGGAAGGAATTACGACCGCGTAACTGAGATCGTTATCGTGAAGCAGTGCTCTGCCGCCGGTCGGCCGATATACGACATCCCAACCGAGTTTCCGACAGGCTTTCAAGTCTACGGCGTCCTGCAGTTGATGACATCCTATCGAGACAGATGGTCTTTCCCATCTGTAAAACCTGACTGCAGCCCCGTAATCACTTTGGGGAAGCTGCTCTGCCAGCTTGCTGTCGGCGGCCATGTTAAAAGCCCCGGAACGTCCCTGCAGGTCAATTAACAGCCGGGTTTCAAGCAGCTTTTTCAACGCCCGGCGATCCCCCGCTGTGATTTTTCCATAAAGCCGAGTATATTGATTATCTCGTTTGTCAGGTCAAGCTCTGATCTTATCGCATCAACCGCCTGAGTCAGATTCAACCCGGACCTGTATATCAACTGATATGCCCTCTTTATCGCTGAAATCTGTTCACCCTTGAATCCGTGTCTCTTCAGTCCAACAAGATTCGGACCAAAATACCTGACAGGTTCCCCGTTCACCAGGACATAGGGCGGAACATCCTGTGAAACCCTCGATCCACCACCGATATATGCATGCTGACCGATCCTGACGAACTGATGGATCAACACCAGAGCGCTCATACCGACATGATCCTCTATCGTTACATGTCCCGCCATATTGACGCCGTTCGCCAGTATCACCCTGTCTCCGATTGAGCAGTCATGGGCGACATGCGTGTAAGCCATCAACAGGCATCCGGATCCGATCCTGGTCACCAGGCCTCCGTCGGTCGTGCCGCGGTTGAGGGTACAGTATTCCCTTATAACCGTTTCATCACCGATCAGGATCTCGGATTTCTCATCCCGAAACTTCAAATCCTGGGGAACTGTACCCACGACCGCACCATTGAAAACCTTGCAGTTTCGCCCCAATCTTGCTCCGCTGGCAATAATGGCGTGAGAGTCGATCCGGCAGCCGTCTCCGATCTCGGTGTCCGCTTCGACGATGCTGTATGAACCAACAACAACATCGTTTCCAATGCGAGCCGACGGATCAATTATGGAAGTCTCGTGGAACGACTTATTCAACTTGGATTATCCCTTTGATATGAAGGTATTTGCAGGAATATCAGACGTAACTGCCGCCCTTCTCTATCCTGTAGCGCCGTTGATTTCGCACATTATGAACAATGATCGCCTCCATGAGTTTCGGCGAGATGTTCGAATAGCGACAGACGATTTCCGACCTGTAATGATTCCTTGCACAGGGTTCAATCTTCAAGACCTTCGCCGCCTGTTCTATGACACTTATCTCCCCGGACAGGTTAAAGGTCAGGAACAGCACGACGCCGGGTGTAACTCCGATTACATCCTTACGTTGCGCGGTGAACTTGACTCCGCCCCCTGAAACATCTATAATGATACCCCTTTTATAACCGCCGTATCTGGCTGTCTCACCCTTCTGGTGAAATACTATGCGTGACGGAATGTTCAGACGCAGAAACTTGCGGCGCAGCTTCGGCCTGATTCGTTTAACCTCGTCGGGATATTCCAGAAGGATGACCGACATGGCGCCCAGGCGCGCCTCGCTCAGTATCGTCGATGTGAAACGATACTTTACGACCTTCCGTTTTATCTCGACCTCAACCCTTTGACCGGGCTTGATATCCAGCAGTCGCTTGTCGATAATGGGGCGATCGACGTAAATCCCGTCATCAGTAATATCTTCGATGCGCACAAGAAAGATCGCGACCTCATCACCGGAGGCGATGCGTATTTCAACCCGATCCCGAATACGAAAGAATTGTGGATTTATCTTCACGCTTGAAGAACCCGGATTATCTGTTATTCCCGGAGCTTGTCGGCGAGGTTCAACGCGGCCTCGCGAGCAGCCCGACCGAAATCCGCGCCTGACGACGCATAGATGATGCTTCGGGAAGCATTTACCAGTGTTGGAGCCGGATAATCGCGCAGCGCCGACTTAAGGAGTCCAAGATCTCCACCCTGCGCGCCGATCCCTGGTACGAGCAGCGGCAGGTCAACAGCAACGTCCATAACATCACGCCAGAGGGTCGGTCGGGTCGCACCGACCACCAACCCGACATTGCCGGATCCGTTCAATCGACGCGCCATCCTTATTACGTGACGAAACAGCGGTTCGCCCTCACAGACCAGCTCCTGGAGATCCGCGCCACCCGGATTGGATGTAACCGCCAGCACAAAGGCACCGTGATCAACACGTTCCAGGAACGGCAGCAACGCATCCGCGCCGAGATAGGGATTGACGGTGGCGGCGTCAACATCCAGCCTGTCAAACAACGATAACGCATAAGCCGCAGCCGTCGAACCGATGTCACCGCGCTTGCCATCAGCTATAACCAGGCATTTGTCCGGAACCGCCTGAACGGTCTTCTCCAACTGGCGCCATCCCTCATCGCCCAACGCTTCGTAGAAAGCCAGATTTGGCTTGTACGCGGCGGCAATATCATGCGTGTGTTCAATGATTTCACTGTTGAAGGCGTAAAGTGGTTCCCTCGACGTCCTGATCGTTTCAGGCAGACGATCCAACACCGGATCAAGTCCGATACAAAGGCCGATTTTGCCGTCCGTTACATTCCGCAGTTTCGAATTAAAATCCACGATTCAATCTGTCCTGCTTTTTTATCTATATGATCTTCCAGGATTTCAGCCGCCGGATGGCAATTGAACCGCCGGGGTGGAGCGATATTCCCAGCCTCCATCGACAACGTCCTATCTCTGCACACCGTCTGTACCAGCACGGCATGATGTGTAACGCCTGCAGGTTAAATCACAGAATTGAAAAACTTCCAGAGCAATTACAGGGGCGGTATATCAACGAGAATTTCACCCGTTCAATATACAACGCAAATTGCTTAACTTCTAATTTTAAGAAATTTCAAAGGTAAAGTCAACCTGATGATGCTCAAATCAGACTTCAATCTCCGGTTACTCCATCGCCGTGAATTGATCTGAATCAAGTTGATTGACCCGTAACGCACGGCTGTAACGAAGGACAAATATCGATCAGTCCGGCAATTGTACGGCGAGGCTTGCTTTGAAGGTGTTAATTCCTTATAATATCTGCACAAATACTCTTATAAACAGACATCTTTCAGGAGTACTTATTCCATGAACCTGGAAGCCGGTCGTTCTTCAGGCAAGGGCAGATATCCCGAGATCGGTTCGATTGAGATCAGGCGCAAGATCGGTGAAGAGATACGTTCAGCCAGGGAGTTTCAACAACTCAGCATTGAGCAGACTTCAGCGTCAACAAAGATCAACGCCCGATACATCGAGTGTATCGAAAAGGGCGACTGGTCGTTTCTACCACCGACCTATGTCAGGGCATTCATCCGCACCGTTGCAACGGCATCAGGTCTCGAACCACAGGAAATCGACCGCAGACTCGAGGAAATTTTCGGCACCGATTCGTTCGCCTTACCGGTGGCGGGGCAGGCATCACCGGCTGAGAATCAAAACGAATACAAGCCGGCCGGAACATTGGCTTGGGCTGACCAGCACAGATCGATCATTTTTTACAGCCTGATCACGGTGGTCGTAGTTATACTTATCGCTCTTTATCTGACAAGCCCGAAACATTCACCCGAACGTATCGCTGAAAAGCTGCTTGAAACCCCAAAGAAACCGGTTCCTGAGGTTAAGAAAGACACCCTGGTCGATACAACGTCGTTATCGGTTACCACCCGGGAGAAGGCTATTCCGGCGCCGATCGTGTCCGCTCCTGAGACCTACCGACTCGAGCTGTTGGCTTTGGACACCTGCTACGTCAAGATCACACAGGGTGACAGCCTGGTTTACGAGCGCACTTTATGGCCGCGAAACAGGGTTATAAGGGAACTTGCTGATCCGGTGAAACTGTCGCTTGGTAACGCAATGGGTATCAGGCTGATCGTCGACAACGACACGCTGCCCGAATTTCCCCCAGGTCGCAGAGTCCGGGTTGCGCGCATCGGTAAAGAGGGTTTCATATTATAACTCCATGCAATGATGTTTTCCCGAATTAACCAGCGCCTGATGAAAGGTCCACCAGGTGTCATACCTGCGGAAGCAGGTATCCCGGTAAAATCATAAATACTTGCAAATAATGGATTCCTGCCTTCGCAGGAGGACAATATGAAATATAATCTTGGAACCCAAGGCGGACGATTCGTCCGCCCTCTTTCGTATTTACAGGATCGAAGATGAAACCTGAACACGAAAATAGAGCTCAACCCGAAGATCGACCGCTGAATTTCGAGGGGCTCGATCACGTTATGCAGGCACGGCTCACGAAGCTCGACCAGATCAGGAGCCTGGGGATCAATCCATTCCCATATCGTTTCGACAGATCCCACTCTGTCCGATCCGCGCTTGATGATTTTGAAAAACTTAAGAACAGCGAAGATATTATCAACCTGGCGGGAAGGATCACATCCCTGCGGCTGATGGGCAAGGCAGCCTTTGCCAATATCCTGGATGATGATCATTCGATACAGATTTACCTGAAACGTGATATTCTCGGTGATCTGTCTTGGAGACTATTTAAACTACTGGACATAGGTGACATAATCGGTGTCGGTGGCAGGCTGTTTATAACCCGGACAGGCGAGCGAACCGTTGAAACAAGATCGCTGACATTACTCGCCAAGAATCTGCGTCCACTGCCTGCGATAAAGGAGAAGGAGGGTCAGGTATGGCATCGCTGGGCTGACAAGGAGGAACGGTATCGTCAACGTTCGGTGGACCTGATTGTCAATAAGGAATCGCGGCTGGTTTTCAAGCAGCGCAGTCTCATCATCAGTGAAATACGGAGATTCTTCGAGGGTGAAAAGCGGTTCATCGAGGTGGAAACGCCGGCTCTGCAGACGCTCTATGGAGGCGCGACGGCACGCCCGTTCACCACTCATCATCAGGCTTTGGACAGAGACCTCTATCTGCGGATCGCTGATGAGCTCTACCTGAAAAGACTTGTCGCCGGGGGATTCACCCGTGTTTACGAGATCGCCAAGGACTTCCGCAAC
>JALGVR010000040.1 GCA_025774605.1 bacterium | reverse complement strand
ATTCGGTTGAAGAGCTGATTGCCGCTGATCTGGCGATCTGCGCTTTCGGCGTGAGCGCTTACGAAATGGTTTATCTGGGGATACCGCTGATCACCGTCGGACATGCGGAACGCCAGGCTGAAAGCGGCGGAAGATTCCACGAAAGGAACGGAATCACAGAGGATTGGGGGCTCATCACCGAACTGGACGATGATTTCATCGTGGAGCGGATGACAGGCTGGATTGGGGGAGATGTCGAAGACGCCTTAACCAGGGCGGGACGGGGGATGTCGCTGATCGACGGCAGGGGCGCCTACAGGTGCGCGCAGGAAATCACATCGTTGATTTCCTGATCTTATAATGATGTCGCCAAGATATTATGAAATTGTCGTTTAAAATCCGTTTTGATAAGGCAAATATTTTTACCATCTCGAGAACGTCTTGTTAAAGAAACTCATCATTGTCGGCGGTAGAGGCAACGGAACGAACATAGCTGCCAACGTCGAGGATATAAACCGCGCCGATCCGGAATGGGATCTGCTCGGCTTCTTCAACGACACCGATGAAATAGGCTCCGAATTATTCGGTTATCCGGTGCTCGGGCGTCCTGAGGACATGACAAGTCCCCGCTTTGCCGACGTATCCTTCATCTATTCCTTTATAACCATGCAATACGGAAAGAATAACGCGCTCAAGCTGGAGAATTACGGCATTCCACCCGAACGTTTTCCCTCGATCATTCACCCTTCAGCGACAATTCCGAAGGGAACTGAAATCGGACATGGTTCGGTTATTATGCCGGGCGTATACTTCGGTTCATACACAAGGGTCGGAAGCCACTGCACGCTGTTACGAAATTTTTCGCTCGGGCACGGCTCGACCATGGATAACTATTGCTATGGCGGGAACGGCGCGGTTATCGGAGCCGACGTGAGGCTCAAAGAAGGCGCCTACATCGGCACCGGTGCCGTAACGCGAGAGCGTGTCACTCTGGGCGAGTGGTGCATCGTCGGCATCGGCTCTGTCATCATCAGGGATGTTCCCCCGATGACCGTTGTGGCCGGCAATCCCGCCCGATTCATCAAGCAGCGGACGTTTGAGACATTTAATCCCCGAAAGTAACATGCCATGAGCAAGACCTTCAGTATTGATGATCGCACCATCGGCAGTGGTCATCCGGTTTACATCGTCGCCGAGATGTCGGCAAATCACAACCGGGACTATGACCAGGCCGTCAGGATAATCCATGCCGCCCGGGAAGCCGGAGCGGATGCGGTCAAGCTGCAGGCGGTCAAGCTGCAGACCTACACCCCCGACACCATGACGATAGACTCCGACAAGGATGTTTTCCGGGTCCGGCAGAAGCTCTGGGAGGGTCGCAGTCTCTATGATCTGTACCGCGAAGCTTACACCCCCTGGGAATGGCAGCCTAAGTTGAAGAAGATCGCCGACGAAATCGGCATCACGCTCTTTTCGACCCCGTTCGACGCGACGGCGGTCGATTTTCTCGAGGATATGGGGGTGCCGGCGTACAAGGTGGCGTCGTTTGAGAACGTCGACCTGCCGCTCTTAAGAAAGATCGCTTCGACCGGCAAACCGGTCATCATGTCCACGGGAATGGCGACGCTGGCGGAGCTCGATGAAGCCGTCCGGACGCTGCACGAGGCCGGATGCAGACAGTTGGCGCTGCTCAAGTGCACCAGCGCCTATCCGGCGCCGCCCGAGGACATGAACTTAAGGACCATTCCCCATCTCGCCCAGGCGTTCGGGGTCGCGGCCGGGCTGTCGGATCACACGCTGGACAACGCGGTCGCCATCGCGGCGGTGGCGATGGGCGCCCGCATCGTCGAGAAGCACTTCACCCTGTCACGGTCGCTGCCCGGACCCGACAGCGCATTTTCACTGGAGCCGCAGGAGTTGAAATCACTCGTTGACAACGTCCGCACGGTCGAGAAAGCGCTGGGGCAGGTTCATTACGGCGTCAGCGACCGCGAGGCGGCCAGCCGTCTTTTCCGCCGATCTCTGTTCGTTGTGGCGGACATGAAGGCGGGCGATCCGTTTACCCCCGAGAATATACGATCCATACGACCCGGTCAGGGGCTCTCGACTCGTTACTACGAGGAGATAATTGGCAGGCGCGCGGTTAAGAACATTGCGCGCGGCACACCGCTCGCCTGGGATCTCGTCGGTGGTTAGACGCTCATAATGCCCGCGCAATTCGAGGTCTACTGTCCGGCGTGCCACAAGGGACGGCTATCCCTGTCGAATTCGACCTGCGGCAATTGCGGCTTCACGGCGCGCGTCGAGGGCGGGATACTCGACCTGCAGCCTCAAGTGCGAGGGGAAGATTACAAAGCATCCAGCGCGGAGAATCTTGCACGGGTCTATGAAAAGCATTTCTGGTTCGGCTCCCGCAACCGGATAATACTCGATGTTCTTAAAAGGGCGCGCCGTCTCCTTGATGTCCGGCGGCTGATCGACCTGGGCTGCGGGAACGGCTATGTCACGGCCATGCTTGAAGAAGCCGGTTACGCGACGCTGGGGATTGACATGCATATCGACGGACTGCGGATCGCCGAGGGTATAGTCGGGGGGTCACTGATATGCGCCATGCTTGAGGATGTCAGGCTGGTCGAACCGGTCGACGCGGTCTGCCTGCTGGACGTGATCGAACACCTGACCGACGACCGGCAGGCTCTGCTTCAGGCGGCATCGCTGGTCAGGCCGGGCGGATTTGTGCTCGTCACCGTTCCGGCGTTGATGCAACTCTGGTCTCGGTACGACGTCACATGCGGGCACAAGCGTCGTTATGGCGCGAAAACACTGCGCGACCTCTTTGTCGAGTGCGGCTTCGAACCGTTGTATGTCTCCTATTTCTTCATGTTTTCGGTTCTACCGGTCTGGCTGCAGCGAAGGCTCCTGCACACCGGAAAGAAGAATGCCAAGATTGCGGGGCACGGTTACACTCGACCACCGCATCCGCTGTTTAACAACATCTTCCGCCTGTTGGCGGCAGCCGAACGCCTTTTGATGTCAGCCGGAATAAAAATCCCCTTCGGGACAAGTCTGATCGGGCTGGCAAGGGTGAAATATTCAACATTCATTGAGGAAGCAAATTGAAATTAAAAACAGAAGATTTGTTGATTCGTATACAAACCAAAGATGAGACTAAAAAAACAGAAGCATCAGCTACAGTTCAATTATTTGGGTACTCTTATCACCTGAAGACAGACGACGTAATTGTTAAATACTTAGATTTCCCATTGGAGGAGTTTCTCGCCTATGAAGCACGATATTCTCTTGGTAATTACATACTTGTTGATTTAAAAAGTAAGGATAACCAGATCATCAGGATAATTACTTCAATTGGGTACTCAGGAGGTTATATATTTAATAATAACAAATATTTATTTCTATCATCGATTTTATCGTCTGTACTCAAGCATTTAAACAACAAAGAAATACATATCATTGAAGATTCTCTATTGCGGTACATTACAATCCCATTGCAATTTCAATTACCATTCAGCACCATATTCAGAAACATCAATAGATTACCGCCAGCATATATCATGGAGGTAAAGGACGGAATTATATCGAGGAAAGAAACATATCTAGCAGTTGATACAAGCAGGTATATTAAACCATCAAGTTACGGTTATGCCTTAGATGAAATAACAGGTATGCTGTCAGAATCTTTAATGAATAATAAAATAAATCTTATGTTTTCTGGTGGTGTAGATTCTACTTCATATTTACTGAGCTTTAATAAAGTGATAGATAAATCTAAAATTCGCATCTCAACAGTTGATATGGATACTGCCTGGAACGACACAAGAAGAGCCATTCATGTTGCGAAGAAACTCGGATTTAAAATTGATGTAATTGATTTTGGAACTCCTGCAAATTCCCCTGATGTTATCAATGCAATAGAGACTGAATTTACTCGTGATATTATTAATCCAAACAATCCTACTCTTGCATTCACCGATCAATATGCACGGAGTAGCGATACAATAATCTCCGGACAAAATGTTGATGCTATAGCAACAGTCAATATGAAAAGACCACAGTTATCATTTCTGCAGCATCTTTTAAAAACAGGCGATTTTGGATTTATAGTTAATGCACTATTCTGGAATATTCAATTTACAGATAAATATATTTCAAGCAATCTCATGCCTTATATTTATAGTTTTTTAATTAAGGTATTTCTGAGACGTCAAGTTAAATTAAGCATAACAGATAATGGATGTCTACATGGATTACTATCTACTGGTTTTCCATTTATGATTTCAAATGAATACTACGAACTAATAAAGGCCGAACTCACTGAATTCTTCAGCCTAATTCCAAATAATACAAACATTAGATTTATTGATGCTTTTAATTTCTTTTATTATAATCAAAATTGTAATAAATTGTTAACTAATTTTCCTGCCCCATGTGGGGCTCAAGTTTTACTTCCTGTTATGTCAGGTCCAATGTTGTCATATTTCATTCATAAGTCAAGGAATGTACATGATGTGATTTCACCCAAGAAGGAGATACGTAAATATATTGAAAACATTTCCGGGATTTCCTATTCTAGTATCACTAACTCAAAGCTACTTGTTAATAAAATATCATTGCAAAGTAGTAGAAAACAAAGAAATACGCGTGTAAAATCAATTCTCCTCTTCAGAAACAGAGAGAGATTGAATAAAAGAAACTCATCGGTGCTGCAGTTAATTAACGACCCGGGAACATTGGAAAAGACTGAATTAATCTACGATAATTTATATGGGAATATTGATAATAATGGATTCATTGATTATTACAATATGTCACAAGCCTTCAGAATCATAAACTTAGAGACCTTATTGGCAAATGTCCTTCAAACTTGAATCCTCAGACATCCCTGATACGCCCGCGTATATCCCCTTCAACCGCCCGTTCATCGTCGGCAAGGAGCTGTTTTACATCTCGCAGGCGGTGCTCGGCGGACACCTCGCCGGAGACGGTCAGTTCTCGCGAAAGTGCCAAGAGTGGATGGAACAGCGGTTCGGCGCCGGGAAAGTCCTGCTGACCACGTCCTGCACTTCCGCCATGGACATGTGCGCCATCCTGGCGGATGTAAAACCGGGCGATGAAGTAATAATGCCGTCATACACCTTTGTCTCAACGGCGAACGCCTTCGTCCTGCGCGGCGCCAGAATCCGGTTCGTCGATATCCGTCCCGACACCCTGAACATCGACGAAAACCTCATAGAAGGCGCCGTAAACGAACGGACCCGGGTCATCATGCCCATGCATTACGCCGGCGTGGGCTGCGAGATGGACAGGATACTTGAAGTGGCGCGGCGTCATAACCTGCTGGTGATCGAGGACGCCGCACAGGGTGTGAACGCCACCTATAAGGACAGATACCTCGGGACAATCGGCGATCTGGGCGCATACAGCTTCCATGAGACCAAGAACTTCATCAGCGGTGAAGGTGGCGCGATCATAATCAACGACAAGCGGTTCATCGAACGCGCGGAGGTGATCCGTGAGAAGGGAACCGACCGCAGCAGGTTCTTCCGCGGTGAGATCGACAAGTATACCTGGATCGACATAGGGTCATCATATCTGCCGTCCGAGATCGTGGCGGCGTTCCTGTTCGCCCAACTTGAAGAAGCGGACGCGATCACGCGGAAGCGCTGGACGATATATGATTTCTACCATGAACGGTTCACACCCTTACAGGATCGGGGTCTTGTACGGTTGCCGTCGCCGCCGCCTGAATGCCGCCACAACGCGCACATGTATTACCTGATCCTGCCGGATGCCGAATCGAGGAGCGGTCTGATACGTCACCTCAAGGCGAAGAACATCCACGCGGTATTTCACTATATCCCGCTCCACACTTCACCGATGGGAAGACAGATGGGGTACACCGAGGGAAATCTGCCGATCACTGAAGATCTTAGCGCCAGGTTGCTGCGCCTGCCCTGCTACTACGAACTCACCCGCGAAGACCAGGAGCGCGTCGTGCGCGAGGTCTACAGTTTTCTGGACACGACATGCTGAACCAGCCAAAACATTCTTCCTTTATGTCCAACAGAACCAACAGCATTGCCGGATTAATGGTATTATGGGGTCTGCTGGCTTCGCTGCAGTTCTTCATGTTCGGCGATAACAGCTATATCCGATCCTTCGACAACGGCGACGCCAACCACCCGAAAACTTACGCCAGCTTGCATTTTCCCAACCTGTCCCACAATCACGCCTGGCGGCATTACGACATGTGCGGAATTGACGGCGGTAAAAGGAGCTACCGCCGCAGCGCTTACCAGGTGCTGCAGGCGCTGTTTCCCGGATGGGGCGGTTATGCCATCCTGATGATCCTGCAGCGCGTATTCGCCGCCGTCTTCATGTTCCTGCTGGCTCGTCGCACGCTCGGCCTGGGTTTGACGGCGTCCCTGTCAGCCGGTATGCTCTATCCGTTCCTCATCGCTCAGGCGCCGCTCGGAATCTATCACTCCCTCGGCGAACCCTGTCTGCCCTTCTATCTGTTCACCTTCAACGAACTGCTGAGAACCGGAAGAATATGGATTCAGATCATCGGCGGACTGGCGTTGGGGATTGTCTTCAGCCAGTTTTCATCCCTGTTCGTCTCACAGCCCTTCCTCGTTGCGGGAATCCTGGCTTTCCTCCTGTTCGTACAGCGTATTCCGCTGGTCAAGATACTGCCCGCAGCCCTTGCCTGCCTTGTCGGACTGGTGATCTTCAACCTTCCGTCGATCCTGAACACGTGGGAGATCAAGGACAGCACGCAGAGGATACTGCTGATCTCGGCGAAGAAGGAACGCACGCTGTTCAGCACCTTGCGTTTTACCTTTGCCGACCTGGTCATGATATTCCGCCATGACGGCGTGCCGCTGCTCGCCTGCCTGGCGGGTATCAGCGTCGGCGCTCACAAGCTGAAACTTTTCCGCTCGACCTTCTGGTCATTCGTGTTGTTCGGTGTTTTCTCCACCTTCGTTCCCTATATACTCAGCGCCCTTGCCGGTATCGACTTCTTCAAGGCTTACAACATCAGAAGGTTTTACTACGAATACCCGTTCTTCCTGTATCTCGCCGCCGGCATATCCGTGCAGTACATCGCCTCCGAACTGGGCACGGAAGATTACCCGCGCTGGCGAGAGCGATTGAAATATATTCTGGTGTTGTGTTTGCTGCTCCTTGCCATGGCTCTGCTTTCGGTCCGATTCTACTCGGCTTTCAGGAGCATACAGGTCAGGAACGGGTACGATGCCGGACTGCTCGGCTCGAAGGGCGGCGCGCAGGCTTTGACTATCCTGTTCTTCCTGATCACAACCGGCTTTATCGCGATAAGCACATTTATCAAGCGGCAGGAGTTGGGCAGGTGGTTGAGGATACTGGTACTGGTGTTGTTGCCGTTCTATGCCGGCTTTTATCTCGTCGAGCGGCTGTCGACCAACCTCTCCGACAACGAACGATACCGGGCGCTTTACGAGAAGCCGGAATACCGGCTCGTCGCGGCGGAAATCGCCAAGGACCCACCCTGCCGGGTAGCCACCGCCTACACGGGCAGATTGCTGCATCCGACTTATGCGCTTGTTGCCGGCCTGGAGACCGTCGACGGCTATAACACGCTCTATTCGGCGCGCTATCACCTGTTCTGGCGCAAGGTGATCGAGGGCTCCCGCAGCCGCAGCATGACGATTCGCCGCTATTTCGACAGTTGGGGACAGCGGGTTTACCTGTTCTCGCCCTTCGGCAAGATCGAGAAACCGCCGCCCGATTTCCCGGCTTCGGATGCCTTCAACATCGACCTGCTGTCGCTTGCCAATGCGAAGTATTTCTTCTCGGGACAGCCCCTGAACGATGATCGGCTGCGGCTGATCGACCCCGGGGTGGACAAGGATGATCTCTACGTATATCAAAACGAGGAGGCGCTGCCGCGCTTCTTCCTGGTCAACCGGTATATAGTATTCGAGGATTCCAGCCGGTTGCTCGATTCACTCGCCAATTCCGGCGTTGAGCAGTTGAGCACGACCGCCTTTCTCGAGGCGTCACATCTGCCGAAACTGCCTGACAGCACAACGGCAATAGGCTTGTCGACCGTTGAGCCGGAATATTACTCGTCCGACTGCATCAGGTTGAAACTTGATCTTGAAGCCGATGCGCTGCTGATAATATCCAACAACTGGTCAAGGTTCTGGGTGTCGGTGGTTGACAATTCCGTGCAGCCGGTCTACCCGGTTGATTTCACCTTTCAATGCGTTCCGATACCCGGTGGAGCAAAGACGGTGGATTTGATATATTCGCGCGGGCGATAAACCTGAAGACACCGCCTTCTACATAATCTCCCAGTCGATGAACCGCCCCTTGATATCCACCATCGCATTAACGACCAGCTCGATCAAGCCGCCGTAATACAGCCCGGATTTCTCCTTCGCGCCGTAATAATCGAACAGGTCACGGATCTGACCCTTGCAGTTGGAACAGGGCGCACAGACGTACTTCGGGGTTTCTGCGCCCGGGTCTTCGTCGGCGAAGGCGTTGAGAATCTGCTCGAATTTCTTGCGGCCGCTGACCTGGATACGCCAGTCGAGGAAGTTGTTCTGCGACATTATCGCCCATCCGCTGCCACCGCCGCAGCAGTAGTTGCGCACGCCGTGAGGATGCATCTCGCGGAATTTCGGTGCGATATGGCGCAGAACGCGGCGCTGCGGCTCCACGATGCCCATACTGCGAACCATGTTGCAGGGATCGTGGAGCGTCACCGGGAAATCGTTGCGCGACGGGTCCAGCTTGAGCTTTCCGCTGAAGACGACCCCATCCAGGAAGGCCATGGCGTTCTCACGCGGCGTCGCCTGGGTAAGCCTGTCACCGACCACCCCCATCGCCTTCGTCAGGTGACCGCATTCGCCCATCAGGATCTTCTTGACCTTGAGTTTTTCAGCTATCTCGTAGTGTCTCATCGCGATGCGCGCCAGCTGCACATCATCGTAGAACAGACCGTAGTTGACGCCGTCATAACCGGCGATCTCGCTGGACAGCGTCCATGAAATCCCCATCTCCTGCAGGATGAGGGCGAAGGCTCCCGGATTGTCCGGCCAGGCGAGGAACTCACCCGCGTTGTGGATCAACAGCACGTCCGCTCCCTCCTTGTCCCACACGGTCTCGACCTTGATGCCGGTACGCTCCTCCATGTCCTCGTCGATGAACTCGCAGTTATCCTTGACCACCAGCGCGTTCATCCCGGTACTCGAGCCGACCGTAAGCTGCTGGATCGTACCCTTCTCATGCAGATCCTTCGCTGCCAGTTCCATCTCGCAGCTGAACAACTTGCGCAGGTCATGGGATATCTGGCCGTTGTCGACGCCGATCGGGCAGCTCTGGGCGCAGCGCCGGCACAGCGTGCAGCGATAGGACAGCTCGAGCAGCCTCGACACCAGCGTCCAGTTGAGCTCAATGTCACCATTGTTGAACTTCTTCCACCATCCACCGCCACCCTTGACATACTTGAAATACAACCGGCGCAGAATTTCGGATCGATAGGTCGGTCGGTAGATGTCGTTGTAACCGCTGGCTTCATAGATGGGACAGTCCTTTATGCAGGTCTGGCAGCGCGCACAGTGCTCCATCGACAGCGTCAGCGGCTGCAGGAAAGTCCAGTTGTTCTCGGGCGAAAAGAGCTTCTCCAAGCCCGAGACAAACTGTCTGACGAGTTTATCCTCCTCCTCCTTGTCCTTCGGCTTGGGGATGTTAACGACCATGGTATCGTCAAGCGTCGCTTCATACTTCCGCTTCGCCTCTTCGCTCAACCTCTTGAACCCAGGCTGCTCCTCAACCTTGTCATAGGGGGGTGGAAGAGGATATAAATCTTCAGGATCAACATGTGCAAGCTGTTCAGACGGCTTACTGAAATCCCTGATGCTCAGTTTCTTCTTCGATTTTACAGCTACCGCCATCACTTTGTCTCCTTCTCGATTTCAGGTGCCGGACTGGTGACAATATCCACCCAGTTCTTCCTGCCGTCGGCGCCGACGTGCGGAGCGGACCAGGTGACCACCTGGGCGAGCTGCGGATCGAGCTTCTTCTGCAGCGGATCGCCGGGCCGGTTCGTTTCATCCTCCCAGCGGACCGAGTGATAGGTGAAGTACTTGGTGAAAAAGTGCGTCATGTGCGTGAAGGGGAGGTAGAACATGAAGAGCAGCGCGCAGCCGATGTGCCAGAATGCAACTGCAGGCAGCGCGGGCATGACCGACGGTGAAACCAGACCGGCGTAAAATCCGACCAGGTTCGCCGCGAAGCCCTGATCCCCCGAAAGCCACAGGATGCCGGTAACATAGATCGCACCGAGCATCAGGAGGTTGAAATAGTGGCTCGGCGTGCTGAATTTTGAGAGGTTCGAGTCGAATATGCGCATCAGAAGCATGATGACGGTCCCGATCACTCCCAGCACACATCCGGTCCATATTACGACCGTAATCACCGGCTGTAAAAACAGGAACTGCTGACCCAGCAGATGCAGCACTCCGCCCAGCACGGCAAGCGCTTCACCGCCTATCAGCAGGTAAAGCCCGAAGTGCAGCGGAAATGAACCGAACCACAGCTTCCTGTTGTGCTCCCAGACACCCTTCAACAGGAGTATCTCGAGGATCATCACCTTGAGTTCACCGATGTGATCCTTGTGCCTCGGTTTCGTCCACCAATCGACCTCCTCGAGTATCGAACCGCCGTAATGAGCTCGACCCTTCTCGTGTGGAATCGGATAGAGATCCCAGCGGAGGTGAATCGGCATCCTGGCGATGCGCACACCCCGCGCGATCACCGCGGCAAGGAAAACGATGATCGTGATGTAAACAAAAAAGTGCAGAAACGTCATTGACTACCCTTTACATGTCCTTGTTGATTATTTTTGAGAGTATTGACCGATGGTGAATTACAGGCTGTGTTGTCCTGAATGAAGTGAAGTAACACCTGTAAAATCTGCGAGTTGTTTCACGATGTTCAGCATGACGAGGCAGCGATTTACGTTCCATGTCGCCGCCCTGCAAAACCCTCGTCCTTTATGTTCTTTTATGACAGTCAAACCGAGAATATCAATCTGATTCTCCCTCGACAGCCTTGCTGCTTTCCGATGAGTAGAGATTTCGAACCAGCGATTTAAGGTCTTCCGTGCAGTAGGCGCTGAAGCGGTACACCTCGCATTCCCTGCATCTTTCCTCAATCGTACAGCCCTGGTTCTTCAGCAGAACCCAGCACGGCCTCTGGGAGTCGACGATAGCCGGACAATCCCGGCGTTCATCAGCGGCGCACTGCTTAAGCTCCCAGCACGGCAGCAGTGCCCAGAGTCTGAGTATCCCCTCCAGGTTCAGCCCCCGACGCTTGATTAGATTCCGGATCATCCGAATGCGTTCAATATCCTCGAGTGATAACATGCGGCGGTTGGCAGCCGTGCGATGGAAAATAATCAGCCCGGTGGCTTCGTACTTGCGCAACGCAGACTCGGACAGCCCGGTTATTTTCGTCGCGGCGCCAATGAACATCACCGGATCATTAACCCTCAGATTGACGTCCGGAGCGTGTCCCTTCAACCAGCAGCTTATACTATCATTCAATATATTTCCATTAAAAGAACCTGAAGATACGATTATTTACAGGGACATCCTTCCGTCCCCCGGCGGCTTGCCTTCACAAAATAAAATACAATACCTATACTTTAAAGTCAAGCTATTGTGAAATAATTATCATATATCCGGAAATTAACCGTAGCCGACAATTCGTCTTGAGGCTTCGGCGGAAAGACTCGCCCAGTAAGAAGTGTCCGAGCTCCCCCCTGCACTCCCGGAGGGCGGACAGGAATGTCCGCCCTCCAAGTGATAAATATATAATGATTGGACTAATTTTAATTATTCCGGATTCTGACGCATGGCATGCCGGCATTTTGATGTCATTGATTATAAGACAGATATGGAACTTGAACCGCTCCGTTTCACATTTTGAGGGCTGTTTGAGATGAGTATTTCCCGCCCATCAGTCCATTCCTCTTGCTTTAACGCTATTATTAAATTAAATTTGGTATTTTAATAAAATGGACACCGCCCATGTCAAGCGGTGCAAGGCGGTTTAAATTCAGGTAGAGGAATGACTGCAGTTATCAGCAGGCTCATTACAGCGGTATTACTCGTTTCAGCTCTTACAATTACTCTCGGCTGCGGAGGCGCCGCCAAAAAGGCGGACGTTTCCGAATTACTGGTTCAGGCTCAGCAATTACAGCAGGCTGAAAAGTACGAAGACGCGATTCGTATTTACCGCAAGATCGCACACGATTATCCGGATTCTCATCAGGGCGCAAACTCCCAGTTTATGGTCGGTTATATCTATGCCAATCACCTGAAGGACTTCGAACAAGCCAAAATCGAACTGAACCGTTTCCTTGACAACTATTCCGACAAGGCGGACAGCGGATTGGTGGTCGGTGCAAGGTTTGAACTTCAGTATATGGGGATGGATATCGAGAAGATACCCGCTCTATCCGAGATGGGAATTGCCGACAGCGATACGGTCGCAGATACCGAGGCTGGAGGAAAATAGCGGGTCACAATCGTATCTGCATTCCATTCGCCCCCGCTCCCGACCCTTCGAAGAAGGCGGCATGTGAGGTGTGATGCAACCATCCCTTGTCCCCCCTGTAAAATGCAACCCGGATACGCCGTATCCGGGTTTGATTATTTCCCCGTTTTCGAGGAAACCGCACTTTATCTTTACCGGGTGACCTGTTCGGTTCAGGTGACCCGGACGGCTTGCCGGACGGGAATATCATATTTCATAACATACATGACCGATAAAACAGCCTACTGAACCGACGCTTCAGCAATCTGAAAGAAACGCCTCACCGCTTCAACATCCGTGGTCAAAGCTTCCTTCAGTGGCGCATAAAAGATGAGTCTCCCCTGGTCGAGGAAGGCGATGCGGTCGGCGATGCGGCGGATTGAGGCTGTTTCATGAGTCACAACCACCAATGTCAAGCCGAGGTTGTCCCGCAGATCGAGCAACAACCGGTCGAGGTTGTATGTTGTGGACGGATCCAAGCCGGCAGACGGCTCGTCGCAGAAGACCAGCGGTGGGTCGAGAGCCAGTGCGCGTGCCAGCGCGGCGCGCTTCCTCATGCCGCCGGACAGCTCCGAAGGCAGCATCTCCTCAGTGCCCTGCAGACCAACCTGCCTCAGCTTGAGTCGAACGACACGTTTGATAACCTCGTCAGGGAGATTCGTATGCTGCTCCAGTGGAATCGAGACATTCGAGGCGAGTGACTTCGATCCCAGCAGCGCCCCGTTCTGGAAGAGCACTCCTATCTTCTGAATCGTTGCCTCCCGCTCCGGTTCATCCAGCGACCACCAGTCCTCACCGAACAGCTCGACGCGGCCTTCAACCGGTTTCAACAAGCCGATGAAGTGCTTCAATAGAGTGGTCTTGCCGCAGCCGCTGCCGCCCAATATAACGGTGATCTCGCCGGGAACTATATCCAGCGATACATCGTCGAGGACGATTCTGTCGCCGTACGCCGCCGTCAGGTTGATAACGCTGGCAAGCGGCGTCTTACGGCCGTCAACCGTGGATGTGGTCATCTCCATCCCAATTCCTCACCGCAACACAAATCGGCAATCGAAGCAGGCTGTTACATCCTGACCGATCATTTCCCGCCGTCACGATCTCAGCGCCCCTACAGGTAGAACAACAATCCCAAAATGGCGTCGGCAACAATCACCGCAAACAGCGATACAACCACCGATGTGGTGGTAACCCTGCCGACTCCCTCGGCGCCGCCCTTGACGCGGAATCCGAAATACGCCGCCAGGATAACGATCAACGCCGCAAAGACAAGGCTCTTGACAAATCCCGATATAAGGTCCTTCAGGTATAGAGCCGAGGCAACCTCGGTCAGGAACGCCCTCGCAGTAAGGTCGAGACTTACCACCGCGATGATCAGCCCGCCGCCAATCCCTATCACCACCGCCATAATGGCGAGCAGTGGAGCCGTCAGCAGGATGCCCCAGATCTTGGGTACGACCACGTACCTGATCGGATTGAGTCCCATGGTGCGCAGCGCGTCGATCTCTTCGTTGACCTGCATGGTTGCTATCTCGGCGGCGATGGCGGAACCGCTGCGCCCTGACAATAGAATCGCGGTCATCAACGGACCCATCTCGCGCGTCATTGAGATCGCAATCAGGTCGGCGACGAAGATGTTGGCTCCGAACTGCCTGAGCTGCTCCGCCGACTGGAGCGCCATGATCAGTCCCACCAGGAAGGAGACCATCGCAACCACCGGCAGCGCTCCGACGCCGAGCGTCAGCGCCTGCGCTTCCACCGCCCCCCGCCGGTGCCCATCGCCGCGCCAGAGCGCGATCACCGTCCAGTAAACCGATTCTGAGATGAGCAGCAGCAACTCGCCTGCCGCCTCCCACCAATTCAGCAGCGTCTGCCCCATCGCCTCAAGACGGTAAGCCTTCTGAACCGGTATCCGCACGTCAGGCGCCGGGTAGTAATAGCGCGCCAGCCCCTTTTGGACACCCTCCGATATACCGGTGAAATGAACCTCCTTGCCGGCGACATGCCCCCGCACCACCAACTCCGCCAAAAACGAAGCGCCCAGGCTGTCCAGACGGTTGATCGAAGCGAGATCGATCGACACGCTTTCGCCGTCAGTATGTTTGACGGCTTCCGAAAGGTTTTCCAGCAGTTTCGGCGGACCGCCGCGACGAAGATCGGTAATCAGGCGAATACCGCTCTCTTCGATTACAAACCCCGGCTGACGATCCAGGCGCGCCATCTTAGAACAGGAAGTAGCTTAGACGAACCGAAACGAACTGCTCCTGGAGGGTGTGGGTCAGCTCCGCGCTGCGTTTCAGCCGCAGGGTATGTTCAATGGCGACGTTCTTTGTGACGCGAAGTGTAATAAAGTTCTCCATGTCAAGCGTGATCTGATTATCCTTGGTGAAGGGAAACAGAACGTCTATCTCGGTGGTTACCGACAGGTTCTTCAGCAGTGAGAGATTGGATATCAGCGCCGTCTCCAAGCCCTGGGGAAAGTTGTCCGGAATCCGGTGGAAAAGCGTATCATGTTCTGAATCCTGGCGGAAAACATCCTTGTTGTAAGTCTGCCAGTAACCGAGACCGGTTCTCAGGTTCAGATGGGCGATGAAGGTCTTAATCGGCGTGACATTGACACCAAATCCCTCCTTGAGTTCAAGAGGATATAAAACAGGCTCCATCCTGACTTCATCAACATTATTCTCGACCGCTATCGTCTGACCGCTCAAATCAAGAAACGTCACATTCCGCCGATTGTCAAACCTGTACGTGGTCTCAAACAGGTGGGTTGTTGCCTCAAGTCTTGTATAACCACCCAGCCAGTGGAGGAGGTAATAGACATATGTGTTCTTCAATCGCAGTCTGTCCTGGTTGATCTGGAACTTCGCCCCCTCCTGGCGCAGCGCGCCAAGCTCGAGCAGATTACTCGCCAGGTTGTAATGCGGAAACTTGTCATAGAGCAACCGGTTGTCAAGCTGACTGATAAGCGACAGATTGGTCTTAACCTTGTCGGATGAAACACTGTTCGCCGCGGTCACGATCACGTTGCCGTGAAGAGCGCCGTAAATGCTCCAGTTGCGACGCTGCCTCAACTGTGTTCGCGACGCCAGAATTCCCGCGCCGATGAAGTCGCCCGTTTCGCTGTTGCTCACGATGGTATAGGGCGTATAACTGCCCGGTTCGAGCAGCAGCGTGGTGAAATTGACATAGGTGTTGATATCCTCGCCGCGCCGGACGATCTTATAAAGCCCCGGCCGCAGAATCAGTGTCTGAAGGTGTTCGCCCAGTTCCGGATTGATAGCTGAGATCAATCCGTAGCTTTCCAGCGATTCGATGCGGAATATCTGCAGGTCCTGCTTGTAATAATTGCGAACCTCATCGATCACTTCAACCGTCAATGCACACCAGTCAGGATGCACAAAGACCGTCTCTTCACGCTTGATATCAACCTCGCGCCTGATGCGCTGGTCAAGCGTTCCTGTTCCGAGCACCACTGTGTATCTGCCCGGCTTTACAAAAAAACTCGATCCCGTGTTTTGCTCGCCGATCAATTCACCGCCCTGGAACACCGCATAGAGCGGTTCGCTGGCTCCGCTGGTCATGGCGGGAACAAAGATGCGTCCCATTCCCTTGCGATCATCCAGCCCTTCGATGTAGAGCTGCGTCTCCGGCGAAGGCGCCAGCCAGGTTTTCTGTTTTTCAATCGACAAATCCTCCGCCTGACCGGTTGCGGCGAGGAGCAGTAAAAGGTGGCATACTAAAATGGTTGGAGCCCGTTCCTTCATTCCGGCACCTGCAGTGAATCCACGTCGGGCGGATAGAAATAATCGACCATCTTGACCAGGAAGTTCTCAACCTCATCTTCGACAATATCGCTGACAACCTTGGCGAAGATGGTCATGCTTTCCGTATGCAGCGGTACTTCCCGGTCAAACGTATGCTCAACGACCCGCTCCTTATTGTCGTATTTATACAGCTCAATCGACATTCTTATATGAGCGGCAGAGTATTGCTCGCTCTCAAATCTCTCTATCTGGAATATCTCGCCGGTGATCTCGAATTCCGGTCTCCCCTCAAACATCTCCCGCTGGCAGCTCTTGAAGAGATGATAGGCGTTTATGTGCTGCACGAGCAGGTCGGCAATGGCGATCTGGGGACGCACCGCCCAGAGACTGTAACGATAGTAGTTGATCTGGTGGCTGGAAAAGCGGGCGATAATCCGGATGGAGTCGTAGGAGCGGGGGATCTTGAAGTTCCTGACCAGGACCCTTTTCGGGATCGGTTCCTGCAGACTGAGCCTGTCGTTGTCGGTTGTCGGAAGGTATTCAAGCAGGTAGTACTTCGTGCCCACTATCTGCCTGGTGCATCCTGTAAAAACCATCACCAACAGCAGAACCAATAGAGATAACTTCTTATTCAATCTTAACCTCATATAATCCTTCAACAGCCCTATTTCCCCTTAAGCCCTCCAACTTCCTCCACCCTGGTTCCCCGCAGAAGCAGGGACGGATCTTCCGAGATCAGCCTCGCGAATTCGTTGAAGGAATCGAGGCTTTCCCGCATGATCTCCAGCGAGGTCAGAAGATCGTGTCGCCCCTCAAGCAGCGTAACGTCGAAATGGCTGAGGGTGGTTTGCGCCTGGTTCAGTGTTTCGTATAACTTCCCGATCGCCTCCCCCAACTTCGCCTTCTGGATGCTGGTGGCGGTTGTGTCAATGCTTGCCAGGGCTCTCAGGAGCTCATCTGATGACGCCAGATTGTTGATGGCGATCGATGCCGCTTCCAGGTTCTGCACGGTGTTGGCGACTGCTCCCCGATTGTCAGAAAGAATACCGTGAACATCGGCCAGAACATTGGCGGTATTATCGATCATCTCAAACAATCGCTTCTGGTTTTCGCTGCCGGTTATAACCGCCAGGTTTGACAGCACCAGCTCGAGCTTTTCCGAGACCGCTTCCGCCTTGCCGGTGATGGCTTGTATGGATGACTCCCCCGCTGGAATTTCCGAGCCGGGTTCAATAAGCTCGGCCTCGGAAGATCCTCCGGTGAGCTCGATTAACTTGATGCCGGTCAGTGACAGTGCGGTTATCACAGCCTTTACGTCGGTTTTAACGGGGGTGCCGTGATCGAGGGAGAGCCTTACGACCACGGTTTCGATCTGCTCCGGGTCGATGTATATTTCTTCCACCCGTCCAACGCGCACGCCGTGATACTTGACCTGAGCGCCAATTTCGACACCGCTCACGGAGACATCTTTGTATCGAACATCGTAGAAGTCGCGTTTCTCAAACAACCTCGCACCGGTAACGACAATCAGCATTATCAGGAGAATACCGCCGGAAACAAGGAGAAAGATGCCCAGCCTGGCTTTCTGTGCCCTGGTTATTTCACGCAAAATAAACCTTTAATTATGCTAATATTGTTTACCAATAAATTTCTCCGCAACTCCCACAGGCGCCGGGATTTTGCATGATTCGAGTTCTCTGAGATATTCTTTGGGTGCCCTTGCAGATCATTCCCGCGCTTCCAACCTTCGTCATCCCCGCGCCTCCAATTCTCGTCATCCCCGCGTACGCGGGGAACCAGATTCGAACTTGTCCCTCAGCCTGACCACGAAGCTGTCATCCCCGCGTACGCGGGGAACCAGATCCCAAACTTAACACGACATCGTATGAACCGGATATGATATACTTTGCGTTCGTCATCTCTCTGGATCCCCGATCAAGTCGGGGATGACATTTTTGTAACAGGGGATGACATTTTGTAACAGAGGATGACATTTTGTAACAGGGGATGACATTTAATAATCGGCGATGACATTTAATAATAGGCGACGACATTTAGCGTTCGGCAATGATATTTGACGTTGAGTGATAACTCAAGTTTCGCAGTTAAATGAAATCAGCCTCAGATTGTCATTCCCGCAAAACAGTCTGTCCGAAAACTGAGATTTTCGTGAAACTTCAATTATCATCTCTCGGTCAGTACTCTGTCAATTTTTTCTCTGGCAAAATGTTCGGTCAGTGGATCAAGCAACAGGTCGAGCTCTCCGGCAAGCACCTCGTCCAGCCGGTAGATGGTTAACGGTATGCGGTGGTCGGTGACGCGTCCCTGGGGAAAGTTATATGTCCTGATCTTGGCGGAACGATCGCCGCTGCTGACCTGACTGCGCCGCTGCTGGGAGCGTTTGCTCCGCTCCTCTTCCAGCGCCATCTTGAACAGGCGCGCCCGCAGGACCTTCATTGCCTGCATCTTGTTCTTGAACTGTGACTTTTCATCCTGGCAGCTCACAACAATACCGCTTGGCAGGTGCTTTATTCTTATTGCGGAGTCGGTTTTGTTCACGTGCTGACCGCCGGGTCCTGAAGAGCGGAAGGTGTCTATCTTCAAATCTGCGGGATTGATCTCTACATCGACCTCTTCGGCTTCCGGAAGAACAGCCACGGTCGCCGCCGAGGTATGAATTCGACCGGATGCTTCCGTCGTCGGGACACGTTGAACACGGTGAACGCCGGATTCGAGTTTCATTCTGCCGTACACGCCCTCGCCCTCAACCGACATCAGCAGTTCCTTGACGCCGCCGATGGTGGTGAAATTGCCGTTCACGACCTTGTACACCCAACCGCGTCCCTCAAAGTAATGCTGATACATCTTGAACAGGTCGGCGGCGAAGAGACCGGCTTCGTCACCACCGGTGCCGGCGCGGATTTCGATCACCGCGTTGCGGATATCCTCGGCTTCCTCCGGCGCCAAGAGAGTGATTATCCTGGCTTCCAGTTCCTTGAGTTCCGCTTCCCGGCCGGGCAGATCCGCCTGGGCAAGCTCGACGAGCTCCGGATCATCCAGCGCATCGTTCAACTCCCTGATCTCGTTGCGCAACGCTGAGATTCCATCGTAAGTATCGAGCAGCTCTTTCAAGCGCCGGTGTTCACGCGCCAGCGACGCCATGTGATGCCGGTCGGATAATACATCTGCCCTCATCATCTCGCTCTCGATCTCGACCAGTCGCGGTTTTATGGTTGCTATCAGATCATCTATCTGCATTTGGAACTCGATTGAACCTCTCCCGTGCTACCCCACTCATTACGCCAATTTACGTCCAAAATACATGTTTGGCAAGTGTCAGTTCACATATCAGCCTTGTTGGACAAAGCGAGTTCTTGAAATACCGCTCAATACCTCTGCGTCGTCCCCGCGTACGGGAACCGGATTCCGAACTCCGCCTGACATTGTAATATCAGGAACTAACGTCATTTACATTCTGATTCTCTCTGGATCCCCGATCAAGTCGGGGATGACAATTTTGTAATAGGGGATGACAATTTTGTAATAGGGGATGACAATTTTGTAATAGGGGATGGCAATTTTGTAATAGGTGATGACATTTCGTTGATAGGGGATGACATTTCACTAGTGTCATGACACAGAAATATTGTTATGTATTAATATTGCATTCTGTTTGTTTTTTTAGTATCTTTCCTCAAGACTTCAGTATCTTTCATTATAATCTTGA
>JALGVR010000039.1 GCA_025774605.1 bacterium | reverse complement strand
ATGCTGATCCCGGCGCCTCTGGCGATCGAAACTATCGGCAGGCCCGTGAATCGACACCCCGCGCCGATTTTAACCCCGATCAAACGCAGCCAGAAGGGCACCAGCATGGAATTGTAAACCCGGTTGCATATTGACTTGGGGCTCCTGACAGCCCTGATAAATAATTTGTTTAACATCGCCATGGCAAAACGGTAACCGGAAATCGATGCGATCGGCCGCTTCCGGCGTTCGGAACCCGGGATCATCAACCGCGTAATTTGTACGCCCACCAGGAATCGAACCTGGAACCTAGTGATTAAGAGTCACTTGCTCTGCCTAATTGAGCTATGGGCGCATCCGGCTATTGCATTTTGATAAGACTTGTTAATATAATCTGTATTGGCTATCTTGTCAATATCCGTCTCTTACAAGGTTGTGCATATCCTTAAATAGGTCGATCAATCAGGTGATGAAAAATATCTTGACGGTGGATGTCGAGGAATGGTTTCAGGTCTACAACCTGCGGGAAGCCATCCCGAGGGTCAATTGGGACATGCTGCCGAGCAGGCTCGATGTCGGCGTTTACAAGCTGCTTGACATGCTCGACAGATACTCCTGTAGAGCCACCTTCTTCGTGCTCGGCTGGGTTGCGGAACGGAAGCCGGGGACAATCAGGGAGATCGCACGCAGGGGACACGAGATAGCCTGTCACGGCTGGGATCATAAGCCGGTCACCGGGATGAGCCCGGACGAATTCCACGCTGAGACGTCGGATTCGCTGAAGGTGCTTTCTGATATCACCGGCACCGATATAACAGGCTACCGAGCCTCCAATTTTTCGATCGACACATCCCGTCCTCATGCCCTGGAGACGCTGGCTGACCTCGGTTTCCAATACGACAGCAGCATCTTTCCCTTCCGGCGGGGACGTTACGGCACGGCCGGTTTTCCGCGTGGGCCGGTAAGGCTTGTACTCCCCGGCGGCGTTTCCCTGGTGGAATTTCCGTTGCCGACGGTCCGACTGCCGGGCGGAACACTGCCCGTCGCCGGAGGCGGATATCTCAGGCTTTTCCCCTACCGGTTTACAAGGCTGGGGATACACCGGATGAACAGCGAGGGCATTCCCGCGGTGGTTTACCTGCATCCGTGGGAGCTCGACCCCGATCAGCCGCGTCTCAGCGGTGGGTCGAGGCTGAAAAAATGGATGCATTACCAGAATCTGAAGGGCACAGAGGGAATCCTCGAGAGGCTGCTGGGCGAATTCAGGTGCTATTCAATGAGTGAAGCATATGACACAGTAAAGGGGGGTCTGTCGGAGTACAGGATTTGATGGCGATTTCTGCATGTATAACGCTTGTCGGACTTTTTCAACACGCCCCAATCAGATCGGTTGAGATCATGTCAACCAGTCACTTCAGCCTGTCAGCCAGAACGACCGTGCACCTCGTTGAATGAACCTTCCCGCTGCGTTCGTCAACGGCTTCGGCGTAGACGATGTAACGTCCGATCGGCAACAGGTCGTCGTTGTCGTCCCGCCCGTCCCATGTCAGCAGCGGGCTGCGCGATCCGGCGGGAATGTTCACCGCCGGTTTTCCGACCCGGCGTCCAGCCGCATCGTATATGTAAACGGTCAACCTCGACACCGCGGCCGGCAGGCTGAAGGAGATGACCGTAACTTCGCCCCGATATGGATTGAAAGGGTTGGGCGAAACGCTGACCGTTGCTTTAATATGCCCGGCCAACGGGATCAGGCTGTTCGCGCGTCCGGCGGTGTGACCGTTGAAATCGGCGCATGGTCCCCAGTTGTCATGCTCAAGACCCGGCGAATGCGCGTCGATCCTCTCCCATGACCTGCCGGCAACCCTTCCGGCGTCCGAACCGTACTCGATCTGGTCAGCGACGAGTCCTCCAGCATCCGCCAGCCACAGATGATCGCCTTCGTTGTTCAACGGCGACCAGTCTGCCGGTACAAGGATGATTGTGGTCGAATCGAGATCCAATTTTTCAGCGGTCGCGGAATCCTCCGCCATGATCAGGTAGCTTCCCGGGCCGATCACCCGATCCCTTGACGCCAGTAGAGAATGATTATCCGAGGCGTCGGTCAGGCGCCAATTCTTAATATCAACACTGGTTTGTGCTTCATTGAAAAGTTCGATCCATTCGCCTCCGTCGTTCGGTGCAGGCATGATTTCGTTGATCACAAGCGCGCCGACTGAACTGAAGCCCTCGATAATATATGCAATAACAACCGCTCTCCATGCCAGGCGGATGCTTCGTGCGACAGGTTCTTTTTCAGACATTCGATTCATCGATCCTGAAGGCGTCCCGTACATGATTTATCTTCCATTCGCCGCGCCGCGTCGCCGTCATCAGGACAGCGTCGAAGCGAACGGCGCCCGCCGGAATCTCGTGATGTGAAATGTAGTGTGATGCCGCAAGCTGTATCCGCTTTCTCTTCCGTTTGTCGATCCTGTCCCCGGGGTACCAACCGTCAGGATCACGAGCGCTCTTGACCTCGACAAACACCAGGCTGTCGCCGTCCCGGCAGATGATGTCGATCTCACCGCGGCGGGTATGGTAGTTCGTTTCCAGTAACCTGCAGCCTTTGCGCCTGAGATAGGCCGCCGCCGCCTGTTCGGCTGAAGCGCCGAACTCGTGCATCGTCGTCTGTCGTGTATCTCTATCGATCATCTTCAAACCGGAATACATGCTGCCGGATCGGTCGGAAGGAATAGCGGTGGTGTGCGGTCGGACCGTGCCTCTGGATGGCTTTTATATGTTCGGCCGTTCCGTAGCCCTTGTTGCGCGCGAAGCCGTATTGCGGATGGAGCCGGTCGAGCTTGACCATCAGACGGTCGCGCGTAACCTTGGCGAGCACTGACGCGGCGGCGATTGACCTGCTGCGACCGTCACCGCCGACAACAGCCTCACCCGGAACGGCGAGCTCCTTCGGGTACCGGTTGCCGTCCACCAGCACATAGTCAACCACTCGATCCATTCTGCCTATCGACCTTGTCATGGCTAACATCGTTGCGTTTAGAATGTTGATCCGGTCGATTGCTTTCGCGGAGACCGCGGTGACCGATGCGGCGAGGCTGTTCGCAAGGATATAATCGAAGGCTTCCTCCCGCTGTGCTCCGCTCATCCGCTTGGAATCGATCACCCCGGGAAGATCGGTATCCGGTCTCAGGACGACCGCGGCGGTGACGACCGGTCCGGCGAGCGGACCGCGGCCGGCTTCGTCGACGCCGGCAACCAGGCGGAATCCCTGTTTCCAGAGCGCCCGCTCCAGATCCAGCCATTTAAAATCGTCCGGCTGCTTTGATTTCATGGGGAATTATACATACGCCTCACACCGGTTGATCAGTTTCGGATACAAATCCGAACCGGTTTCATCAGAGGCTTGTTTGCGCATTTCATTTTTCCTAATATACAATCATCTCGCGCCGGTTGCGTCCTCTCGCATCGTCCGAGAGATGCTGAATGACAAAACGAGAGCAACAGTACGACAAAACGGGAACGACGGAATGACGGAACAGGATATCTCGAACGACATCAATAATTGGCTTATACTCTAATGGTGATTGTCTCATGTAACAAACTCACTCCTCGCTGAGTCTATAATTTAAAGAATAAACTGATTGGATTCGGGCTTCCAGGCTTAATGGGTGGTTTCGACGAAAAAGCTTTCCTGCTGGCTTACAAACGCATACCGCGACGTGCGTTCAGGCTGCTGATGGATGAGTACCGCGACCGGATATACACATTTTGTCTGCGAGCCGCCTCGCGGCGCGAGGACGCTGAAGACCTGGCGCAGGAAGTCTTTATCCGAACCTGGAAGGGGCTGGATCGCTTTCGCGGCGGAAGCAGTCTCGCCACCTGGATATATCGCATCGCCTGGAACGTGTGCGCTTCTTACCTGGACAGGAAGGGACGTGCACTGCCGGTCCTATCCTACCGGGAGGATGATGATAATGATGAGACCCATGCCGCCTCCATACTCGATTCGGTCGAAGGGGAGCTCAGGGGGGGGAGGGATGACCGTGAATTCAAGCGGTTTGAGAACAGGCAACTGCTGGATACTCTGTTCGAGCAAATACCCGAGGCGCACAAGTTGATTCTGACCATGTATTACCTGCAGGAATTGACTTACGAGGAAATCGCCGCGGTTACCAATCGACCGATGGGCAGCGTCAAAGCCACGTTGCACCGCGCCAAGACGAGCCTGAGAGCCGCCGCCATGGCTGAAGTGGGAGTTGCCTGACAGGAAGACCGGATATTTATCCGTTTGGTTCGTACCATCTTATAAAAGTGGGAGTTTGACGATGTCCTTGAGAGACATTTTCAGAGGATTCAGAAATCTCATGGTAAACAGTGATTCGGATGCCGACCACCAGGGTATGGGGCACGGCGAAGGGGCGTTGACCTGCCGCGCTGCGCTTGAGATGATGGACAGCATTCAGCCGCTGTCCAGGCGTGAACGCGCCCGGCTTGAGGCGCATATTGCGTCCTGCCCGGGCTGCGCCGCGGCGGCCCGGCTGGAAGGGGCGCTGCGCGCGACTGTGGCTCCGGAAAATCCGCCTTCACCTTCAGCGCATTTTGAAGCGGATTTATTGAAAGAACTGGATCTGCCGCCGCTGGTTGAACCGAAACCGGATCCTCTGGCGCGGCTGACTTGGGTGGCTGTATCAATCCCGCTTATTCTCATGATAGTTACATACTACAGACCGATCAGCAGGGTTTTCTACCGGGTGATGATGTTTATGATGACCGAGGCGGCGGGAATGCTTATCGACTTCGACAAGGCAATCAACGTTGGAATCCCAAGCCTTGGCGGAGACGTCAACGATCTTCTGAGCCGGCATTTCGGCGCGTCTTTCCTGTCACCGGATCTGACCAGTGGGGTGGTTCTTAGCCTGGCGCTTATATCTGTCGTGATTATCAGCGGTATAGTTTCGGTGGGTTACGCCAATCGCAGATAGTAAATTGGCGCTCATGCAGAGTGCGAGCGTTGGTTTATGCGGCGCCGGATGAAACGTCCGGCGCCTTTTTTTTAAGCCGCGTCGATTGCGTTCGACCGGTCAGACGCCGGTCTGCTGTCCGGTCGCCGCGAAGAACAGGCGTGCGGTTTCGACCTTCCTGCCGGTCGCCTGTTCAACCGCCCGGGCATACTCCAACACCTGCCGCCGATGCCGTTCCGGAATAAATTCACCGCTCTTCCAGTCCGCGATATGAATGTCGCCCTTCCTGTCCTCCCACATCAGGTCAATGGCGCCGCGCAGCATACCTCCGTCGGTCTTGACGCATATCGGCGCTTCACGCCAGATCCGCCGTCCCGACAGGGCTTCCCGCCATAAATCGCTGTTTAGACAGTTTTTAACCGGTGAGTCCAGTTCCCGTCTGGCGATCCCCGCCTGACCGGCGACATATTCAGCCAGCGTGTCGCTGAAGGTCGTGGTCGGTTCGGTCAGCGCCATGTAAAGATGCAGGGCGCTTCCGAGGGAGACCGCATCATCGACCGCTTCGCCCGGGAGAACCGATTCGCTCTCGTCCTCAGCATGGTAACCGTGCCGGCTCGGCGCGACCACCCGCGGCAGTTTTCCAACAGCATCCTTCAGGCGCGTTTCACGCTCGCGCTGCCAGTCCGCCCGTGCAAGACCGACGTGCGTTGCATCGAAGGATGTCTCTTTGCCGGTTACGCCTGCGCGGTCCACATCCGGCAATTCCCGTTCCGCCAAAAGCCTGCAGTGAGTTTCAGCCCGTCCAGCGAAGGCGCCCGAAGCGGTTATCAGCTCGTTCAGCCACCGGCTGTATCCTTTCGGAGATTTGGCGTATATACAGGGCAGAACGAGGTGATCCCGGGCGCGGGTGAGGGCAACATAGAACAGACGAACCGCCTCAGCCTTCTTGGCCAGGGCTTCATTCTTCGCCGCCTCATCAAAGCGACTGGTTCGAAAGCCGTCGTTCATTCTGCCGAGCTCAACCTCCAACCGTCTGTTGATGCGGTCGGGGATGATCTTCTCACGCTTTTCGTGATCCACGTTGAGGTTGGCAAGTATAACTACCGGGAATTCGAGCCCTTTAGCGCCATGAACGGTCATGATCCGGACATGATCCGCATCGCCGGCGACCGCCGTGTTGTTCTCCCTGCCGTCCTCTTCCAACTGTTTAAGCAGGTTGCGTCGGAATCCTCTCAACCCTTCACGACAATCAACCTCAAAACGGCGCGCCGATTCGAGCACACTCTGCAGCGATTTCAGGTCCATGGCGGTGAGTCCGTCCGACAGCAGCGCGGGAACGATGTCGGTCGATTCATAGAGACGTTCGATCAGGCGGTCGGCGCCGAGCCCGTACCGTTGAGCATGAAGCCGGCGCAGGATATCGAGCGCCGCCTCGGTCTCCGCGGGGGCAACAATTGACTTGTCCCTGTAATCCATCCCGCCCTTCGTCAGATTGTGCCATTGCGTCAATTCGACGTCCGAGAGCCCGAAAAAGCTTGATCTCAACGCCCCGACCACCGCCAGCCTGTCCGCCGGGTTGTCGATCGCCGCCAGGCAGTGATAGAGATCCCTGACGATCTGCCTCTGAAACAGCGCCCTTCCCCGCTCGATATCGTATGGGATTGCGGCTGAGCTGAGAGCGTCGGCATAGATGTCGATGTCGGTCGTGCGGGGCATGAGGATCACGATATCGCCGTAGTCGACCGGTTCAAACCGGAGACTGCCGTCCGGTTGCGTCTTTGCCGTCCGCCATTTTTCCAGGTTTACGGCGGCGTTTATAACTCGGGCGATTATTCCCGCTTCCAGTCGCCGCGCCCCGGCAATGTTTTCAATCGGATCAGGGTCGTCCGCTCCACGGTGAATGACGGTCACGGGGGGAGCGGGATGCGGGTCGAGCCGTTTCGGGTCGGCGACCAGCGGTTCGTAGCTCGATCCATCGCCGGTTTCCGCTTCCCAGATCGATTCGAAGAAGCCGTTGACGAAGTCGATGATACCGGGTGCGGAGCGGAAATTCTGCGAGATTATGATCTTTTCACCGAAGCTCCGGACCTGTTCAGTCGCTGAAATGTAAATTCTATGATCGGCGCGGCGGAAGCGGTAGATCGACTGCTTGGGATCACCGACCAGGCAGATCTTTCCCGCCTCGGGTCTAAGCGCGCGGATGTCGCCGCTGACCGGACCCGCCGCGGCAAGCTTCAACGCTATCTCGACCTGCAGCGGATCGGTGTCCTGAAATTCGTCGATGAGCAGGCGGTTGCAGCGTCGTCGAAGAGAGCTCAGAACGTCGGGAAACTCGAGCAGTCGGTCGGCGATGATCAACTGATCCTGGAAGGTCAGCAGGTTGTTTCTCAGCTTTTTCTCCTGAGCGGAGTCGATCACCTGCGACAGCCAGACGATCAGTTTCTCCAGCACGGCGGTTTTGGTCTGCTCGTAGATATCCGACGCGTCTGATTTCAGACCGGCGATTTGCTCTTTCTGCCGACGGGCGGTGTCTGGATGGTCCCAGTTGTCCCTGTTACCCGCCGTACGGCTCAGGTTTGCTGCTTCAATCAGCCAGTTATAGGCTTGCTCATCGGTCGGTTTGTCGGCGGATGGACACAGGTCGGCGAGCCTTTCAATCTGGAGTCTGCCCGGGTCAGCGGGGTTATTACAGTACCTTTCAGCGGTCTCGGCGAGTCTTATGGTCGTATCCCGCAGATCATGAAACCATTCAGCCGGCTCTCTCAGCGCGGTCGAGGCTTGGAAATACGGCAGCAGATCGCGCTGACGGTTGATCTGTCTTAACAGCTCACCGAACTGGCTGAATCCGCCGCCCAACAACAGGAAGAGCGAGATCGTTGCGTCGCGATCCCCGTCCGGTTCAGCCATTTGATCCGCGAGAACCTGCATCAGCAGGTCATGTTCCTCGGTGTCATTCATGTGCCGGTAGCTCGGTTCAATTCCCACTTCAAACGGGTGCTCGCTGATGATGGAGCTGGCGAAGGCGTGAATGGTGGAGATGCGCGCCCGATCGATGTCGTTAAGCGCACGCAGGTATTTCGGGTCGGGCGTGAGTTGCACGGTCTTGCTGACGACTTGCCGCTCAAGCTCCTGGCGCAGTCTCTCCTTGAGCTCGGCCGCCGCCTTCTCCGTGAACGTGATCGCCGCCAGCTCGGTTATCTCGAATTGCCCGATCAGGGACAGCAACCGGTCGATCAGCAGGCTGGTCTTGCCGGTGCCGGCGCCTGCTTCAACCACCAGCGAGCTGTTCAGTAACGTCCGGCGGACCTTCTCACGCTCGGTTTCATCTACGGCGATTCTGTTCAAAGTTTCGATTTTTTGGTCTCTCACAATAGAAACGAACGGGTCGCTCTACTTAATCTCGCGCGCCTTCAGTATTTCCTTCACACGGGGGTCATGTTCTCTCTTTACCGACGAGTTGCGGCTGCGAAGATCGCACAGACGCATCGCTTCGCAATGATCGCAGTTCTGATTTTCGGGAAGGGGCGGGAATACGCCGGCGTCAATGCTTTCGGTTATAATCCCGATCAGGTTTCCAAGCTCGCGCGAGCGCTCCACCAGCTTCTCTCCGCTGAACGGCACGGATTTGACGCCGCCGCGCGTGTCGATCTTCAGATACTCGGCAAGGCAGGAAAGAGGATCGACCCCGGGGAATCTGTCGATCATTGCCTTCAGGTAGACCGGAAGCTGCAGGGATCCGCCGCCGTCGAAACTGTCGGGATGCGCGCTGACCTGACCGCTCTTGTAATCAATGATGCGCAGCGCCTTGCCGTCGCGGCTCAGATCAAGCCTGTCGACCTTTCCCGTGATGTGGACAGTTCTGGCGCCGGCATCGGTCTCGAACGCAATAGACTGATCGAGTTCGATTTCGGCGGCGTGGAAGCCAAATCGACCGAGCCGCTGGATATCTTCCCGGATAAAGCGCTGCAGTCGTCTTTTGAGCCTTGTTTCCTCCAGATCCCAGAGCGCTCTCGGGATCGGGAAACGAGCCTTGAACCGCCCTATTTCTTCACGCAGAATTTCACCAAGTTTGTCCTGCATCCATTCAAGATCACGCTCAAGACTTGGGATGCGCCCTTCGTCCCGGGCGCGGGTGTACAGCTTCTCCAGCACGGAGTGAACCAGCGATCCGACGGCCATGGGCGGCGGTTCAAGCGTCAGCTCCGGTTCCTGCCACGGTTCAGCCTCGAGGAGATGCCTGATAAAGTAGCGGAACGGACACTGTGCAAACAGCTCCAGGCTGGTGACGCTGAACCTTGAGCGGGCTCTCCGCCGGGGGGAAGTCGAGCCGTCCGAAAGGATGCCCTCCCATGCCGTGAACCGGTCGCCCGAACCCCTGCGGACGGCAACTTCGAGGCAGCGTTGATAGCGATTCGAGCCGTTTCCATAGACTTCCCGCAAGGCGCTTCCCAGCTCGGAGGAGGGAACATTCGCCAACACCCAGTCGAGCATGAAACGGTTCGGATCTGTTGAGCGGCGAAGCATGTCGATGGCGGCCGGTTTTCCGGCGTCGTCCTCAAAGAATTCGAGGTCATCAAGCTGCCCTGTCGCCACCGGTCTCCCGGTTGCCACGCGGCATATTTCGAGCAGGAAGCGTGAGGGGAGCTGGTCTTTACCCTCGAGGTCTCGCCCCGGGTAGCTTAACACCAGCAGTTTTTCAGCCGAATCCGCGGCAAGGGCGAACAACAGCTTCTCCTCGTCCAGGCGGGCGGATTTCAACGGTAGGGAGCCCTGCTGTTGATCGGAGTGTGAGTGGTTTTCAGCGGATTGCGTCCTGTTGATTTTCGTACGGTCTTCATCGTTCAGTATCGGGTCTTCGCGGGGCGTTGCCGGCACAGCCCCCAGCGCCAGCCCCGGAATGAACAACAGGTCGAAGGATAAACCGCGGGAAGCCATCCTGTCGCATATGGTGACGCCGTCCACGCCGTAGCGTCCCCGCTTGCACCTGATGGAGCCGAGCCGGTGCGTGACGGCGGCGATGAAGTTCTCGCGCGTCGTTGACCCCGCCAGTTCATCGAGCCGGGACAGGTCGTTAATTCCCCCTGCCATCATGGTTGTGATCTTGTTGGCGGGCAGGAAATTCTTCAACACAGCGACCGCGCCGGCGGCAAATCCACTCCAGCTGTTCTCTGCCGGCAGTTCATCCAACCGGCTGAAAATGCGCTCGATGAATCCGCGAAAAAGCCTTATCTGCACCGTCGTAACCAGGTGCGACACCCGCTTGGCATAATTTATATCCTCTGACAGTCGTGCTTCCATGCGGTCGAGCGCCCTCAGCCAGCGCCGGAGATCGCCGTCGAGCAAGCCGGATTCGGCGCTGACAGCCTCCCATGCGACCGGATCGGGATCCCCGTCTTCGGGTTCGTCGGGATCGGACAGCCTTAATTCCACCGAGGAGATCAGGTCAATGACGGCCCGGCGCTCCAGCGGACGACCGGACATGTTCAGCAGCTTCATCAACGCTCTGCCCTCGACCGTCCGATCCAGAGAAGTCCCGATCGTGTCGGCGAAGGGGATTGCGGCGCGATCGAGTTCATGTTTCAAGGGATCGAGATATAATTCAGGCTTCCACAACAACACGCCCACGCGCGCGAGCGGGACATCCTCCCACAGGGCGTATGCATTGATGCGACTGACGATCCCCTGGATTTCGCCGTGGATGTTTTCGCCTCTGAAAATCTTCAGGCTGCCGCGATCCTGAACGCTTCGTCCGTCTTGACTGGACTCTACAGCCTGTGTGGCCTGTACAGCTTGCTGGACAGGTTTATCATAGCGGAAGAGACAGGTCCCATATCCCTGGCGGCGCCCCGCCGCCGTCTCGTCCACGCCGGCTTTCGCCGGGGCATGGATCCCGCTGCCCTGAAGTCGACTGAAGAAGCGATGTGCCGGTTCCGCATACCGGAACGCTCCACCGAAATCACCGACCGGTGCGAACGGGAGGTAAACCGTGATATTAACGCCGCGCGCCAGTGATGCGAGAAAGGTTCGCTGTGCGCAATTGAAATCGTAGATGCCGTAGACTGAGAGTCGATCGGCGCCGAACAGATCCCGGAAGCGGTCGTGTGGGTTGGAGGACGGTTGAAGGTCATCGACCGGTCTGTGAAAGGTGCGGATCCGTTTCACGTACTCGCGGCGCAATCCGGCAAGAGCGCCAAGTTTACCGGTGAGGTCGAGGCGCGCGGCTTCGTCGATATCCTCAATCAGTCCCTCATCCAGGTCGACAAAGCTTGCCGCGAGCGCGTAGATGAAGCCGTTTCGGTCGCCAAGTCCACTGAAATAACCTGGTTCCGGCAGTTTCTTGACGGCGCCCGCGAGGCAGGCGAATTCACCCTCAACCGGCAGGTCGGGACGATGATCGGAGATCCTCTCCGGACGAGACAGGTCTCTGCCCAGATCGGCGAAAGTGATCAGATTGACGTTGAGCAGCCCCCGACCGGACTCGACCAGACGCCACAACAGGTATTCCCTGAGCAGGTTGGAGCCGACCAGCACGACAACCGGTTCCAACGGATCCTCACGTTGACCGCGCTGAAGATCACCGATGAAGGTTCGTTCGAGATCGGGGTGCAGCAGACCTGTGTGAAGGGTCAGATTGGCTTTGGTATCGGTTTGCATGTCGGCTGACGGTAATGATTGCCTGCGACGGTTACGCCGTATGATAAACGTGGAACAACAATACAAAGATACAAAATACCGACCGACAATACTACCTGCTGAAGGGCTGCCGACCGTCAGGATCTGTTTTCCCTGGTCTTTACACGTTCCCGCGGGTGTAATTCCCGCATCGTACTGCGCATACATTGCATAAACCGTTTCAGAATCAACTGTTATCGCCTGATTCCAAGGGCATTGTGGCAGTCAAAATCCTGGCACATATATTGCTCTAATATCCCTGTTTTTTTCGATTTGTGGCGAAAAATGTAAATTTGTGAGTTTTGCTACGTAATACTTATCAATGCTGTTTAGAAAGTGAGGATGGAAATGTCGGACAAAATCGAACCCCTGATTAAACGCGCATTCCTTGTGCTGGCGGCGGTTTTACTGCTCGCCGGAACAGGATATGCGCCTGAACATACAGCCGGATACAGGATGGAGATGGACGCGATGCGTCCGCTGTTGTCGGCGTTGAACGGCTATTACGGATACCAGAGACTGTTGAAGGAGGTCGGCTCGGACGAAACCCTCGAGGTCATCCGCATTATCGAAAACAGTCGTTATCCGGAGATGGTCAGGGCGATCATCGAGGTCGAATCAGGTTGGCGTGTCAGGGCGAAATCGAATCGGGACGCCCGCGGCTTGATGCAGATCAGAGAGATAGCCGCGCGTGAGATCGTGCCGGATCTGGATCCGGATGATCTATACGATCCGGTCCTGAACGTGCGGATCGGGGTGCGGATATTTGAGCGTCACATGAAGTACTTCACGGCGTATCCCGATGCGGAGCACTGGGCGCTGACGTCGTACAACCGCGGCAGGAAGGGCGCTTTCAGCCTGAAATCCAGCACGCCGCGAACCCGCTACTCCAATAAGGTGTTGAGTAAGACTCTAAAGGCGTGAAGCGGGATTATTCGTGGTGTTGAAGCAACCGGTTCATCGAAGCCGGAACATACCGAAACAGAACAACGAAACCCGGATAATCTGATCCGGGTTTTGTTGTTACATCACTCTTTCGTCAGATGTAAATATGCGGCCGATCTACGGGTTCTCTTCCTGCAGAATATCATCTTGGGATGACTCCTCCTGGTCGGTCTCGCCGGAACGACCGAATTCGACCCCCATCCTCTCAGCGGTGGTAACCACCTGCCCGTGCGGATCGACCCTGTTGGGTTGTCCCACAGCCTCCTCTATCGGCACCGAATCGATCCTTCTTCCCTTAAGACAGACCATGTAGCCGAACTTTTCCTCGGCCGCCAGGTCGACCGCCGCGGCTCCGAAGCGTGTTGCCAGCAGGCGGTCAAAGGCATTGGGCGAACCGCCCCTTTGCAGGTGTCCGAGAACGGTGACCCTGGTCTCGATTTCCGTCAACGACTCGATGCTCTGTGCGACACGATAGCCTATCCCGCCCAGCCTGACGTTTTCATAGTCCTCGGTGGCTTTGGCGAGAATCGCCCTCTCACCGCCGGCGGGTGATGCGCCCTCTGCCACCACAACAACGCTGAAACGACTGCCGGTGATCTGACGCTGCTTGACCTTGTTGGCGACCTTATCGATGTCGAACGGGATTTCCGGGATAAGAATCACATCCGCGCCGCCGGCGATTCCGCACTCGAGGGCGATCCAGCCGGCGTCCCGCCCCATCACCTCCACCACCATAACCCGGTGATGACTTTCGGCGGTGGTATGCAGTTTGTCAAGCGCTTCGGTCGCCGTGTTCACGGCCGTGGTAAAACCGAACGTCAGATCGGTGGCGGAAAGATCGTTGTCGATGGTCTTCGGAACCCCGATGATCGGCACGCCAAGCTTGTAAAGGTCGCGGGCGATTGACAGCGTTCCGTCGCCTCCGATGCTGATTATCGCGTCGAGTCCCAGTATCTTGATGTTCTCCAGTATCTTCGGAGTCAGATCCTTGACGACCGTCTTGCCGTCCTCAACGGTGGTATGTCTGAACGGATTCCCGCGGTTTGTGGTTCCCAGGATTGTTCCGCCGCGGTGCAGTATGCCGGCGATGTTCACCAAACCAAGCGGCTTCAGGTTGCGGGCGTAGATCAAGCCGTCGAATCCGTCCTCTATACCGATGATGTCCCAGCGGTAGTGAAGCCTCGCCGCGCGCACCACGGCGCGAATGACGGCATTGAGACCCGGGCAATCGCCCCCGCCGGTGGATATTCCAATTTTACGTACCATGTTTTTCCCTGAAATGGTTTGTTTTTCAAGCGACTCAGCCTGCCGGGATGAGAAGACGCCAGTAAGATTTGGTAATCTATACGGGAATATATGCTCAAATGTACCACTTCGCAAGCGGTCTCGATCCGTCAAACATCAAATGCGAATTGGAATTGCGAATCAGGGACGCCCGACAGGAATCCGACGGGCAAGACCGGCATCCCCGTCCGATGGAGTTCCATCTGGTCGCGGTTGCCGTATGGATGCTCAGAGGCTTTCACATATTTGATTTTCAGTGGTGTAGTTCGTATATTACGCTCGCGTCAAGCCGGACCGCAGGCTAAAGCTTCACGCTTCTGAACTATTTTACGGATTGACACGCCAGTAACTCTCGACCGGGTTCCCATTATGAATCGTTTCCCATTATCTCCGACATCTGTCTTTGTGGTATTGCAACTGGTGACAACCCTTGCCTACGGTGATCACTTCGAGCCGGCGGGAGGGCAGGGATCCAGTCACTCACTGTTGATCGGCGCGGCGACGATTGATGAGGATCCACTCGTGAACCAGGATGAGATCGGGGTGTTTACTCCGGACGGAGTGTGTGCCGGCGCTTTGGTCATCAGTGGTGATCCACCGTATGGATTGGCCGCCTGGGGAGATAATCCGGGCACCGAAGAGGTTGAAGGTTTTCTGGCGAATGAACCGTTTGCCTTCAGGCTGTGGGATGCTTCGGAGGAGCGTGAATATGAAGCGGGAATCCAGTACCGGAGCGGCCCGCGGACCTGGCAATATGACGGCATGACCCTGATAGACAGGCTATTCTGGGTTAGTGAACAGGTGCCGATGATCCAGGTTTCCGCGGTCGAAATCGACTTCGGCGAGGTCGGCGTGGATATACCGAGCTACAGGACATTGACGATCGAAAACATCGGCACCGGAACGCTCACCGTCGACAGCGTCAGCGTCGACGGCGACGCATTCGATACCGATTTTGAGGACGAAATCGTCCTTGAAAGCGAGGAGACGCACGATCTTCAGCTTTCCTTCGTTCCTCCGGACGCGGGTGAGTATACGGCTACGCTGAGGTTGTTCAGCGACGATCCGGAGCATCAGGAGATCAGCGTCGCCCTGTCCGGAGTCGGTATAACCGAGGTCGCGCCCGATATCGCCCTCTCCGAACCGGAACACGACTTCGGCGAATGGTTTGTCGGCTATTCGATCTCCTGGGTGCTGCGCATTATCAACGAGGGCAGTGACAGCCTGACCGTCGGGAACATCGAGATCGATAACGATGCCTTCAGCCATAGCTGGGACGGCGAGCAGTTCAAGATTGCGCCCGATGAACGCAGCCGACTGACGATTACCTTCACGCCGGACGAGGAGACCGACTACACCGCTCACCTGGCAATCCATTCCGATGACCCGGATGAGGATTCGGTGAGTGTCTCCCTGTACGGCGTCGGGGTCGAACACACCGGCCATTTCATCTACTACCCGCGGCAATGGACAAGTCATTCGCTCCTGATCTTGACAACCAGGCTTGACGGCGAGCCGCTGGAGACCGGCGACGAGATCGGCGTGTTCACGCCCGCGGGAAACTGCGGCGGCGCACGGGTCATTACGGCTGATGACCACCCGGAGGGTCAGCTCGGTTTTCCCGCCTGGATCGACGACCTCGACACAGAGGAGATTGAAGGGTTTCGCCCCGGTGAAGCGTTCTCGTTTCGTTTCTGGGACATATCGGCGCGGCTGGAGGTGGAGGCGATCCCCGAATATGTCGATGGTCCCCACGAATTCACCGTTGACGGCTTCACCATCATCAGGCTGAACGGTCAGAGCAGTCCGCAGCCCCGCATCAGCGTTCTGCCGTCCGAAATCGACTTCGGTGACGTCCCCGCCAACCGGTCTGTGGAGGCGTCCATCCGGATCACCAACGACGGCGACGCCGCGCTCAGGGTGACCAACATCGCGCCGGACGACGAGGATCATTTTGCGGCGCAGTTCGAAGTCGGGTTTGTGTTGGATCCGGAACAGTCACGTTCCGTTGCGGTCACTTTCGCACCTGATGACACGCTGGACTATGAGACGACCTTGAGAGTTTCATCCAACTCCCCCGGCGACGAACTGGTCGAAATAACCCTTGCCGGACGGGGCGCCGTGCCACCGCCGACCATCGAGTTCAGCGAAAGCGGCCACGACTTCGGCGCAACGAACGTAAACGACACGGCGACCTGGGAGCTGACCGTCTCCAACAGCGGCTGGCAGGATCTGATCGTTGACAGCGTCAGATCCGACGAGGGCGCATTTACCACGGACTTTCCCGACGATCCGCTCATCCTCGCCCGGGACTCCAGCAGTTCGATCACGGTAAGTTTCACGCCCGATCACGGCGGCGGCTTTTCCGGGACATTGTCGCTCTTTTCCAACGATCCGGAGAACGGGACGTCTGAAATCGCTCTGGCGGGTGAGGGGGCGGACATACCGGTCATCGGCGTCGATCCGGCGGATCTCGACTTCGGAACGGTTGAGGTGGATCATATACTGGCGAGGCGTTTCACGGTCAGCAATTCGGGCGAAGCCGACCTGGTGGTGGACGACATCAGGGTAAGCGGTCAGTATTTCCATGTGAACTTTGAGGGCGAATTCACGCTGGAGCCCGACGGGGAGCGGGTCATACCGGTCTACTTTGCACCGGCGGATGCCGGCGACTTCAACGGGCAACTGACGGTTGCGTCCAACGATCCGAATCAGGGCGAGGTGCAGATCGACCTTGCCGGTCGGGCGGAGCTGCCGGCGCAGGACATCACGCTCAGCTACACGGCGGGCGAGGATTATGACCCGCATTTCGAGGGTTACAGCATCGATGATTACTTCGACGGCGCCAGGCACGCGTTGGCTGTCGATCTGGACGGGGACGGCGATGTCGATGTTATCGGCGCGGCGGCTTACGAGGATGAGATCGCCTGGTGGGAGAATGACGGCGGTCAGCATTTTGCAAAACGTACCATCAGCGATGATTTCGCCGGCGCATCCCGGTTGCACTTTGCGGACGTCGACGCCGACGGGGACATGGATGTCCTGGGCTCGGCCGGTGGCGGCGACCGCATATCGTGGTGGGAGAACGACGGCTCCCGGAACTTCGATGAGCACATCGTGGCCGACGACCTCGATGTACCCTCTTCGGTCTATGGGGTTGACCTTGACGGCGATTACGACGTTGATATTGTCGGCACCGACTACTCGGGGGATTCCATCCTCTGGTGGGAGAACGACGGCCTGGGCGGCTTCTCGACGGGCGTCATATCCGACGACTTCGACGGCGCGTACGTAACTGAACCGGTCGACCTGGACGGTGACGGCGATGTGGACGTGGTCGCCGCCGGATATGTCGCCGACAGGATCGCCTGGTTTGAAAACGACGGCAGCCAGAACTTCTCCGGCCACGTGATCAGCGATGCCTTCGAGGCGGCGAGATCCGTTCACGCGGTCGATCTGGACGGCGACGGCGATCTCGATGTGGTCGGGGCGGCGAGCGATTCCGACGAGATCAGCTGGTTTGAAAACGACGGCGCCGAGAATTTTACCGGGCACGTTATAACCGGCGAAATGGAGTCGCCCAGGTCGGTCTGTTCGGCTGACATCGACGCCGATGGAGACCTTGACGTCATCGCGGCGGGCTCCCTCGCCGACAGGATCGTCTGGCTGGAGAACGACGGCGATGAGAATTTCACTCCGCACGATGTCAGCCGGGATTTCCGCTTCCCCACGTCGGTGTACTCAACCGACATGGATAACGACGGCGATCCTGACCTGCTCGCAACGTCCAACCGCAACGGGATTGCCTGGTGGGGGAACGAATTCCAGGTCGGGCACGATTTCGGAGAGGTGGAAACGGAAGACACGGAAGCCTGGACTTTCGTCATCGCCAACGTCGGACGACAGCCGCTGCGGATCAGCGACGTAAGCTCGGATGAAGATGTCTTCACCACCGATTTCAACGGCCGGATCGACCTTGACCCGGGTGAGACGTTGCAGGTCGAGGTCGAATTCTCACCCGATGACGGGATACGATATAACGGCGGATTGACGATCGTCTCCGACGATCCGGACGAGGAGAATGTTACGGTCGCGCTGACAGGCGCAGGTCGATTCCCCAACCGGCCGCCGGAGATATCAAACCCGCTTGAGGATATCGTCCTTGATGAGGATTTCGCGCCCTACATCGCGGCGGATCTCGACACGGTCTTCGAGGATCCGGACGGCGATGCGATGACCTTCAGCGCGTCCAGCGACAGCGCGGCTTTCACGGCTGAAGTGGTGGACGGTTCGCTGCTGCGGTTCGACAGCGCGGACGACTGGAACGGTCAGGTTGTGGTGACAGTCAGCGCCGATGACGGTTTCGAAGGAGCCCGGGACCTTGGACCGGTCAGGACGCTCAGGTTGATCAGCCGCGGCGGCGGGTCACCCGGGCGCGACCACGTCACCGAAGAAGACGTCGGCATCAGTGTCACCGCGGTGAACGATCAGCCGGAATGGACGGACATCCCGGGCAACATCGCCGTGGACGAGGGCGTACGCGTTCAATTCTCCGTCTCCGGGCGGGATGTGGACGGTGACGATCTGACCACCGTCTGCACCACTCCCGATGACGCGCAATATACCGACAACGGCGACGGTACGGGCGATTTCGACTGGCAGACGGACAACGAGGACGCCGGGAACTACACCCTGATTCTGGTCGTCTCCGACGGGGAGCTTGCCGATTCCGCAGGGCTGCTGGTCTCGGTGGGCGACGTGAACCGGCCGCCGCAGTGGGATGATGTGCCGGAAGCGGTCGAGGGCGGCGAGGGCGCGCTGCTCGAGTTCAGCCTGACGGGCAGCGACCCCGATGAGGAGGATACGCTGACGGTCTCCGCCGCTTCCGATGACCTTCCCGACGGCTGGGGTTTCGACGACAACGGCGACGGGACGGCTCGCTTCAGTTGGACGCCCGGCTACGACGATTCCGGGTCATACACCCTGACCGTCGCCATCTCGGAC
>JALGVR010000149.1 GCA_025774605.1 bacterium | reverse complement strand
GTCTATCACGCAGTCTCTGATCTGGTTGCGTTCGGCCATCTTGGAGAGAGCGGCCGATTCGAAGGTTTCCGGAAAGTCGTGCACAACCTGGTCGACCGGAGCCAGTACCGCGACCTTGGGTTTTTCAATGCCCAGCGACCAGTCGACGAGCGTGGAGTTGCGGATGATCTCGACCTTTTGTTCGAAGGTCGGTTTGATGACCATTCCGCCGTCGGTTACCGCCAGAAGCTTGTTGTATCGTTTCGGTGACAGGACCGCGGTGTGGGACAGGAGCCCCCTGCGCCGCAGACCGTACTCATGCTTCAGTATGATCTTGAGCAATTTACCGGTGGGGATTATGCCCTTGAGGATCAGGTCCGCCTGACCGCTGGATACTATTTCGGCAACCTTTTCGGCGGTTTCGTCGTCGCTGGCGGTACCGATTATCTTGTAGTCGCCGGCTTGGCGAGAGCGCTCGTCCAGCATCTGGAGTATCCTTTTGGCGCTGCCGACCAGAACCCCTTCAGCTATACCTTCGTCCTGAACTGATATTATCGCATCTATAACCGCATCGTCATGCGCGGCTGCAACCGCAACGCGATAAGGATTGCCGTCTCCGCTTATCTGTTTGGCTCGCTGGATGATATCGTTCATGGTCTGCAACAAAGGCAGATCAATTTTCCTGGGTGACATTTTTCCAACCGATTCTAAGTATTTGCCCGATATTCTAAATGATGTGCCGCTGACTTTCCTCTAACAAAGTCCAATATACTGAATCAAGTAGCTCATTTGCAATCTCAGGCTCATTTCAGGAATGCTTCTCAAGATATTTACTGGTTGAGGAAGTGCGTATCCTGGTTTATTGATAAGTTCGGGTCGATGTTGCATCCCCGCGCAGGTAACTGATGGGCAGGCACGGAGTCCTGCCCCACTGTTGAGATTATTTCTTTACCCGGTCAATAAATCATCACAAGGTATCCAAGCCGAGGACGTGATTGAAAATGGATGTTTTAACCGGTTCAGTGGCGCGGGACTCCGTGCCTGCGCTTAATGTTATGACAGTATGCATAATTCCCGCTTATAGTACTATTGAAGTCTTGTTAAACCACGGCGGGATATTTATCTTTCTTTGTATCGACATGTCTTTCTGAATGGCAGCTTCGCTGATCTGGAAAGGTTATCAATGAATTTACGACGCATCTACTTCGGTATTTTTACCCTCAGCTTTTCACTCCTCCTCTTCGAGCTGACGTTGATCAGAGTCTATTCAGCCACACTCTTTTATCATTTCGCCTTTATGGCGATCTCGGTGGCCATGCTGGGACTGGCGGCCGCCGGACTGACAGTGCATCTCGGTCAACATCGCTTCAGCCGTGAAAAGCTCGGCGGTTGGGCTGCACGCTGGACCGTCTGCTATGCGGTTTCCATCGTTGTTGTGCTGTGGATCGTCTTCAGGATTCCGGTCAATGCCTATCTGCCGCCCAACCAGGTCGGCTGGAAATTGGCCGTTATCTATATCCTTTCCGCAGTCCCGTTCTATTTTGCGGGCTTGGTCGTCAGCGGGCTTTTCGCCGCGCTTCCCAAGCGCATAGGCGGCTTATATGCCTGGGATCTGATCGGCGCCGGTCTGGGTGCGGTGATGATGCTGTTACTCATGAACCATGTCGGTGGAGAATCGGCCGGTATCTACATTGCTGCAACAGGTTTTGCGGCGGCGGCTCTGTTGTCGAATGCGGGACGATGGAAAATCCCGGTTGTCCTTGCCGTCGTGACGCTTGTGCTCGGTATAACCAATACCTCGAGAGGATGGCTTCGGATCAAATACACGAAGGGCGCTCCCGTCGCCGATCTGGGAGCCTGTTATAACCGCTGGAACTCCTTCTCACGCATCATGGCGATTCCCTTCAGACCAGGAACCGACGCGGTTTACACCTGGTGCCCATCACCAAACTATCCCTTGCCGGTAATGCAGCACTACAGCATCATGATCGACGACGGCGCCTCCACGCCGGTACTCCCGTTCGACGGGAAGGATTTTTCGCCGATCGAGTATGTGAAGTATGATCTGACGGCGCTCGGTCACAGAATGCATGGATACGGCGAGACCTTGGTCATCGGCAGCGGCGGCGGACGTGATGTACTGACGGGACTCATGTTTGGTGCGAAGAGGGTGGATGCGGTGGATATCAATCCGCTGATCTTCGAGGCGATGAACGGACCGCTGGCACAGTTCGACGGCAACCTGTTCCGTCATCCCCGCGTCAGGGGTATCGTCGCGGAAGGACGGGCGTTCGCCCGCCGTCACCCGGACAGTTACGACCTGGTTCAGGTGGCGATGATCGACACCTGGGCGGCAACCACCGCCGGCGCTTACAGCCTCAGCGAGAACACCCTGTACACTGTTGAAGCATTCGAAGATTACCTGAACGCACTCAAGCCCGGCGGCATTCTGACATTCACGCGGTTTTTCATGTATCCACCGCGCCAGGCGCTGCGGCTGGTTTCGATCTTCCTCGATGCAGCGGAGAGAATGGGAATAGAGTCGCCTGAAAAATGTATGCTTATCGCTAAATTCGAGAGCCTGGCAACTCTGATCTTCAAGCGCGAACCGTTCACCGATGCGGAGATCGTCAAGTTTAAGGCTGATCTGAAGGATCTTGGCTTCGATCTCGTCTATGCCCCGGACGAACGCCCGGACAGGATCTTCAGAATGCTGGTCGAAATCGATGACCGTTCCAGCTTCTACGAAGAATATCCCTTCAATGTCACGCCACCGGACGATGACCATCCGTTTTTCTTTAACATGTTAAAAATGAAGGATTTTATGAGAGTATTCGAGCTTCACGAGGGGCAGATGTTTAATTATTACGCCACCTATACTTTAATTCTTGTCCTGATCATATCCCTTGTGGCGACCTTCGTCGTTCTGTTCCTGCCGGTGATGCTAAAGGGAGGCGCACTGGATAAGTTTCCCGGACGATGGGGTTTGTTATTCTACTTTATAAGTATCGGACTGGCATATATCCTGATCGAAATTGCCTTATTGCAACGGTTTGTATTGTTGCTGGAGCATCCCGCTTACGCAGCGAGCGGCGTGGTGGCGGGATTGTTGGTTTCAAGCGGTCTGGGCAGCATGGTCTGGGGTGGAGCCAACTCCGCCCTGAAAGGTCGTCTGTTACGAACAGCGTTCATTTTTATCGGACTGGCGCTTCTCTTCCATGTATTCCTGGGCGGCATGGTGATCCACGGCGTGATCCGGCAGTCTATAGTTATTAAGGCGTTGTTTGCCGCGTTAATGATTATCCCACTGGGATTTGCCATGGGAATGCCGCTGCCGGCGGGGATAAGGCTGGCGGGAAAGCACAGCGGCGGCACCGTGGCCTGGTGCTGGGCACTCAACGGTGCCGCCAGTGTGGTCGCATCGTCTCTGGCGGTGGCCTTGGCGATGGCGTACGGGTTTGCGACCGTGCTTGCATATGGTTTGGTTTTTTACCTTTTCGCCTTCCTGTTCCTGACATTGGTCGCGAATAAACGCGGAGCCTCACAGGTATTGTTTGAATAGCGGACGATTCAGAGGCAGAAGGTTACTACATGGTTGAATAATGGATTTGACGCTTCTATTTAGTTCTATCTCGTTGCAGGCGGCGGTCTCTTTTATTAAATTGACCTTTTAATTCACAACTCGTACCGGTTTGAGCTGTTGCTGTGAACAACAGCCTCAAATATATCGACACAGGATTGAATTAACCTCCAGGAGCAATGTCCAGCTATATACCGGTAATTATTTTCTCAATTGTGGTTCTGGGGTTGACCGGAGCGATGCTGGCGATGGTCGTCTTCCTCGGACCCAAACGAACCAATCCCGTGAAAGAACTTCCGTTTGAAACGGGTAATAAACCAACGCCCGGTGATGCACGCGGTCCCTTTCCGGTTCATTTTTACCTTGTCGCGATCCTGTTCGTGGTATTTGACATCGAGATCGCCTTCATGTATCCCTGGGCAATTCAATTCAAGAAGCTCGGATTGTTCGGGTTGATTGAGATGCTCGTTTTTGCCGGGATATTGATGTTCGGCTGGTTTTATATCATCAAGCGCGGGGTTCTGGGTTGGAAATAAGCTACAAACCCCAGGAAAAGCCGCCCTATCAGAATGCCATTGACCGCATTCTCGGCTGGGGGCGCAAGTATTCGATCTTCATGTATCCGTTCGTAACCGCCTGCTGTGGGATGGAATATATGTCGGTTGCGTCCGGTCATTATGATATTGACCGTTTCGGCGCCGGTCTGCCGCGCTTCAGCCCGCGCCAGGCCGATGTCATGCTGGTGGTCGGCACCATCAATTTCAAGAATTCGGTCGTGCTGCGGACAGTGTGGGATCAGATGTGCGAGCCCAAATGGTGCGTGGCTTTCGGCGCCTGCGCCTCCATCGGCGGGCCCTATAACAATTATGCGACACTGCAGGGCATTGACCGGATTCTACCGGTTCACGTTTACATTCCGGGTTGTCCGCCGCGACCGGAAGCCGTGCTGGATGGATTGATGAAACTGCAGGACATGATTCAAAACCAGAAGCATGACCTGTTCTGGAAGAAGAGGGAATCATGACTCCGGAGGAGATCGTTGGAAGGCTGAATGAGCATTTTCCTCAAGCCGGGCTTGACAACCGTGTTGATAAGGATCATGCGGTCACCGTTGCGCCGGTTGACCGTTTGGAGGAGTTGTTCAGGGAACTGCGGGACGACAGTGAGTTTCGCTTTGACCTGTTCATGGACATTACCGCGGTGGACTGGCTGGAGCGCGCCCCCCGCTTCGACGTGGTCTATCACCTCTATTCCACAGTCCACAACCATCGCCTGCGGATCAAGGTCATGGTCAGTGAGAACAAGCCGGTACCGAGCGCGTCGGGTGTCTGGGTTGTTGCAGATCCGATGGAGCGCGAGGTCTGGGACATGTACGGGATAAAGTTCAGCGGTCATCCGAACCTCACTCGACTGCTTTTATACGAGGAATTCAAGGGACATCCACTGCGGAAGGATTATCCATACGACAAGCGGCAGCCAATATTGGAAGAAACCTGGCCCTCCAGGGACCAGGGATAAACAGGTCAGGGTTGATGACAGGAATATTCATAGACCTTAAGCTCTGCAGATTCTTCACTGCGTTCAGAATGACACACTGGTGCAAGTCACCCTGATGCGCGGCGCTTAACCGTCATTCTGATGCGCGGCGCTTAACCGTTATACTGATACGCGGTGCTGAATCGTCGCACTAATACGCAGCGCTTAACCGTCATCCTGAACGAAGTGAAGGATCTCAATTCATACATGATCTTTGCATAGTGTTCCAGTGACATTCATAACCCGCAGCGATTATGCAAGATCCAGGAAATTCATTTTATTGTCTTTTAAGGTGATGGATCATGGTTGAAGAGCTGTTAATCGGCAAATATCTGGACGGTGAAAGGAACAGGATCCATTTTGAGTATCGTCCTTTCCCAACGAACTCGGAGAACTCCTATGGTAACCGGGTACAGTTTGTCATCTCCGTCTTCAACGAGCAGAACGAGTTTAAGGATTATTATACTCACACTTTCATTTTCAACAGTAAACTTAAATGGAGCTTTAATCCCAACGATGAGATTGACAAGACCGCCTTTTTGAATCTCCTGCGTGACATGGTGGCTGAGGGAGATTACTCGACCGGTATAAGACTTGATGTTGAAAGCGACGAAAACAGCTTCGGGCACTGGCTTTTCGAGGGTAAGCCGTCTGACAGGTATAATGAAAGACTGATATTCTACGAGGATGACAGGAGGGTGACCTACACACGCATACCGGACGCGATTGTAAAGGAAAACAGTCTGGTCAGATTCATGATAATTAAGAATCTTTACAGTATGGGGGGAAGATTATTTCGAGAAACACTTTCTGAAACCTTGAATATAGATGAAGACATTTTCAATCGAAACCTTCAATTTTTAAGGGATCTTAACCTGATCAAATCATCTGACACCGCCTGGGAAGCCGATGAGCCGATTCGTCTGACCGCGGAGGGTGAGCTCTTCTATGAGCGGCAGTTCAGTCGGTACAACAGAAAAGTCTTTATCATAATGCGTGAGAACAAATATCAGCGCATCAGGGAATTCTATCGTAACGAGCTGGAGAAGTTGGGGCTTGAACCATATTTCCAGGATGAGAAGGAGCCATCCAGGGATATTATTCCGGATATATATTGCAATCTGCATAACTGCATGTTTGTACTGGCGGATCTGACCGGCGCCGATGCAAACAGTCTTTTCGAATTGGGATATGCCCACGCACTCGGTAAGAGGATCATCATTGCCAAGTGTGATGAGGAGATCAACGGGGCGGAAACGGTGAAGACTATGCTGCCCTTTTACCTGAACCAGTTCAAACATTCGATATGGTTCAGGAATAAAGGCTGGGATGACCAGGAGAACGACAGATTTCAGAAAGAAATAAAACAGAGAATATACGAAGCCAAGGACGCACTGGCTCGGGAGCAGTACAATTTCTCAGTTCAATGACAGCCATGTCTGCTGACCTGGATCAACGCGAGATGATGCTTACCGTATCGCCTCCCATGAATCTGGCGATGGGACCGTCACATCCGGCGATGCACGGCATTATCCGGATCAACCTTAAACTGGACGGCGAGAGGGTTGTGGATTCGACCATCGACATTGGTTTTCTGCACCGCGGTTTCGAGAAAATGGTCGAGCGGCACACCTGGAACCAGGCGATTATATACACCGACCGTTTGAATTA
>JALGVR010000148.1 GCA_025774605.1 bacterium | reverse complement strand
TCGGGGGACACGTCACGGACACGGTTCGCAAAGGGATAGTCGACGCTGCCAACTTCAAAACCGAACCGATGTTACTTGTTTATGGCTTGCTTGCCGCCCTGATCGGTTCAGGTCTCTTCCTGCAGATAGCCACTCATTTCGGTGTTCCCGTTTCGACCACTCATTCGATCGTGGGCGCGATGGTTGGCTTTGGACTGGTTTCATGCGGTTTCCACGCGATCCACTGGAGTAATATCGGGAATATCGTGCTGAGCTGGATCCTGTCCCCCATCGGTGGCGGAGTGGCAGCATACTTCACCTTCCGAATAATTCAGAACACCATCCTCAAGCAAGTCAATCCCGTGGAGGCGGCCTGGAAGGTTTTACCCATTTTTGTCGGAATAACCGGCGCGGTACTTACGCTTTCCACTGTCTATAAGGGTCTCAAGCATCTGCACCTCGATTTCTCGCTGACTCATTCAACCCTGATCGCGCTGACGGTAGGAATATTTGCCGCGCTGATTACATACTTGAGACTTCCGCGCTCGGACGACCGTCACCGCAGAATCCAGCTTGTACTGGTTGAGAGTAATTTCAAATACATTCAGGTACTGACAGCGGCGTACGTGGCGTTTGCCCACGGATCGAACGATGTCGCCAACAGCATCGGTCCGCTCGCCGGCATATGGACTATCTTTCACAAGGGTATTGTAGGCCTGGAGGCTGAAGTCCCCATCTGGATATTGGTGCTGGGGGGAACCGGAATAGTCGCCGGACTTGCCGCGTTCGGCAAACGGGTCATCGAAACGGTGGGGAAGAAGATCACCAGCATCACGCCCTCGCGCGGGTTCTCGGCGGAGTTCTCCGCGGCGACGGTTGTGCTCGTCTTCTCGAAATTGGGCATGCCCGTATCAACTACTCATACACTGGTCGGCGCGGTCATCGGGGTGGGGATGGCGCGTGGGATCGGAGCCATCGACATGAGGATCATCAGGCGAATCCTGACTTCGTGGCTCGTAACCCTCCCTGTCGCAGCGTTTGCAACAGCGGTAACATTCGTGATACTGAAGGCTGTCTTCTATGGCTGATCAACAAGATAAAACCAAAAATAAACTCCATTCAACAGTGACGGACCACTCCTCGTGCGAGTTTCAATACAATCTGGCATCGCTGACTCCCACCGTCTGCCGGCTGATGAACGTCGATCCACCGTCTCTGTCGAACAGCCGACCGATTCATTCCATTGTCAGCAATATCTCGACAGGGAATAGGTTGACGAATGTGGACAGGTGTCTCATATTCTGTCCGGACGCCATCGGTCTTGACCTGGTGGAGGCTCACCCGGAACCGTTCCGGAAGGTGATGGAGGATACCGGAATCAGGATTCCTCTGTGCTCGGTCTATCCGCCCAAAACACCGGTATGTTTTGCGTCGATGTTCACCGGCACCGAGCCCCCGGATCATGGTATAACCGTTTACACCAGACCGGTGCTGAAGTGTGACACGCTGTTCGACGCCCTGCTGCGTGCGGGGAAGAAGGTCGCCATCGTCGCGGTGCGCGATTCCAGCATCGACCTGATCTTCCGCGAACGAGCAATGGATTATTACTCGGAGGACTTCGACGATCAGGTTACCAGGCGCGTTATCGAGCTGTTAAGGGATGGACGCTACGATTTCATCGTGGCGTATCAGCAGGAATACGACGACACCCTGCACAGCATCTCTCATGACTGCCCCGAAGCGGTGCGGGCGATGAACAACCATGTTTCAGCCTTCGATGAGATCACCAAAGCCTATCATAAGTATTGGAATAATTACAACCGCATGATCGTATTTGCGCCGGATCATGGAGCACACTTCGACGAAAAGACCGGAAGAAGCGATCATGGCGACAACATTCCGGAAGACATGCGTATAGTGCATTTCTACGGTTTTAACGCTGCAACGGATAATTCAGAAAATCCCGGAGAGTCGAAATGACCGAATCGGATCCAGGGAAGGAGAGGAGTCTCACTGTTGAGCAGTACAGGCAAATTGCCAGGAACATAACCGACCTGGTCTGGAGGCTGCTTGACAAGGTTGAGCTTACTGAAGACGAGGCTGACCGCCTGATCCACGCCGCCTATGCCGTCCGGTTTCATCACGGTGAGTTCGGCGATCCGATCGATATCGCCCGGGCGGAATGGCATCTCGCGCGAGCCAACCTGAAGGTCCACCGACCGGTACCGGCTCTTTACCATGGTCATAAATGCCTCGAAGTCTGCCGCGATAACGAGCTTGGTCCGTTCACGATCGCCTACGCTTACGAAGCCCTGGCTCGCACCGCCGCCGTTGTGGGGGATGAAAACGCCCTCGATGAATATCTCAGGCTCGCCAAAATGTATGGCAAGATGATCGAAAAGGATGACGACATGAAGATATTTTTCGCTGATCTGTCAACCGTACCCGGTTACGAAGAAGATTAACCTTGATCGGTTGGAAAGGTTTAAATCGGAAGAGAAATGTCGTTTGAGCCGTTAAATAATCTACTCGACCAGTATCCCTGGATAATCAGCCTGCTTAAGGTTGCCGCGGTTCTCGCCGCCAGCTTTTTGCTGCTTGTCATCATCAGGGGTTACCTGCTGAGATGGGTGGCTAAACTGGTGAAGAGGAGCAAAACCCGACTGGATGATATTCTTCTGCACCGTGACGTCTTTCATCGCCTCGCATACTTTGCGCCCATCATCATCATTCACTACTTTGCTCCCGTCTTCGGTGGGGCTGAAACGCTGGTCAGAAAAATCATCAGCGCCTGCGCCATCTGGGTTGCGCTGCTGGTCATCGACTCATTTCTGACAGCCGTCAATGAAGCCTTCGATGAAAAGAAGCATGAGAAATGGGCAAACCTTAAGAGCTACTTCCAGATAACCAAAATCATCCTGTTTATCATCGGCGCCGTGCTGATAATCGCGGTGCTCATCGGTCAATCACCACTGGTGCTGCTGTCCGGTATCGGCGCTTTGACAGCAGTACTGCTGCTGGTTTTCCGCGATACGATTCTGTCGTTCGTCGCCAGCCTGCAGATCTCCTCATACGACCTGGTGAAGGTCGGCGACTGGATCGAGATGCCGAAATACGGCGCCGACGGCAACGTTATCGACATCGCCCTGCACACGGTGAAGATTCAGAACTGGGATAAAACCATCACGGTCATCCCGACGCACAAGCTGATCGAGGACTCGTTCAAGAACTGGCGCGGCATGACAGAAAGCGGCGGCAGACGCATCAAGCGGTCGATATTCATTGATGTGACAACCATAAAACTGTGTGACATGGATTTACTGGAACGCTGCAAGCGGTTTCAACTGCTCACAGACTACATCACCAGCAAGGAAGAAGAGATAAGCAAATACAACCTTGAACAGAACATAGACACAAGCGAACTCATCAACGGACGGAGACAGACCAATATCGGGATATTCCGCGCCTACATCAAGGCATACCTGCGAAACCACCCCAAGATACACAACAGTATGACATTCCTGGTAAGACAGTTGGCGCCGGGGCCAAACGGACTCCCGATTGAGATATATGTATTTACCAACGATACAGAATGGGCGAATTACGAGGATATTCAATCCGACATTTTCGACCATATCCTGTCCGTGGCGTCGATGTTTGACCTTAAGGTTTTCCAGGAGCCCTCCGGCAACGATTTCCAGAAACTGATAAATGTCAAGTAGAGTGCGTCGTACTCTTAAGGCTATAGTGGGATATTAAATTATTGGCCTTGGAGAGCGGACATTCCTGTCCGCCCGGGGAAAGGCTCGCTCAGACATGAGTATCCGAGTTCCCCGCTGCCCTCCAGGTTGTTTACCAAGTATAAATTGCACTCCTTAACCAGAGCGGCATGGATCTGTCACAAATTGTAGAGTTCACCGAACTTCGACCTCAGATATCGCACCAGGGAAGACGCATCCAGCGGTTTTCCGGTGATCACTTCGATCAGTTTGTCCGACCGATATCGCTTCCCCTGGCTGTGAACCTTGTCGGTCAACCATTCCCTTAACGGAGTAAATTCGCCGGCTCGGAACATGGCATCAAGATCACCGATCTCCTCGGCGGCCTTCTCATATAACTGTGCCGCGTTAAGGTTTCCCAGCGTATAGGTTGGGAAATAACCGATCATTCCACCTGACCAGTGTATATCCTGCAGACAACCCTGTGAATCGTCAGGTACCTCGACACCCAGATAGGACCTGACCTTCTCATTCCAGGCTGCAGGTACATCTGCCGCCGACAGATCGCCGTTCAGCATGGCTCTTTCCAATTCAAAGCGCAACATGATGTGGAGATTGTAGGTCACCTCATCGGCTTCGATGCGAATCAGGGACGGCTTGACCTCGTTGATTGCAAAATGAAAATCATCCAGTGAAACATCCGTCAGCGCGGGAAATCTTTTCTGTGCCCTCTTATACCAGTATTCCCAGAAGGCGCGGTTTCGACCGACCAGGTTTTCCCACAGGCGCGACTGCGATTCGTGGATCCCCAGTGAGACGTATTCACCCATGGGTGTTCCCCAGTGCTCACCGGGCAGGTTCTGGTTGTATATGCCATGTCCAGCTTCGTGCATCACGCTGAAGAACGCCTTCGGAAAAAAATGCCCCTCAAAGTGTGTGGTTATGCGCGTGTCCTCGGGACCGGCATCGATGCAGAACGGATGAGCGGTTTCATCCAACCTTCCCTTATCAAAGCTGTAGCCGATTGCCTTCGCCGCCTCGACAGCAAACTCCCGCTGCGATTGAACGGGAAAATCCCGCTTCAGGATCGAAGTGTCGGGTTTGCGTGAGGCGTCGCCTATCGCCCGGATCAACGGAACCAGTTCATCGCGCAAGCTGTTGAGAACGACAGCAACCTCACTGGTGACAGCGCCGGGTTCATATTCGTCCAACAAGGCATCATAGGGCTCTTTTTCGTAACCGAGGCAATCGGCAATTTTGATGTTTATCTCAATGGTCTTCTCCAGCCAGGGTTTAAACAGCGAGAAATCACTGTCCTGACGTGCGGTCAACCATGCTTCCTGTGCCTGAACGACAATCCGGGACCTCTCCTCCATCAGATCCGTGGGCAATTTGACCAGCCTGTCATATTCCCGTCGCCACTCACGGAGGTTTACAGCCTCAACACTGGTATCACCCGGATCGATACCTTTCGCATTCAACTCTGCGAGCAGATCTCCGATGCGCGGATCCGTACGTTTCTGTAAGTCCTGTTATCCCACGCCAATAAATCCTCGATGCTTGACAGAAGCGCTATCTCCCCGTGTGCCTCAAGCAGAGCCTGGTAAGGGGCTTTCATTTCCACCGTAAAATCTCCTGATAAAGTGAATTATCCCTGCCGATGGAATCGGGTTTACTCTATCGGCGGTGTTGTTTTCAACTTATCCGGGTCCAGAGCAAATATCCATCTGTAAGCCGTCTGTGGATCCGGTAAAAACGTTATCTCTCGGATAATGTAAATACAAGATATCGCATCAGCAACGAAAATCGGAAAATTACACGATCTCTTCAACTATATCTATGATAATAATGATGTCCGATTTAATCCTTGAACCGGTCATTCCAGCGAAACGGTGAGTCCGGGAGTGGTAAGTTGTTTCGGGATCGGTCATTCCAGCGAAGGCTGAAATCCAGAGAAGTTGCTGATATTACTTGCGTTACTGGATTCCATCCTTCGATGGAATGATGAAGCTCTGTGCATTTTTCGCATTCTCGGACAGACTGTATTGACTGATAATTTGTCAGACGCAATGTTCAATGTCCTCATCTCGATGCTTTTCTCACGCATCTGCCATAATATCAACAATATATATTCAACTTTCACCTGAGAACAGAATCTGAAAATTTCATAAAGAATCGTTATAGTGACCATGAATTTTAGCATACAAAATAGTTATAAGTTCAAAATATTATCAATATATATAAGATGTTGGTGTATAAATGTGATAAAAAAACTGTGAATCTATTGACTGACAATATCATACAGCATATATTATTCAAGTTCATAATAATCAATTTAAGATAGAGATCTCCAGGCGGCGATATTGCATGAAAGTCACTGCTTGTCACGCTGAACACTGTGACGGATTTTATAGGCTGAACAATTAGACGGATTTTGACATTCTGAACGATTAGAACGATCTTGTCATGCTGAACGCAGTGAAGCATCTCATTGATATAACAGGAGATTCTTCACTTCGTTCGGAATGACGTAATTTTAATAGATCGCTCATTGGTTGATACTCCCGGATTTTTCAGGAAACATCTTAGTTAATAAGGACATTTTTTGTACTCCAGGATTCTTTCAGCCGCAGTACAGGGCATAGATGCTTATATAGTAAAGGTTGAAGTACACCTGGATTCAGCGCTTCCGGCATATACCACTGTCGGCCTGCCGGATGGTGCGGTGCGCGAATCGCGTGAACGGGTGAATGCGGCGATAAAGAACAGCGGGTTTCTCTTTCCCCAGAAACGTATCACCGTGAACCTGGCGCCGGCGGCGATTAAGAAGGAGGGCGCCGCCTTTGACCTGCCGATAGCGTTGGGAATCCTCGCCGCCACGGGTCAGCTCTCCACCGGACGTCTTGCCAGAATGATATTGCTCGGAGAGCTGGCGTTGGATGGAAATCTCAGACCTGTCCGCGGTGCGCTGCCGATCGCCGGAGCGTTGATTGAAAAGCAGATTGAATACATGGCGCTGCCCGAAGCCAACAGTGCGGAAGCCGCGATGGTGGAAGGGCTCGATGTTTTCCCGCTTAAAAGCCTGCGAGAGGCCGTCTCCTTCCTGAACGGCGAAATTGAGCTTAAACCTGTTTGCATCGATCCGCAGTCGCTCTTTGACGTGGCAAAGGACTACCCGGTGGATTTCAGTGATGTGCGGGGCCAGGAGCACGCCAAGCGCGCCATCGAGGTATCAGCAGCCGGGGGACACAATGTCCTGATGATCGGTCCGCCGGGATCCGGTAAAACCATGCTGGCGAAAAGACTGCCGACGATCATGCCGCCTCTGGTCATGGAAGAAGCGCTGGAAACCACGAAGATCTATTCGGTCGCCGGTCATCTTCCACCGCGCACGCCGCTGCTGTCCGTTCGACCGTTTCGCAACCCTCATCACACCATATCGGACGCAGGATTGATCGGCGGGGGACAGATTCCACGACCGGGTGAAGTCTCGCTGGCACACAAAGGTGTGCTATTCCTCGATGAGTTGCCCGAGTTCCGCAAAAACGTTCTGGAGGTGCTGAGACAACCGATTGAAGACGGCGAAGTAACCATAACCCGGACAAAAATGTCGGTTACCTATCCCGCCAACTTCAACCTCGTTGCAGCCATGAATCCCTGTCCTTGCGGCTATTACGGACATCCCACGCGTGAATGTCGATGCAGCGCCACGCAGGTGCAGAAATATCTGGCGCACATCTCAGGTCCACTCCTCGATCGGATCGATATCCATGTTGAAGTGCCGGCAATTGAGTACAAGCATCTCGCAGCAGAATCATCAGGAGAGAAATCGGCAGGCATCAGGGAGCGCGTGATTTCAGCGCGTCATATTCAGGCAGAGCGGTTTCAGCATGTGCGTTCGATCAGTGTCAACGCGGACATGGGCACACGCGAAATCCGTAAATACTGCCCCATCGACAAGGAAGGCGAACTGCTCCTTAAATCCGCCATGGATTCCCTCGGGCTTTCCGCCCGCGCCTACGACAGAATTATAAAGGTCTCCAGAACGATCGCCGATCTTGACATGTCGGCGAATATCAGACCGGAGCACCTTGCGGAGGCTATCCAATACCGCAATCTTGACAGGGAATTCTGGATCTAAGATGATGACAATCACGTTATTTACAACCAATATTTGAGGTGATTCATGAATGAAGTTAAATTACCCGAAATCAAAACATGGCGAAAGAAATACAGACTTTCACAGAAGAAGCTCGCTGACCTGGCGAAGGTCAGCCTTGCCACCCTGCGCCAGGTCGAGATCGGCGGTAAGCACAAACCACACAAGACAACTCTGAGGAAAATCGCATCGACAATCGAGGAAATCCAGAAGAAAAACCCACTCGGGAAGACCGCACAACCGGTTGAAGCCGTTCAGAAACCAGAAGTGGAAAAACCTGAAGCCTCGACGCCTGAAAAGCCGAAGAAAAAAGACCGCAAATTGAAAAAAGCCATAAAGACAATCAAGCCTCCACGCGGGAAAAAGGCAAAGGCGGCAATCATCGAGGCGACTCAGGGACGACAACTTGCAGAACCTGCTGCGAAAACCAAGGGAGACAAGGGATACCTTGAGATCTCAAATCTTGACCTTGAACTGATGAATCGCATCCTGCGCATGACCAACAAGGAAAAGCTGGAACTCCTGCAAAAGCTTGTGTAGCGGTTTCGTTTTCATTGCCGGTTGATGACGATATTCA
>JALGVR010000147.1 GCA_025774605.1 bacterium | reverse complement strand
CCTCCCGCTTCGCCCTGATCTGATCGGCAACCCTGGTGATCTCGTTGCGTTTGTCCTCCGCCTGTTTCTCGATCTCCTCGATCTCAGCGATCAGGCGGATTATATCACCGTCATTGAAGGGCTGCACCCGGCGCGATTCCCTGGATAATTCGCACATGCGCACGCCGATCTCGCGCTGTTTGCGGTCGATCTTGCGAGTCAGGCTCAGGATGTCGAATTTCAGTTTACCGACCAGAGCCTGTTCTTCAGTGAAATCCGCTGCGGCGGTGGAAACTTCCCGCAGCCGTTTCTTCAGTTTGTTCCAAAAATCACTTTGCACCATGATTACCTCCGGTACTTTATATTTGGTTTATAGAGCCTGCATTCTGTCCGCGGCAGTGGAGATTTAAGCATAATATACGTATCTTAAAGCTGTTGTGCAACCACATTACTTTGCAGGTGGTTTTGTTTTATGACTACAAGTAGGCTATATTCATAGTATCGTTCCTGCATCAAACAGCTTAAATCGCATGACGGCAAAGAAATCGAGACGTTCCGGTTCCGGCGGGAAACCGGTGGGGAAGAGCAGTCGCGATAATTCGCAGACCGGTTTTTTTACACGGCGCAGAGGTGATCTGATCGCCATTGCCGGGATGTATCTGCTGATCGCGTTATTCTTCGCGCCGGTCGTATTCCAGGCGATGGGTCTGGCGCCGGCGGCGGACATGGTGGCATCTTCGGGCATGGTGCGGATGGGCGAAGAGGCGATCAGGCACGGCCATTTCCCGCTCTGGAATCCGACCCTGTTCATCGGGCTGCCGATGTTCGCCAGCCTGCAGTACGCGTTATTCTGCTATCCCCCCGAATACTTCATCCGCGTTCTCAGCTACATGTTCGGCACCGGCAACTATCGCATCTGGCTGTTTCACTTTCTGCTTGCCGGCGTCTTCATGTATCTGCTGGCTCGACACAAGGGCTGCGGTAAGTGGGCTGCCTGGCTTGCCGGCACCGCATACGCTTTTTCGCCGCAGCTTATCGTTCTGGCGGAGGTCGGTCACGGCTCCAAGTTGATGGGGATGACCTACCTGCCGTTGATCTGGTTGCTGCTCGACCGTCTGCGGATCAAGCCGTCCGTGGGGCGGGCGGCGGCGTTGGGAGCGGTCTTCGCGGTGGAGATCCTTGCCCTGCATCCACAGGTGGCAGCGTACGGCGCGCTGATGATGGGAATTTACCTTATATATTATGGCGTTGCCGCCGTTACCCGCAAGGAGTTCGGTTCATTCGGAAGGCTGTCGGCTCTCTGGGGCGGCGCGATGCTGTTGTCTTTGGCGTTGTCTGCGGTTTTATGGGTATCGGTGCTCGACTACGCCAGGTTCACGATACGCGGTGCAGGCGACGCCGGTGTTGCCGGTGGTGGATTGGATTGGAGCTACGCGACCGGCTGGTCGTTTCACCCGCTGGAGTCGATAACCCTCCTCTTCCCGCGCTTCATGGGTTTCGGCGGCCAGACGTACTGGGGCACAGTCGGCACGCCGGCGGGTCAGCCGTTCACGCACAACCCGATGTACTTCGGCTGCGGCATTCTGCTGCTGTCGCTTCTATCATTGGCTGTTCTACCGAAGAGGAAGTGGGGATTCCCGCTCGTGCTCGGCATGACGGCGTGGGTTCTCTCGTTCGGCAGGTACCTTCCGATTCTCTATGGGATACTGTTTAACGTTCTGCCGCTGTTCAACAAGTTCCGCGCGCCCGTGATGGGACAGATACTGCTGCTGCTGCCCGCCGCACTGCTGGCGGGGATGTGCCTCGAGGAGATCATCCGCAGGGTCAGGGTCGGCGACAGGTCCGAGAAACTGCAGAGGGCGCTGTTATGGATCGCGGGTGTGTCGGCTTTCGTGGCGGTCGTCGCCATGATCGGCGAGGGGTTGTTCGGCGGCATCTACCGGTCGTTTGCCCTGGGGTTGATGCCGGGCACCCGCGCCAGGGTGCTCGAGGCTGCGTTGGCGATGGCGCGGCCGGACGTTGCCCGGGTGATGGGCTTGATCGTCCTGATGACCGGCGCAACCTGTCTGGCGCTGTCCCGCCGCATCAAGCCGCAGGGACTGGCGGTGATCTTTATCGCGGTGCTGCTCGTCGATCTCTGGCCGGTGAATCGCAAACTGGTGACGTTTACGCCCAACTCTTACACCGCCGAACTTTTCCAGCCGGAATACGTGGTCAGGAAGCTGCAGAAGGATGGCGGCAGGTTCCGCATACATCCGCTCGACAGCCGTTACCGGGCTGCGAACTGGTGGAGTTATTTCGGGCTGGAGTCGACGGTCGGCTATTTCGGCGCCAAGATGGCTAACTATCAGAAACTGATGACGGCGGCGGGATTGGAGGGCTGGGGCGCGCTCTTCAGCCGACCGCGCCTGTTGGATGCGTTGAACGTGCGTTACATCATCAGCAGTTATCCTCTGGACGCGATCTTTGCCGAGCTCCAGCGCCAGGGTCGGGGTGATCCGGCAAGACCGGCGCGCGAGTTCACTCCGGTGTTGATGCCGCGTGATCCGCGCGGCGGCAGCGGCGCGTTCGTCTACCGTAACCCGGGGGAGCTGCCGCGGGTGCGGCTGGTCGGGGAATACAGGGTCATCGAGGAGTTCGATCCCACGCTGAAGGAGATGCTGACCGGCGACTGGAACCCGGCGACGATGACGCTGCTCGACCATGAACCCGGCATCAGACCTCAGCCCGGCGGCAGGGGGGAGGCGAAACTTGTCGATTACCGGAACGAGAAGATCATGATCAAAGTGAATACGGATTCTCCCAAGCTGCTGGTATTGGCGGACAGCTATTATCCATCCGGCTGGAAGGCGTTGGTCGATGGCCGGGAAACGGACATCATGCGCGCCGACGGCGTTCTGCGGGCGATAGCATTACCCGCCGGCAGTCACGACGTGGAGTTTGTCTTCAAGCCGAAGTGGTTTTATACCGGGTTGTGGATTTCACTGGTAACGCTGATTGGATTGATTGGGCTGGGTGTGTACCGGGTTGCAGTGAGAAAGCGGGGAAGTGCGAAAGTGTGAAAGAACGGGTGGAGCGCCGACATTCCTGTCGACGACCTTATGAGAACGCCCACAATGGCCAAATCTAAATAAGGAGGAATTACCATAATAAAATATTGCCGATTAATTTGCTGTTTGATATTAATACAAATGGCTCATTGTTCCTGTCTTTATGCTCAACCTGACACATTATGGACAAAGATGTACAATTTTAAAAGTTTATATAGTAACTCTCTATCAACTTCTGATGGTGGATTTATTCTGCCATTTGATGATTATCTCGTAAAGATAGATTCGCATGGAGATACATTGTGGACTGTTATGTTCAACGAAAACGCATCGTACAGCGGTATCAATGCAATCACAACTAATACGAGAGAAGAAATTATGGTTGTCGGAAACGCAATTCTGAAAAAACAGGAGAGCAGAACCGTTGGGAGATATGTACAGTTAAATTCGAAAGATGTAGAAAAATGGAATTGGATTGCTGTTGTCAGTGCTGATGGTGAACTGTTGTCATTAAATCGAATCGGTGATCGAATGTATGGCATGTGTCAGAATATTTTAGGCTTTGATTCAAATTTGAGCGGGGTTTTCTATGATAGCGGACTGGATTTAGAAGTTGATATACCTAAATTTCGCTCACCTCCATTGATGGAGATAGTTACGTTTGACACAGGTGGTAATGTACATTGGGAGTCGAATTTTGAATTTCCCTCCGGATTAGGGAATTATCCATTGATCAATCCCGTATGTTTTCAGAAACATCCATCATTTCATGATAGAATCTTGTTCGTGTACAATTTAAGAGACTCCGAACTTCCAATATTGGATCTATTTGATCCTCGCACCTATACAAAACCCAGAAGAGCTGGATACCAGGAGATATTGGAAAGAACTGCCCAGGATACATTACTTCTTTATCTTACGCTCCTTGATGAAAAAGGAATTTCGGGGCAGGCTATGCAAATAGACAGTTACGAAGATCTCCATCAGTTTAGATTGGATGGAATTTACAGACTTGGTAAAAGGTTTTGGTTCTGTTGGGAGAAGAATGAAGATTGGCTTACGTTTATTGAGAACAGACTAATCAAAGGTGTACGTCTTTGCGAGGAGGGTTATCAGAAGATAACGAATTTAACCAATCATTTATATTTCACAAACTGGGACAGTCTCGGACGATTTGTAAGCGAGCAGATGATTAACCTTAAACTTGATTACTCTAAAATTAGGTATTTCAGTGTACGATATTTCCAGAAGTTGCCCGATGGTACTTTCCTTTTAGCAGGAGAACTGGTTGTAAAGCGTCATAATGCAGAGCGCTATGATCAGGATTTTTTCCTTATGAGATTCAATCGACAACAACTTATCTGGTTCCAACACTATGGATGGGCTGAGCGAAACGAGTACTTTAAGGATTTGTTCTTATCAGATTCAGATATTGTCGTAGTAGGTGTATCGGAGCCAAGACATTCCTATGATTCTAAGTGCTTTGTTATGAAGATTGGTCCAATCAATTAGCCTAATAAATCAGTAGTGAGCGCTTATGGAGGAAGTAAAAGTATTTTACGACCGCGCCGGAAACACATAACAGTCTGGTTCGGAAATCCGCAAGATGAAGTAGTCTGTGAAGGTACAGGCGATGAGGTTGTGTTGATGAAAGGTACGAACGCAAAGAGAATAAATCCGTCCGGCAAGCTGAACGGGGCACAAAGCCGTATTTATAGAGAAATTTGGAATACGATCCCATAAAACAGAGCCTGGCGAGACTGCTTGGACGAAGCGCGGCATTACGGCGCCTGTTTTTCCTCGCGCTCGATATCCTGTTCCTGCGCGCGTGGTACGTCCGGCGCGAGTTGCGACTGTTGAAATCGCGAATCACGAATCACGAATCAACAATCCTTGACGCCGGCATGGGCTTCGGACAATACTCGGACCGGATGTTGAGGACGTTCAAAGATGCAACCCTCGTCGGTCTGGAAATCGACCGAAGGCACATCTACGGCGGCGAGTCTTACTTCCGCAGTATTCACCCCAAGGCGCATATCGTCCTCGGTGATGTTCAGGTTCAGCCGCTCGCGGCGGAGAAGTTCGACCTGGTTCTGACCGTTGACGTGATGGAGCACGTCGAGGATGATAAAGCGACATTCGCGGAATTCCGCCGCGTGCTTAAGCCGGGCGGGTACCTGGTGATGCACACGCCGAGGGTTGTGGATTCTGAGGATGACCCCCCCCTACCCCCCCCTGCTTCGCAGGGGGGGATGGTTAAAAGTCCTGCTTCGCGGGGGGGGGATGGTTAAAAGTCCTGCTTCGCAGGGGGGGATGGTTAAGAGTCCTGCTTCGCAGGGGGGGATGGTTAAGAGTCCTGCTTCGCAG
>JALGVR010000038.1 GCA_025774605.1 bacterium | reverse complement strand
TAGTGACTCATAGTCGGATCGCAGTGCAGATAAAAAGACCCTGTCTTTTTGAGCTTACGGTGCATATAGATAATCCGCAGAGCCATTGTGGTCAAGTAGGAAACCGCTCCCTTGGAGATGTTGATCGAGTCGAGTGTACTCAGGAACATAAACAGGTCGAGGTTCAGATCCTGGATCTCGTTAAGCTGGTCGATATACTTGACGTTGCTCCAAGTATCGGCGAAAGCCTCCTTCTGCGCTTTGGCATCGCTCATATCTATCGACTCGAAGAGTACGTTGTAGTTGCGCTTCGAGTTGAAGACGTTGTAGTTGCGCTTCGAGTTGAAGGGCGGATCGATGTAAATGAGGTCGATGCTCTCGTCTTCTATCGAATTCTTCAGAACATCGAGGCAGTCACCGTAGAAGAGGCGGTTTTTCATCTTACTCTCCCTTCGTTTCTCTATGCCCTTTAATCTACTCTACTTATAACTTCCTGCTGGGGAGAGCCGACTTCAGTCGGCTCTCCCCAGCATTAAAGCTGAAGTCGGCTCTCCCCGAATTCTGATGTGTTTCCCCTCACTCCCCTCCTGCTTCGCGGGGGGAATCATCAATCAACAATCAATAATTATCTATCTGCGCCCGCTGCAGTCTGCCGGAGAAATCGATGTAGACCGTCTTGATTTCCGAGTAGAACTCATACACGGGCCAGCCTCCTTCGCGGTGTCCGTTGCCGGTCTCCTTGACGCCGCCGAACGGCATGTGGCACTCGGCGCCGATGGTCGGACCGTTTACGTAAGTGATGCCCGCTTCGAGGTCGCGCACGGCACGCATGGCATTGTTCACGTCCCGGGTGTAGATCGAGGACGAGAGCCCATAGATGCAATCGTTGTGAACCTTGACCGCCTCATCGAAATCCCTGACCTTGACGACGCTGAGCACCGGTCCGAAGATCTCCTCCTTGAAGATGCGCATCCCGGGCGTTACGCCGGTGAATACCGTGGGGGCATAGAACCAGCCCCGGGCGTGATCGCCGTCCGTAAGCTGATGCCCGCCGCACATGAGCTTGGCGCCCTCGGATTTACCGATCTCGACGTAACCGTGAACAACCTCGACTTGACCCTTGTTAATGAGGGGCCCCACCGTGTTCTCTGGAAGCAATCCATCGCCGACCGTGAGCCCTTCAATCGCCTTAAGCAGCATATCGACGAACCGGTCGTGGATTGCTTCGTGCAGGATCAGTCGGCTGGTCGCGGTACAGCGCTGACCTGTTGTGCCGAACGCGCCCCACAGTACGCCCTCCAGCGCCAGGTCGAGGTCGCCGTCGTCCATTACGATCTGGGCGTTCTTGCCGCCGAGTTCGAGTGATACTCGCTTGAGCTGTGCGCCTGCTTTTGAATTGATCTGTCTGCCGACCATCGATGAGCCGGTGAAGCTGATGAGGTCGATGTCCGGATGCTCCACGATCGCCGTACCGACCGCGCCGCCTCCGCCGTGAACGATGTTGATCACACCCGGCGGAATGCCGGCTTCAAGCAGGATTTCAACCAGTGTCGTGGCGGTCAGCGGTGTATCGGACGCGGGTTTGAAAACGACACTGTTGCCGCAGACCAGCGCCGGCAGCGACTTCCAGCAGGGGATCGCCATCGGGAAGTTCCAGGGCGTTATCAGACCGGCAACGCCGATCGGCATGCGGAAGGAGAGGTTCATCTTGTTGCGCATCTCTGAAGGCGCGGTGTGGCTGAACAGCCTGCGACCCTCAACGGCGGCGTAGTAGAACGTGTCGATGCCTTCCTGAACATCGCCTCTGGTTTCGGTGAGAACCTTGCCCATCTCCCGGGTCATGTTGCGCGCCAACTCTTCCTTGCGTTCGACCATGATGTCGCCGGCGCGCTTCAGTATCGCGCCCCGTTCGGGAGCCGGAACCAGACGCCATTCACGGTATGCCGCGCGCGCTGCTTTTACCGCCCTGTCCACGTCTGTTTTCGCGGACTTGGGGAACAATCCGACAACCTCGTCCCAGTCTGCCGGGTTGCGGTTCTCGAACCACTCGCCGGTATCGGCGGCGCACCACTTGCCGTCGATGAAATTTAGATATTCCTTAGCCATTGATATCTCCAGGTTAATGTTTTACAGAAAACACTTCGCAGTCATGCAATTCCGCGGACGTCAGCCGCAGAGTAATTCGATCAGGGATAAAACGTTATCTACCCATAGATGTCCCAATCAGCATGACAGCCTGAAACAACAATATAATGCCCCGCGCTTTCTTTTACAAGCCAAACGACTTGATGACCGGCGCTGCTCGTTATACCTTATATATTTGAAAGCTGTTGACAACAGGTTGATAAGTTAGTAAATTTGCACGTTAAACTAAACTGGCTGTGCGTAGCATTCGCTTCCTGTTTGCTTCTGCACGGCTGCGCTTCGATAGGCCCGCCGGGCGGCGGTCCGGAGGACGGTGAGCCGCCTCAGATCGTGGAGGTCAGTCCGCCGCCGGGCTCGACCGGGGTCGATCCGAAGGCTGTGATAGAGTTCACTTTCAGCGAGCCGATCGACAGGGAATCGCTGCTGGAGGCGTTGTTCATCTCACCTGCGCCGCTCAGGAAACCCAGGGTTAAAACACGCGGACGCCGGGTGCGGTTGGTTTTACGCGAGCCTGTTCCCGGTGAGCGCACGCTCGTAGTGTCAATCGGCAGCGGCGTAATGGATCTGCACCGGAACAGGCTTGCACAGAGCTATACGTTGGCGTTGACAGCCGGCGAGAGGATCGACGACGGCAGGATATCCGGGCGGGTCTTTGCCCGCCAGTCGCTTCAGGGGATCCTGGTCGGAGCGTGGATCGTGAGCGATTCGCTGGATATGAATCCGATTGAAACGCCGGCGGAATTCCTGACACAGACGGGGGAAGACGGTAAGTTCGCGCTGGACTACCTGCCCCCCGGGGATTTTCGCGTCGCCTGTTGGGATGACCGGAATCACGACCGCCTCTATGATCCGGGAGCTGACCGGATCGGATTGCCCTGGCGTGACGTCAGGCTGGACAGCGGCTCTGAAGCCTGGATAGAGCTCTATGCCGTGAAGCGGGATACGTCTGAAGCGGCGTTGTTTATCGTCTCGGCTTCCGACGATCATCACGTGGTATTGCGTTTCAGCAGCGAGTTGAGGCGGAGTACGGCGGACGTCCTGCCTGAGCTCTCGGTTTATGATTCCTCCGGCGCCCTTGAGGTACAACGAGCCTGGCTGGATGCGGCGGACTCGTCGCGCATGGTTTTACTGACTGAAAAACAGGTTGCGGATGGAGTATATTTCCTGACGCTCGCCGGAGATACGACACGGTATAGTTTCAGCGGGTCATCCATCCCCGACACGCTGGGCCCACGGGTTGCCGCGTCGTTTCCCGCCGGACGGGAACGCGGCATTCCTGAGACTCCCGCGGGATGGATAGGCTTCGATGATGCGCTGTCGGTTACGGATTTTGACTCTCTGTTGACTCTTTTCGAATCCGACGGTTCGGAAACTCCGGACAGCGTTGAGATACCTGACAGCCTCAAATATCCACTCAGTTGTCATCGTATCGAGAGCAATCTGGTACAATGGGAGTCCCTGAAGAAGATTCCGTTCGGCGCCGAGCTGACACTGCAGCTTGATTTGACGAGGATCAGGGATAAAAATGGTAACCTGTCGCCGGATTCAACCTGGGATGTATCCTTTTCCGTAATAGATCCCGCTGAAACCGGTTCGATTTCGGGTAAAGTCTCCGGCAACGTAGCGCGGCCGATCGTCATGGCCAGATCGTTAAGGGGGAGGGATGGGGCAGATACCCGCGGTTCTGCAAGTGGCGGTGGTTTGTTCAAAATTGAACGTTTGAATACCGGCGATTACCTGATCTGGGCATTCGACGATATGGACAGAGACGGATCGTATGATCCCGGCGCGCTGAAGCCGTTCCGGTTCGCCGAACGGTTCACGGTCGTGCCGGATACGATAACGGTGCGTGAGAGATGGGAGACGGGCGGCGTAAAGGTTACTTTCAGATGATCAGTGATGAAGCTTGAAGGTGTTCCTGCCGCAAAGTAACGAACATGGTAAACAACTTGATATTGATTTTATGAAAGATACAGTATATCACATGGATTCCGGCAGGGCGCTGGTTCTGTCGTCACACAGCACGGGCGCCCGGTTGATTCAGCTTGGGCTGGTGTTCACGGCGGTGCTGCTTCCCGCAGTCGCCCATTTGAGCGGGGCTCCGGTCAGGTGGCTGTTGCCGATGCACTGGCCGGTGGTCTTCGCTGCGCTGGTCTACGGGATACGCGGCGGGGTGACGGTCGGAGCGCTGGCGCCGGCGACCAACTATCTGTTGACCGGCTATCCCCTGCTGGTTAAAGCCCTGCCGATGACGTTCGAGCTCGCCGCGTACGGACTGGTTATCGGCTGGCTGCGGCAGAAGGGCTGGAACAGCTTTGCCGCGGTGGCGACCGGGCTTGCAGCCGGGCGGATTATATTCCTGGGAATACTGCTGCTGACCGGAGCCAACGAAGTCCCGTTCGGTCGATACCTGGTAACGGCGATGGTTCCGGGGCTGGCGGCGGGGGCGGGGCAGGTTCTGTTGTTATCGGTTCTGGTATATTTCTTGTTTTCCAAGCATACCATCAAATAGTCTATGTAGAGGTTAATAAATTGTCAGGAACTTTCAAGCTCGATACGATAATTAATGGTGATGCGTTAGAGATACTTAAGACATGGCCTAAGGAAAGCGTAGATTTGATTATAACTTCACCACCATATGCTGATAGTAGAAAGAAATCATACGGTGGTATTCGTCCGGACAATTATGTTGAGTGGTTTCTACCGATAAGTATGCAACTGTTTAGGGTACTGAAACGAAATGGTTCATTTATTTTGAATATAAAAGAAAAGGTAGTGAATGGTGAGAGACATACATATGTGTTAGATTTAATATTAGCGATGCGAAGAAGGCATGGTTGGCGATGGGTTGAGGAATATTGCTGGCATAAAAAAAATTGTTATCCGGGGAAATGGAGTAATAGATTTAGGGATGCCTGGGAGAGATGCCTGCATTTCACTAAGAATCCAAAATTCAAGATGAATCAGGAAGCGGTAATGATTCCGGTAGGCGAATGGTCGAATAAAAGACTATCAAAATTATCTGAAAGAGATAAAACCAGAGATGAGTCAAGGGCTGGAAGCGGCTTTGGTAAAAATATATCCCACTGGGTTGGCCGCGAATATGTCTATCCTACAAATGTATTACATTTAGCGACTGAATGCTCAAACAGAAATCATTCTGCAGCGTTTCCTGAAAAACTACCTGAGTGGTTTATCCAGTTATTCTCAGATCCTGGTGATATTGTACTGGATCCCTTTATTGGTTCGGGAACAACAGCCATTGCAGCAAAAAGATGTACAAGGCATTACATTGGAATAGAAATTGTATCTGAATACTGTAGTATTGCTGAGAAAAGGCTTCAATCAATTAATTCAATGAATGATTTAGACTATCAGGAGGAATTATGGAATCATCAAAACTTAAGAACTTAATACAGAAATACTTGGCTGAATTCTACGAAAGAAGACTGGTGAAATTTGATTCAATAAATCTTAATAAAATCTTAAAACGAAAGAATCCATATCTTTACAGGTCTATCTCAAACAACAGTCCAGAAGGCTTTATAGACTCTATATTAGCAGCGTTTTTAACATCTTCCGATGAAGGAATATTTGGAGATGCATTCTTCGAACCATTAGCCCGGGAGGTGTCGGGAGGGGTTGTCTCGCCCAGTGAAGGTGTTGATGTCGCCGTTGAAACAGATGATCGATATCTGGCTGTTTCCGTGAAATCCGGTCCAAATATTTATAATGCAAGTCAAGCAAAGCGACAAAATGACGAATTTGTAGAATTGCGGAACAGACTGAAGAAAATGAACAAGCGTTTTGATGCGTTATTGGGTCATTGTTATGGACAACGTAATACTAAACCGTCGAGAAAGAGAATATATCGTGAACTGTTCGGACAGGAATTTTGGGCTGAGATTACTGGTGATAATGATTTCTACAAGAAACTTATCACATTAATTGATGATAAGCAGGTTAGAGTGCATTTAATTGATTTTGAAAGAAAATGGGAAATGGCACGTAATCTCTTTCTAAAGCAGTTCTTGAATGAATATTGCAAAAACAATGGTGAGATTGATTGGGAGAGAATCGTTGAAATAAATAGCGGTTCACGTAGAGACAACAAGAAATGAAGGCATGCCTTTGAAGCCCAACATCTACGCAATAATCATGGCGGGGGGGATGGGAACGCGGTTCTGGCCGCTGTCCCGCCGCCGCAGACCCAAGCAGGTCCTGGCTATCAACGGCCCCAACAGCATGCTGCAGGATACGGTGAGCCGACTGGACGGGCTGATCCCGCTTGAACGGACTTACGTGGTCTCAAACGCACAGCAGATGAGGATCATCGCGCCCCAGTTGCCCGAAATGGACGAAGCGAATTTCATCCTTGAACCGGTGCCGCGCAACACCGCGGCTTGTATTGGTTTAGCTGCGATTCATGTCCGGCGGATCGATCCCGGGGGAATCATGGTGGTGCTGCCGGCGGATCACCTGATCAAGAATATTACTACATTCCAGAATATCGTCAGGACCGGAATTAATGTGGTGGAGAAACATGACGCACTGGTAACCATCGGTATCCCGCCGACCCGACCCGAAACAGCCTATGGCTATATCCAGTTTGAGGAACCCGGTGACGACCTGCCGGATGGCGTTTACAGGGTCAAGACTTTCGCTGAAAAACCGACGACCGAAACCGCAAGGCTGTTCCTGGATTCCGGGGATTTCTTCTGGAACAGCGGAATATTCATCTGGCGCGCCTCGAAGATACTCGCCGAGCTGGATGATTGTCTGCCGGAGCTGTATGCACAATTACAAAAGATAGAAGAAGCGTTGGAAAAGGATGAGTATCCGGGGGTTTTGAGCAACTATTATAAACGGATCAGGCCGATCTCAATAGACTACGGCGTAATGGAGATCACCAATTCGCCGATCTATATGTTGACCGGTGACTTCGGCTGGAGCGATGTCGGAAGCTGGGACGAGTTGTTCAGGATATCGGTTAAGGGGCAGGATGATTCGGTGCATATCGGTGAAACGGTCGCCATCGACGCGCAGCATAATTATATTTACTCACCCGGTAAGCTGACCGCGGTTCTCGGCATGGACAACATCCTGGTGGTGAATACACCTTCAGCGACCCTGATTTGTCCCCTTGATCGGGCGCAGGATGTCAAGGAGATCGTGGAGAAGCTGCAGAAAGAGAAGAGAACGAGGTATCTGTGACACGTTTTCTCAAGTCGGAAAAGCTGCTGAGCGAACTTGAAGATGTTGCCGGACGGCTGTTCAGCGAGGTTCGTCATGAACAGGGACGGTTTCAGACCGGTGTCTGTGTGTTGCAGGGCAGATCGATATTGATTATTAACAGGTGGCAGCCGCTTGATGAGCGGATCGCAGCTCTGTCGCAGGCGATCTCGAATGCAGGAGCAGAGAAACTCTATCTGAAACCTGTAATTCGGAGCGAGCTTGAAAAATACGCCTCTGATCGGACTGTAGTAAATTCGATATAAGGGATGACGAGTGGAAAAGGACCCGCTGAAATACTTTCCGTTATTGGCCGACCTCGATGAGGAGGAGCTCGAGCTGGTCAGAAAGAAGCTGATTTTAAGGAAGTTCGGCAGGAACAGCCCGATAATCTTTGAGGACGATGTTGGCAATTGTCTGTTTATCATCAAGAAAGGCAGGGTTAAGATCTCCATCAACGCCCCTGACGGTGGTGAAGCGATACTTGCCATTCTTGGCGAGGGTGATTTCTTCGGCGAATTGTCCGTGATCGACGGTCTGGCTCGCAGTGCATCGGTGACATCCATTGACGGAGTGGAACTGATGATGATGAACCGCAACGATTTCATGGAACTGCTGGAGAAGGTTCCCAAGATCGCCATCACGCTACTCAAAGAGCTCGCCGGTCGCATCCGCAAATCAGACAGCCAGATCAGCTCGCTGTCGTTGCTCGACGCCAAGGGACGCGTCGCGGCAACGTTGATCAGGCTGGCTGAGGATATCGGCAAGGTCAGGGAGGGCAAGGTCCAGGTTGATGAATTGCCGTTGCAGCGGGACCTGGCGAACATCGCCGGAACGTCGCGTGAGACGATATCGCGGGTAATCAAACGCTTCGAGGATGAAGGACACTGTTTGGTGGATCATAATACGCTGATATTCAACGATTTTGAAAACTTCAAGAAGACGTATAGTTGATGATGAGGCATTGTATTATCAGCTTGTTATACGTTTCTGTTTCGTAATCCTCTTCTGTTTCATGATCCCCGCGCAGCAACTTATCCGAAACATTATCATTGCGAGGAAAGCAGTGACAATGTAATCTCTAATATCATAATAATACTTGAGATTGCTTCGCCCTGCACGCGATGACATTGAATAAATTTCAATTCTCTGACGGACCGGCATGCGGGGATCCGGACATCCGTTTTATCGGATTCAACACAACTGTAAAAAACACATGCTATAAATGGATCCACAACGACGTCGTACACTATCGCGATTACTCAGCAGACTTGACGATCTTTCACCCGGCGAGCCTCTGCCGTCGGTTGAAAAGGGGCGACCGATCGGTGGGGCGTTCCGCATCGGTATAACCGGTCCTTTGGGCGCCGGTAAGAGCACGCTCATCAATGAGACCGCCCGTAACTACCGCAAGCGGGACAAAAGTGTCGGCATCATCGCCGTTGACCCAACCAGCCCCTTCACGGGCGGCGCGCTGTTGGGCGACCGTGTGCGCATGCACGACCTGACGCTCGATGAGGGTATATTTATTCGCAGCCTGGCGACGAGAGGAATGTCCGGTGGTTTAACCGCCGCGGCGATCGACGCCGCTGACCTCCTCGACGTCTTCGCCTTCGATCGAATCATCATCGAAACGGTCGGCGTGGGTCAGGCGGAGGTGGACATCGTCGGAGCCTGCGATGTAACGGTGGTGGTCTTTGAACCGGGATCGGGCGACAGCATCCAGGCGATGAAGGCGGGCTTGATGGAGATCGCCGATCTGTTTGTGGTCAACAAGAAGGATATGTGGGGGGCGGAACGTTTTGTTATGGATCTCGAGTCTGTCATTGAGATGAGGGGCGGTAATCGCAAGCCTGATGTTCTGATGACCTCGGCGAACAGGGGTGAGGGTGTTGTGGAACTGGTCGAATGGCTTGAGCGGTATTTTGAGAGATCAAAACAGGATAAGAGCCTCGATAGACGACGGGAAGAACAGCGGATTGACCGGATCAGGCGCGCCGCACAGATGATTCTCAGACGCAGGTTGTGGCAGGTTGTCAGTCCCGAGTCCCTTGATAAGGTGGTCAACTCGAACATGCCGGTCAGGAACGCGGCACAACAGCTTATTGAACAGTTCTTTTCGGGAGAGGCGGATGAAACGTAGCCCGGATCCCTTGTAGTTCGGGAATACCGGGATGATTATGAGAGTGAAATAGTACCTACTTGAGTAAAAAATCGCATGAAAGATGCTGTCATTCCCGCGAAGGCGGGAATCCAGGCAACTTACGTAATATCTAATGCTTATCTGGATTCCCGCCTTCGCGGGAATGACAAAATTGTGCCTTTTTAATAACGGTTATATATGCAAGTAGGTAATAGTATGGTTCCGGCATACTCATTTCGATGATCCGGAGTCGCTAAAGAAAGAAACCCGGACCACAAGGGATCCGGGCTGCGTTCCGGTCGGTTAACGTTCAGGATCGGCAGTGATCATGCCCTACAAGTCGCTGCAGCGGACGCCTGACACCACCGCTGATCTGCGACATCATACAAAAACAATTAACACTTATTTAGTAGTGAACAACACATTGGAAAATAGAATGGAAGATTACAAACGCTGGCAGCAGGAATTCGAAGCCGGCAGGAAGCGCGATGCCCTGTTTACGACCGTGTCGTCCGCCGAAGTTCCGCCAATGGTCACCCAGCACGATATGAAGGACTGGGATCCCGAACAGCAGTTGAGCTACCCGGGTCAGTTTCCGTATACGAGGGGCGTGCATGCCACGATGTACCGCGGACGGCTCTGGACGATGCGCATGTTCGGCGGTTTCGCCACGCCGGAAGCGACCAATCAACGCTATAAATTCCTCGCCGAGAAGGGTCAGACCGGTTTTTCCGTGGCGTTCGACCTGCCGACGCTGATGGGACGCGACTCCGATGACTCCTGGTCGGAGGGCGAAGTCGGCAAATGCGGCGTGTCTGTCTGTTCGCTGCGCGACATGGAGGTCCTGTTCGACGGTCTGGATATGGGAAAAATCTCCACGTCGATGACCATCAACAGCCCGGCGGCGATCATGTGGGCATTCTACATCGCCGCGGCGGAGAAACAGGGCGCCGAGCGCCGGAAACTGCGCGGCACGATCCAGAACGATATCCTCAAGGAATACATCGCCCAGAAGGAATATATCTTTCCTCCGGAGCCGTCCATGCGTCTGGAGGTCGACACGATTGAGTTCGGCACGGATGAACTGCCCGAATGGAACACGATCTCGATATCCGGCTACCATATCCGCGAGGCGGGATCCACCGCCGTTCAGGAACTGGCGTTCACGCTGTCCGACGGCTTTGCCTACGTGGAAGCGGCAATTGAACGCGGTCTTGACGTCGATGCCTTCTCACCGAGGCTGTCGCACTTCTTCAACGCCCACCTGGATTTCTTCGAGGAGATTGCCAAGTATCGCGCCGCCCGTCGTATCTGGGCAAAGCGGATGCGCTACAAGTACGGCGCCAAGAATCCCCGCAGCTGGTTGATGCGCTTCCACACCCAGACCGCGGGCTGCAGCCTGACCGCACAACAGCCGGAGAACAACATCGTCCGTACAGCGATTGAAGCGCTGGCGGGCGTTTTGGGCGGAACGCAGTCGCTTCATACCAATTCGATGGATGAAACGTTGGCTCTGCCGTCGGCGAAAGCGGCTAAGATCGCACTGCGCACCCAACAGATAATTGCGTTCGAGACCGGCGTGGCGAACGTGATAGACCCTCTTGGCGGATCATACTATATCGAGCTGATGACCGACCGGATGGAGCGGGAAGCCGAAGAATATTTCGAACGGATAGAGGAGATGGGCGGGGTGATTCCGGCCCTTGAGAGGGGTTTCCAGCAGCGGGAGATCGCCCGCGCAGCGTATCGCCACCAGATGGAGCTGGAGTCGAAGGGACGAATTGTCGTGGGTGTCAACGACTACATCGATCATGATGAGACGGTTGAAATCCCGATCCTGAAGATTACGCCCGAGGATGCGAAACATCAGATTGACAATCTGAAGGAGGTGCGCAGGAAACGTGATCCGAAAGAGGTGCGTCTTAAGCTTGACCGCCTGGCGGATGCAGCCCGTTCGACGGAGAACCTGATGCCGTATTTCATCGAATGCGCCCATGCTTATGTGACGCTGGGCGAGATGGTCGGTGTCTTGCGTGAAGCCTTCGGAGAATACCGCGAGACGGCGGTTTTTTAGGGCGCTTCACTTCAATAAGTGCGAGGATTCGCTCCCACCTGGAAAAACCGGTGGGGGCTTTTTCTAAAGATTCTACATGAACGTCGGCAGTCTGATACACAGATCGAAATCGAGGCGTCCAGGCGGCAGAAGAACGAGGAGATTCACACTTTCTGCGGCGGCTCAACGTCTGCTCAACCTGTGCCTGATCTTCACAGGTCTGTTCACGTTTGTCATTTACATTCCATTCTTCCCGGTCGCCTTCCTTGAATGGTTCGCGGGAAACCAGTTGTTCCGCGTCTTCCTGTTGCTGTTCGATGTAATGCTGGTTCTGCATTATACTGCAGGCGGAAGATGGCGCTGGTTCGCGGCGGCGTTGATAATCCTCCTGGTATTGTTCACCGAAGCAGTGTGTTACACGCCGATGATCGGCTCGACTTTTAATGGAAACAGCGCTGATCGGGTCAAGGTGTTGACGTTTAACGTAAGATTTTTCTTCCCGGGATATTTTCAGAACACCCTGAAGTGGAACGACGTGGACCTGGCGTGCTTTGAGGAGGTTAAAAAGAAGGATGTGCCCTCAAATCTGTTTGGAAATGACAGCGAAAAAAACGGTTATTACGCCTGGTTCGGCGAGATCGCGCCCGGGGCGGAAGACGGTCTACTCATAATCAGCAAGAAGCCGATAGAATTGACGGAACGGATCAGGTGTCCTTCGCTACGTGACGAAGAACGGTTCATATACATTGTGAAGACCAGGATGCGGGGCAGGCTTGTGAACGTGGTCGGTCTGCATTTGGAACCGGTCAGCCTGAAGGAGGGCTTAAGGGGCGCGGTGTCGAGCTGGGCGATGAGGTTGAAACAGGCGCGTTTAACTGCGGCTGCCGCGCGTCGGCTCGAGGGTCCGGTGATCATAGTGGGTGATTTCAACAGCACCCCCACTGACCGGGTTGTCCGCACGCTGAAGAGGGGATTCAGGGACGCCGGTCGGGAAGCGGGTAAATTTCCGGGGTCGACCTGGCACCAGGACGCGCCGGTACTCCGAATTGACTATATCCTGTACCGGGGATTCAAGGCGGCGTCGGATGTGCGCCTGTTCCGCTACGGTCACAGTGATCACATGTTCTACATGGTTGACCTGTATCAGTAATGTAGTCCGGACACCTCCCGCTCGGATTTCCTGCCGATTTCAACGGTGTGGACCGGGCTGCATCCAAGCCTGCCGCTACTTCCCAATCACACCCGCGACAGTCTCTTCCCCTCCAGGTTCCTCCGTCTGGATGCGATTGATCTCCGTGATGATATTACCCTCCAGGTCGATGTCGCAGACGTACCAGAACAATCCTTCTCCACTCTCAGGGATCAGGAACGATTGCCTGAAGCCGTTGCGGTCATATACATGAACGAGTGCATCGGATGCTGTGAAATCGGGGGCTTCTTCGTCGGTGAACTGCGAATAGTTATGCACGAAATAGCTGTAGGTGCCGGATTGTCCCTGGTAAATCGTGATTGTCTCCGGACCGAAGCTGTCGACGTCGTCTCGATCCAGCCAGACGTACGGCGCGTTGGAGCTGTCTCCCCGCGATCCGTAGTATACGTGGTAGGTCTGGTCGTCGATCGTCGGGGTTTTAAGGTGAGAATCGAGATCATGCGGATCCAGTCCCCAGGTCAGGACGATACGCATGATGCCGCCCTCTTCAGTAAGTTCCGGTGAGAGTGCGAAGTGTACCGTGGTCGTCTCGCCGGCTCGGATGAGGACATGGTCATTGGTGCTGGTGTAGAAAAAGCCGGCGGAGGCATTTACCGTCTTGATCCCTTCAGGCACGTGTTGCAGAACATAAAAGCCGCTCTCGTCGGATGTCGTTGAGAGACCTGTGCCGACAACGGATATCACTGCGAACTGGACCGGATTACCGTTGACCGCATTGGTGACGGCGCCGCTGAGCGTTCCGACCGCGCCTTCCTGGATGAGCTGGAAGTTGAGACGAGTGGTCTCATTCGTGAACACCTGCACCGGTGAACGTACGTCTTCTAAGTAGTTGTCAGCCGAAGCCCTGACGGTGAATATTCCCTCTGGTATATCCTCTATGCTGTAATTGCCGTTTTGATCGGTTCCTGAAGACAGTCCCTCGCCGACGACTTCAATCAGCGCGTCACGTACGGCGGAGCCGTCACCGGCATCGGTCACCCGACCGCTGATTAATCCGGTCGTGTCCTCGTCCTTCAGATCGCAGCCCGTGAAGGCAATCGATGTCAGCAATATCACTATCCACACCGCGGGCATGTTGAATATGGATTTCATGGAGTTTGGCATTGCGTCTTATGATTCGAGGCTGTTGAAACAGCGCTTCTCAACCCTGATGGGCGATGACAGTGGCGCGATTGCGAATTTGTCGATGTCATCGGGGAAGCGCTCGGTCAGTTCAATGATGAGCTGTTCGGGGCTGTTGGTTCGCGGGCTCAGGTGCGCCGGAATAATCGTCCCGAAGCTCTCCACGCCGATCTCTTCGAGGGCGTCGAGCGACTGCCTGTTGCTGAGGTGATAATCCGCAATTCTGCCCTTGAGATCATCCGGATAGTCGGGATACTTCAAGAGCATGTCTTCATTATAATTGCATTCAATCAACAGGACGTCGGCCTGCGTCATCAGCGACTTGTTGTATTCGCTTATCAGACCGGTGTCCGTAAAATAGCAGAGCAACGGTCCGTTCTCCTCGGACATGGTAAAACCGAATGTATTAACCGTGTCATGTTCAACGTCAAAAGGAACCACGGTAAGATCGTTTATACTGACCGCAACTCCGCGCTCAAGCACGTGATTATCGATGTTTCTGAACTGATATGACTTTGCCTCATAGGAGAGTTGATTGATGTAGACAGGAAGATCGAACTTCCTCGCCAGCGTGTCAAGTCCCTTGATGTGATCGTAATGCTCGTGAGTTATGAAGATTGCGTCGAGAGACATCAGTTGATCTTTGCCCAACGCGTCAAGGAGCAGTTTGAGGCTGACGCCGCAATCCACCAGAATTGAAGCGGAAGCGGTTCTGATAAATGTGGAGTTGCCGTCTGACGAAGATGCTATGGGGAATATTTGCAAGGAGTTCCTCTTTTCAGTGCATTCATGGTGGAAATAATCTACAAATATAATAATTTTAATGTCATAATGTCAAGCTGCATTCAGAGGATTAGGCTCTGATCCGAGGATGATTGTGTCCGTGTACCACTCTATGTCTGCAACAGAAAAAAAGCCCGGGTTTGATCCCGGGCTCTATTTATGTGAAGTGTTTATCCTGTTAAAATACAACAGGATAAACATCGTTACTTGGAGGTTGGAGGTTCACCGTTTTTTCCCGCTGGAGTCTGATTATTCCTCCGGTGTCTTCATTCTATGGTACGAATTAGTTGATCGGAAGTTCCCACAGTTTCACGATAAATGATATCGTTTTGTACAGCAATTACTCCACCACCTCGTAATCCGCATCTTCCACTTCACCTTCATCCTTCGTGCTTTCCGCTTTCACCTTTTCCTCTGTCGGACCACCGCCGGTGGCTTGTTGCTGCGCCTGGATGTTATCGTACATCTTGGTCGAGATCTGCTGCCAGATCTTGTCCAGGTCGTCGCTGGCGTCCTTGATAGCCTGGACGTCGGTTCCCTTGAGCGCCTCCTTGATGCGATCAGCGCCGGCTTGCAGCTTTGCCTTGGATTCCGCGTCAACCTTGTCGCCCAACTCTTCGATTTGCTTCTCAGTCTGCCAGACCTGCTGATCCGCGCGGTTCCGTGTTTCGACCTCCTCACGTCGTTTCTGATCTTCTGCGGCGTGCGACTTGGCGTCGGACTTCATCTTGTCGATCTCCTCCTTGCTGAGACCGGATGAAGCCTGGATCTTGATATGCTGCTCGCGCCCGGTGGCTTTGTCGGTTGCCGAAACCGAGAGTATGCCGTTGGCGTCGATGTCGAAAGCAACCGCGATCTGCGGTACGCCGCGCGGCGCGGGGGGAATACCATCTAACTGGAAGCGGCCGATGGTCTTGTTGTCGATAGCCATGGGACGTTCGCCCTGCAGGACATGGATATCCACCGTACGCTGGCTGTCCGAAGCGGTGGAGAATATCTCTTCTCTGCGAGTGGGGATGGTCGTGTTAGCCTGGATCAGGGTTGTCATCACCCCGCCCAGGGTCTCTATCCCCAGCGAGAGCGGTGTGACATCCAGCAGTACGACGTCGGAGACGTCACCGGCAAGCACTCCACCCTGGATCGCCGCACCCATGGCAACCACCTCATCGGGATTGACGGACCGGTTTGGCTCCTTGCCGAACTGACTCCGCACCACTTCAATAACCGCCGGCATGCGGGTCGAACCGCCAACCAGAATAACCTCGTCAATGTCGGAAGCCTTCATCTTTGCATCCTTCAGCGCCTGTTCGATCGGACCGACGGTACGCTGGATAAGATCAGCCGTCAACCGCTCGAACTGTGTACGCGTGATATTCATATCGAGGTGCTTGGGCCCGTCGGCCGTGGCGGTGATGAACGGCAGGTTGAGCTGTGTCTGCGGCGAACTCGACAGTTCAATCTTCGCTTTTTCGCACGCTTCCTTCAGCCGCTGGAGCGCCATCGGGTCGCTGCGCAGGTCTATGCCTTCGTTCTTCTTGAATTCGTCTGCAACATAGTCAATCAATTTCTGGTCGAAATCGTCGCCGCCCAGGTGGGTATCGCCGTTGGTCGATTTCACCTCGAACACGCCGTCGCCGATTTCCAGTATCGATATATCGTACGTTCCGCCCCCGAGGTCGAACACCGCGATCTTCTGATCCTTCTTTTTATCCAGTCCATAAGCCAGCGACGCCGCGGTCGGTTCGTTGATGATGCGTTCGACCTTCAGACCGGCGATCTCACCGGCGTCCTTGGTCGCCTGTCGCTGTGAGTCGTTGAAATAGGCCGGTACGGTGATAACCGCGCGTGTCACCTTTTCACCGATGTAATCCTCGGCGGACTGCTTCATCTTCTGCAGCACCATCGCTGAGATTTCAGGCGGTGAATAGACCTTGTCGTCGATCTTGACCCGCGCCAGTCCGCCGTCGCCCTTGATAACCTTGTAGGGGACCTGTTCAATCTCAGGACCGACTTCATCGAAGTTGCGTCCCATAAAGCGCTTTATCGAATAGACCGTCTTTTGCGAGTTGGTGATAGCCTGCCGCTTGGCAGGTCCGCCGACCAGCCGCTCGCCGCTCTTGGAAAACGCCACCACCGACGGCGTGGTTCGACCCCCCTCCGAGTTGGGGATGATCGTCGCCTGACCGCCTTCAACCACCGCCACGCAACTGTTGGTTGTGCCCAGATCGATGCCGATTATCTTGTTGCTCACTTGTAACCTCCTTGTATTGTCTAATCCGTCCGAGGATTGTCTTGAAATTGAACCCATGCCAAAGGAAACCGATATTCCGGTATGGCTCTATAAGTCTGAACAGCAAATAGCATACCAGAAAAACGACGCCGCAGGGCGTCGCTCTTAAATGAACGAAATAACAATAATATCTTATTATCTCGTTAATTACGAAAAAGGGTATTGCATCAGGAGAGTCGCCTGTTCTCATGGATATTCATGCTTGCAGCCAATATGGCATTACCTGCCATTATGGCAGTACATAATTGACAATTTTTTCAGACCTTTGAAACCTTCGAAATGCATTTATTCCGTTACCCCTGCCGGCGCAGGAATCAAAAGGGCAGGCACGGAGTCCCGCCCCACTGAGGAGTGTCACCCGCGCACGCGGGGATCAATTGTGTGGCGCGGGTAACTTGTCACCCGTGTTTCAATCCAGCCTGGTTATCCCCGTGCACGTTGAGAATCCGGAGTGTGCGACAGACCCGCAAGTTACGGGCAAATCCGGGAGATCGCTTTCTCAATTATCTCCCTGACCTTCTCACTATTTTCAGCGGATGAGAAAGCGGCTGCCGTCTCCACGGTGTTCTTCAGTTGTTCGGGGGTCGCGCCGAGCCTGAGCGCGCCGAGGGCATGGCTGAGCAACTGTCTCGGTTTATACTTGACCGTCAGGATTGCAACCACGCACAATTCCCTCCGGCGTGGCTCAAGCCCTTCACGCGACAGCACCTTGCCGTAGCCTTCGACGATCATCGCCTCGGACAGCTCGGGAGCGACCCGGGCGACCCTCGCCATCAGCGGCTCATACTGCGAGCTGTAGATCTTCCGGCAGAGCTTCTCACCACGCTCTCGCCAGGTTGATATGTTTTCGGCGCTATAATGGAAATCCGCCCTGTCAACACCGGACGGATCTGAGATTTCCGAGAGCAGTCTATAGCCTTCCAACGCCGTGGGATAACCGTCGAACAGGTAGCTGGTCAGGATGACTTCCCGTATTTGAGCGGCGGATGCACCCGAACCAATCGCCCGCTGCAGCAGGTGCCGGATGGTATCTTCATCGCCGGAGACGAGGGCGGCGGCGATGCGGTAAAGGTGCTGTTCGTGTTCTGGAGATGCTACTGTATCTTCCCCTGGATCTTTTTGACGAAATAATCGGCCCTCTCACGCCAGACGCGGTCTTCCTTGGCTTTCTCGAAAGCCGCAATTGCCTCACTTTTGCGACCAAGGTTCATCAGAGCGATACCCTTGGAGTACCAGGCAGCCGCGTAGTTCGGCTTGACCTTAAGGCATTTCCCCGCCGCGGCAAGCGCCTTCGAGTAGGCTTTGGTTTCGTTATATACTTCCGCCAGGTAATACCAGCCGATCACCGATCTGGGGCTCAGAGTCGTTCCCTTCTCCAGGGCGGGGATGGCATCCTTGTATTTCTTCTGTTCGTACAATACCCGTCCCAGGCTGACCCAGGCGTCGCCGAATTTATCATTGATTTCAACTGCTTTGCGATAGGCTTCCGCGGCGAGTGGATAACGTTTCGAGCGCAGATGCACGTTGCCGATGCCGAAGTGTGCCTTGGCGAGCGTCGAATCGATCTCCACGGCGCGAGTATAATTCTCCAGTGCAGCGCTGTTATTTTTCTGCCTGGAAGCGATGTTTCCCAACGCCAGGTAGGCAAGCGCGTAATTGGGACTCAATTCGATTGCTCGATTAAATGCCGCTTGAGCTTCAGTAAATGACTTCAGCTTGGTCTGAGCCAGGCCCAGCATGTAATATACCGCCGGGTTGTCGGGATCCAATTCGATCGATTCCTTGTAAGAGGCGATCGCCTCCCTGTAGCGACCGACCTTGATATGACCGTTGCCCTCGTTGAACTTGGCTTTGGCTCTGACATCCGCTTGAACGTCGGCGTTGATCTTGTCCTTGAGCTCCTTTACTTTCGGCTGGAGGGCTTCCCATTCCGCTTTCAGGGTGTTGTATTTGTCAAGGTCGCCGGAGTTTGACGCCGCTTCCATCTGTTTGTTGAGCGATTCAATCCTGGCCAATACCTCCTCAAGTTGGGCTTTATAATCCTGTGAGATTCCAGGTTGGGCAAAAACAAGCGTTAAAGCCATACCCAGCATAAGACTCCAGGTGATAAATCTCATGCCTGTTCTCCGTTTATTTAGTTTATTACTTTTCTTTAATGCCTGACCGAAAATCCTCTGACTGTCATTCCCGCGCAGGCGGGAATCCACTGTCGCCCCGTCATTCCCGCGCAGGCGGGAATCCACTATCGCCCCGTCATTCCCGTGCAGGCGGGAATCCACTATCGCCCCGTCATTCCCGCGCAGGCGGGAATCCACTATCGCCCCGTCATTCCCGCGCATCGCCCCGTCATTCCCGCGCAGGCGGGAATCCACTGTTTACAACTATTTCTGGATACCCGCTTCCGCAGGTATGACACTTGTTACACTTCTTCAACAGCAACTATTTAATTAAAGCGATCTTACGCTTGAATTGTTCCCCTCCGACTTGAGCAGATATGATATAAATCCCCACCGACATATCGTTTCCGTCAATCGTGTAGTCGTATCGTCCCGGTCGCAACATCCCGTTCCAGACAGTCAGGATTCGCCTGCCGTTAAGGTCGTTAACCGAAAGGTTTACAAACTCCGTTCGTCCAACGGTCAGTTCGAACCTTGCCGTCGAATTAAACGGGTTCGGGTACGGCGCTGAGAGCGAGAAGCCGGATGGAGGTTCGGGGTCGGATGCCGGCGCTGCCATACCCACCGCCCGGAACGACCATTCGTAACTTGTCTGCCCCATGTAATAACTGTCGTCAACCACAATCCTGACGACGTAATCGCCATCCCTGTTAAACAGTATCTCGACGGAATTTTCGCCGCCGACCGCCTCGTCATTGAGATACCAGGTGTAGGTGAGCGGGTTGTTATCAGGGTCTTCGGCATAGACGGTGAATTCCACACTCTGGTCGCCTTCAAGCTCTTCAAACGGTTCCGGAGATGTCGATATTATTTCCGGTGGGTGGTTCTGGTTGAAAAACCGGGCGCCGATGTCGGACCTGGTGCCGTCCAGGTCCCGGTAGCCCGGGTCGCCGTGGTCGATAACGGGTGATCCTTCCATCGGGATGTAGTCCCCATCGAGCCGCGGATCTTCGCTGATGTCGCCGTCGCCCACCTGAACGCCGTTATAGTTGTGGCGACTGTTGCCCCAGATGCAGTTGTAGCGCAAACGCGGATTGGCGCCCTGGGCTGATACCCCGTCCTGATCGTTTTGGATCACTATGTTGCCGATGATTTCAACGCTGCTCGTGTAGACATATACACCGGTGGCTGATCCGCCGATGAAATCGTTGTTCAGAAGTGTAATATCCTCGGAGCGGTAGATCCAGCATCCTTCGCGTCCGCAGGCATCGATAACATTGCGCAGCAGGATGACATCGCTGGACTGGTTGATCCAGACCCCCCGCAGGTCGACGTGTGAAATCATGTTGCTGCGCAGGCTGCAGGCGTCGGCATCGTTCAGGCTGATGCCGTTTTCGGTGATGTCGCGGATATTGTTCCCGATGATGATCGGTCCGGATCCCTCCGAGACACTGATGCCGTTGTTGCCGCAGTCTGAGATTGTGCAACCCTGGACAGTCGGTCGGGATTGCTCGAGAATGGCGATACCGGTGCCGTTAATGTTGCTGATACTGCAGTTTTCAACCCGCGCCCGTGATCCCTCAAAGCGCAGGGCGTTGTTCTCGTGGTAGACAAAGCTCGAATTGGTGACACTCGGGTGGGCGCCGTTGAAGATTATACCGCGGTAGCCGTAGCTGATGGAGCAGAAGGCGAGCCTGCTGTAACCTGAGCGCATACCGTTGAATTCGATGCCGATCCAGGCGTCGGGCTGGTGATCCCTGGCGTTGAAGAAGATTGAGTCCCGCTCACCGCCTTCGGCGATCAGGATGCCTGACACACTGAGGCCGAACCGACCGGTGAATATCACCGACACGCCGGGCTCGATGATCAGCGTATCCGACTGCGACACGCTGATTGCGGCGTCGGCGATGTAGGGCGAATTATCTGGTGTCCAGGTGCCGGAGACCGCGCCGGATACATGCGTTTCAGCGGTCGACTGTCTGACGGTGAAGATGGTCGCCAAAATTATAAGGTACAATCTCATGGTGTTCTTATTCATGATTACTCCAAAGTGATGTCAATGCGGGATATGAGGCTTTTCAACCCTGATGCCGGGGTTGAACTCAATCGCGTTCTCTGCCTGTGTAAGCACTTCCAGTAACGCACTGGTCAGATCAACCATGCTGGACATCTTCTCGAAATCCAGTTTGTCGATTGTATCACTCGGACTGTGATAGTCCTTGTGAAAACCGCTGAATAACTGAACGGTCGGTATATGCGCCTCGTGAAACGGTCCGGCGTCGCCGAAGTGGCTGAAGTTGTTGACCGGCTCCAGCTCGACGTTGAGATCGACTCGGTGGACGGCGGAGCGCAGGATATCGCGCAATTTCGGTGAAGCCGCCGAGTAGTAGGCTCCGGCATATTTCGGGTCGGGCTCGATATCCTTCTGTACATCCCTCATGTTGGCGAAGCCGCGGCGACCGATCTCGTCGAGGTTGACCATCGCCGTGACAGCCTCGCGTGGAACGGGAAGGTGATCCACAAACCATCTCGACCCCAGCATACCATCCTCCTCGGCGGTGAAAGCCACTGCGATCAAGCCTCTGCCGGTTCGGTTCCGCTCATGCCAGCGGCGGCAGATTTCGAGAAGACCCGCCACGCCGGAAGCGTTGTCGTCGGCGCCGTGGTAGTAGGCATTCTGTTCATCCCCTTCAACAGCTCCAAGATGATCGTAATGGGCTCCGACGATAATATATTCAGGAATTTCGCCTTCCAGTCCTGCGATGACGTTGAAGCCCCTGGTTTGGTTCATATCTTTGAAAACGACCTTGAGATCGATACCTGATATATCCTGCGCTTTCATATCTGTAAACAGGTGGACTGTCGGAAATCCTGCGGCTGTTTCCGGCAGATCTACGAGCGGCAGGTTAACCTCGCCGGATTTCCGCTGAATTCTCGGAGGCAAAGCCATATCCTTTCCCAAGGGTGGATAAACCTCGACCAGCATGGCGGCTCCGGCTTGATCAGCCGCGGCGGCTTTGAACGGCGTGAACATAAACCTGCCGGCTTCCCGCGGCGTAAGTTCACCGATACCTGACGACACTACGGCGGCACAGCCGTCGACATCCCTGAAGTCATTTCTCTCGAGATCTCCGGATACGATACCATGCCCGCAGTACAACGCTTTGCACGATGTGTCCATGGGAGCAAGCCGCTTGGGAAATATATAGAATCCCTGTCCATTCTCCAGCCCCCAACTGCTCAGGCAGGTGATGTTCTTTCCCTGAGGCTGGGAACTGCGATAGAGGATCATGGTCTCTGCCGTGTCCAGCAATCCGGTAATCAGCGGAACTTTCTGCATAAAGGCGCTGTCACCCACGGCGGGCGTGAGACCGATTTCAGCGAATCTTCCCGCTACCCAGTGCGCGGTTTTATCTCCGTATGGTCCGGGCACATTTCTTCCCGCGAGTTCCGGACCGGAGAGATACGCTACGTCGGCTTTCAGGCGGTCGATTACGTTATTATCGGCGGCAACGATTACCCTGATCTGTGTAAAAGTGAAAGAGGATAAGAGTATTATTACTATTGAATTAAGATTCATTTATCCACTCCGGATAGTGTCGGAACCGCCGGCGGCTCCCCGACCTTGGTCAGATATGCGGTGCGTTATGCAACCAACGCAAACCAGTATAGCTATAATATAACACATTTCAAGCCGCTTCGTCCACTGCGCGGAGAAAAACGGTCTCGAGCCGGTCAGTTTCAAAGCGGTCGAACAGCTCGGACCTGGTGCCGATTGCCGCCATAATGCCGTTGTGAATGATGCCGATTCGGTCACAGAGCCGTTCGGCTTCACCCATTATGTGCGTTGACAGTATAACGCATTTACCCTGATCGCGTGCTGAACGGATAGAATCAACTATATTTCGCGAAGCCAGAACGTCGAGTCCGGAGGTCGGCTCGTCGAGGATCAACACCGGTGGGTCGTGAATAATGGTGCGCGATATGGAGACTTTCTGCTTTTGACCTGAGGAGAGCTTCCCACAGCGACGATTGAAAAAGTCAGACATATCGAGGATATCCTTCAACTCGTCGATTCTCCGCTCGATGGTCTTGTCCTCCATGGCGTAAAGTCTGCCGAAGTAGGAGATCATCTCCCGGGCGGTCAATCGCTGGTAGAGACCGGTGTCGATGCTGAGGAAGCCGAGCGATTGCCTGGCAGCGTTCGGATCGCTGACAACGTCATGCCCGGCGATGACGGCGGTTCCGGTGGTCGGTTTGAGGATCGTTGCCAGCATCCTGAGCGTGGTGGTTTTGCCCGCGCCGTTGGGACCCAGGAGCCCCATGATCTCACCGGAGTGAGCCTCGAAGGAGATGCCTCTGACCGCTTTTATCCAGCCGCGTTTGCGATCCTTGAAATGCTTTGTCAGACCGGAAGCCCGGACTAAAACCTGTTTCATTAATTCCCCTCTTTATCTCTGCGGATTTACCCTGCTCTGCTGGATGTAAGTCTCATACCAGTTCGGATGACTGATCTCGCCGCGCATGGTTGAATGAACCAGGCTGAACTCACCCTGGCCGTTGCGGTCGACGAAAACGAACTGTACGCCGCCGTCAAGATGATCATAAGTCCATATTTCATAAGGCTTGGCGCTGATTTCGAATGTGTGTGTCTCGCGGTTGTCAGGTTCGCCGTGCAGCACGTAAATTCGTCCCCTGTCGGTCTTGTGTCCGGCGCTGCGGTAGTTGTCCCATCTCCTGTCCGCTTCGGTTATTCGCTGCCGGAACTCCTCCCTGAACGGTACTTCCGGCGTCGATGTGTCGTCGTCGTACCGTCGCCAGAATAGATTCAGGAAACGCGCCTTGTCCGCCGGGGTCATATCCGTCACATGTCGAATCTCGTTCTTCCTCAACAGTATTTGGACATCCTGGAACTCCTTCTCGACCGATGAGCTGTCGAATGAAGCGGCCGAATCGACAGGTTGTATTATCGCTCGCTCCAGATCCGATCTCATGATCCAGAAACGCTTGCGGCAGACGGTCGTGTCCTCTTCACCACTGACGATCTGCATTACCAGCGTATACCCCCCGGTCGGCAGACCCTCCAGTGATACGCTGTCGACATCGGCGAACGGCTCGGATTTCCCGCTGAACACGACTTCGGGGAATGTCGCCGCCGTGAACTGAAAGCCGTTGATTTCAGTGACGATTGCGCGTTGAAGCGTGAGCTTGTGTTCCTCCCTGCCTCCACCCGGGGGATAGATCTCCATGTAATAATAGAAGTAGGGTCGATATCTGCCGAAAACGAGGTTTGGTGAGGGAACCAGGGCGAATTCACCCCGGTCGTACTTCTCCATAATTCCAGCCGGCAGCAGGTAGCCGGCGAGCTCAATGTCGGATGCAGTCAACTCATCATCTTGAAATCCGTCGATTTCAACCTGCAGGGCTTTCTCCCATTTCGCGCCTGAGAGGTCGTCGACGACGGTGACCTTGATGTTGTAGCTGTCAGGCGGAAGCTTGTAGACACGGATATCGACGATTTTCTGTAATGAATCAAATTCGCCCGGTTTATCGATAATATCGTTGATCCGCCACTTGTCACTGGCGAGCAGGATATTGCCGGAGGTGATGTCCGCAGTGAACGTAAGCGCTCCATGCCGGCCGCTGCTGTCGGCGGTATGGGTAATGGAATACCGCGGGAATTCCAGGTACAGCTCGAGATACGTCTGGTCATCCTCACCCTTGAATCGACAGGCGTCCATATTCAACGGGCTGGCGCAGAGGTTTACCGCCGTCAACAGGGCGATCAGGGACAGGCAGCTAAATACTTGTTTCATCGCTGTATTGTGTTAGTTCTCACCCGCATCCCCGCTGTCGATCTTTACGGAAACCATCTTTGAAGTGCCGTCTTCGCCAAGGGTTACACCGAACAGGCAATCAGCAGCCTCCATCGTTCTCTTGTTGTGGGTGACGATGAGAAACTGTGTCTCCACTGCATATTGTCTGATCAGTTGGTTAAAGCGGAGAATGTTGGCATCATCGAGGGGTGCGTCAACCTCGTCGAGTATGCAGAACGGACTGGGTCTGACCCTGTATATGGCGAACAGCAGGGCGATTGCCGTCAGAGCCTTCTCGCCGCCTGAAAGCATTGAAAGCGCCTGTAATTTCTTTCCGGATGGTGTGGCAAGGATGTTGATTTCCGCCTCGAGAGGGTCACCGTCCTGTAACATCAGGCAGGCTTCTCCCCCTTCGAAGAGCGCTCGGAAGATCTCCTGGAAGTTGTCGTTTACCGTATCGAAGGTGTCGCGAAACACACGGCGTGCTTCGTGATTTATGCGGTCGATCGTCTCCTTGAGTATTTCGATGCCGTTCTCGAGGTCGGCTTTCTGATCGGTGAGGAATTTATAGCGGTTCTCGACTTCCGGCAATTCGTCCAGTGCCAACATGTTAACCGGACCGATCGATTGCAGGCGGGTTCTCAATTTGTCCAGCGACAGGTCAGCCATGCCCAGGTCTTCAAGCTTCGCTTCGGTTTCAGCCAGCCACGATTCGTTGATCACTTTGGGGTTTATCCCCGCTTCTTCCTCCAGTCTCCTGTTGATTTCGCGTAGTCTTTCCCGCAGGGCGATGGTTTCAGCCTCTAATCGGCTGTGCTCCTTGAGGACTTCTTTCTGGCGGTCCTGGGCGGTATTCAACCGCGCGGTCGTTTCAGCGCGTTTTTGCTTCAGTTGGTCCCGCAGATTCCTGACATCCTCCAGCGTATCCTTGACGTCGCTCTTTTCCTTGTTCAGCAACTCGATCTGTGCCGAGATATTCTCAAGGGCGTTCCTGACACGCTGCAGTTCAGAAGCGCCTTCGGCAAGCCGCCCCTTCAAGTTCGCCAATTCGGTTTCGGCAGCTTGAGCCTCCTGTCGGTACCTTTCAATCGATTTCTGCATGGTGGCCGATCGTTCATTGAGCCTTGCCGACTCGGCGGTGATCGCGGCGCGCTGCTCGGCCGCTTCGAGTCGTTTCTTCTCAACGGTACGAAGTTCCCGCTCGGCTTCCCGACGTGACCGCGCGGCTTTTTTCAGCGCGGCTTGAAGTTCTTCAGATTTCTCACGTGACCTGTTCTGCTCGGGCAGTTTCTTCCTTTCAGTTCGAATATGGTCGATCTCGGATGTCAGTTCCCCGCGTCGTTGGCGATATCGTTCGATATCCAGTTCCAGGCTGTTGATGCGCCGCTTGGATTCTATGAAATTATCTTCGGATTGTTGTCTGGCCGTCCGCGCCTCTTCAGCGGTCGCTTCGGCATGCGCGAGCTTCTCCGCCGCCGCCTTGAGCCTGTTCTCAACGTTTTGCAGGTTGTCCCCGCACTCCGTCACCCGTTTTTCCAGTTCATGAAGCTCGGTCAGCCAGCCCACACGCGCCGTACCGGGGTTGATTTTACCGATGTAAAAGACATTGTCCGGTTCGAGCATTTCGCCTTCGGGGGTTACGATGCGCAGCCTGCGCTTCACTGCTTCGGGCGCCAGTCGTGCGAGTGTTTTGAAGTCCGGCGCGAGCATCACGTCTGCCAGATGGCGTTTAAGAAAGTTCCCGAATTCCCCCTCGTTCTCAATCAGGCTGGGAAGGTGAATACAGCCGTCAAGCGTTGGATTGCTCTCCTGAAAATCCGGTGCGGTCTCGATCGGGAGGCGCAGTGCGGCTCTTTCATCCTCCCCGATTGATGCGGAGAGCTCAGTAACCGACTCGAGGCTCTGTCTGTCCAGCGCTTCAAGCGTTCGACCAAGGGCGATCGCCGTCGCCGCGCGATGCTCCGGTTTGCATTCAACGCGATCGGCAACCGTGCGCAATCCTTCGTCTTCGACGATTTTCTGCAGGGCAGCCGGGAGTTGGCGGGGCGATTCGATGCGCTGGCGGTGAGCCTGAAGCGCTGTTCTGACCGCCTCCAGCTCAGCCGCGGCTCTGGCGCGATCCGACAATGCTTCTGCATGATCCCGTCGAACTGCCTCCAGCTCCCGCATGGCTTTATCATAACGTGCGACCTCCGCTTTCCGGGCTTCGTCCAAACCTTGGTGAAGATCGCGGGCGCTGGCGAGTGAGGCTTCAGTGCCGTCAATCCTGCCGTTTAACTCATCAACCTGTTTTTCAAGGGCTTCCTTGCGATCTTTGAAGCGCCGGATTTCGTCATCGTATCTGCCGATTCCACCAAGACCGATCGACAGTTGGCGTTCAGCCTCCGCTTCAGCCCGGCGTTTTTCAGATGTCTTCTTGCGCGCGGCTTCGAGCTCAGCGGATATTTCTCCGGTTTTATCCTCGATACCCTGAAGTTTTGAATCGATTTTTTCAATCTGTTTTTTCAGGGATTCGGCGTCTTTTTCGGTTCGAGCGGTCAGTTTTTGCGCGTTCTGGATTTTGGTCGTGAGTTCGAGGCGATGTTGATCGGTTTTTGCCGCCTCCATTTCGAGGAATTTGATCCGCTGTTGGGTCAGTGCATGTTCCCGCTCGAGTTCGGACTCACGGCGTTCAATATGCTTCATGGCATCCATCGAACGCTTTGATTTGTCGAGAATGGAAAGCTCCTGGCCCTCCAGGGAGAGGAGTTCGGACGTCGCGCGGGTCGCGGTTTCCTCGGATTCATCGAGTTCGTTTTCGAGTTCGGTGAGGCGGGTTTCCAACGGTTCGCGCTTGTGCCGGATGTCAAGCCGTTCCGAGGAGAGCTCTATCGATGTCTTTAACCGGATCGCCTCAGCGAGCGCTTGATGGCGACGCGCGCGGGACGCCTGCCGCTTCAGAGTACGGTAGTGTTTTTCGACTTCCCGGTAAATGTCCTCGATGCGGTCGAGTTTTTCCCTGGTTGATTCGAGCCGCCGTGCGGTCGCCTGCCGGCGAGCCTTGTATTTGGCTACGCCTGCAGCTTCCTCAAGGAGAACCCGGCGCATATCGGAGGGGCCCGTGATGATCCCCTCGACCATCGAAAGCTCGATGATCGAATAGGCGTTGTTGCCGAGTCCCGTGTCGGCGAACATATCGTTGATATCACGCAGGCGAACCGGTGAGCGGTTGATCAGGTATTCGCTTTCACCCGAGCGAAACAGTCTTCTGGTGATGGCCACCTCTGTGTAGGGAGTGGGCAGGATGTCCCTGGTGTTCTCGATGGTGAGCGTCACTTCAGCCATGCCGAGTGGACGTCTGCCGGGTGTGCCGTTGAAGATGACCGACTCCATCCGGTCGGCCCGAAGCGCTCCCGATCGTTGTTCACCCAGCACCCAGCGCACGGCGTCAACGATGTTGGTTTTACCGCAGCCGTTGGGTCCGACGACCGCCATTACCCCCGGATGCAGTTCGATCACGGTGCGGGAGGCGAAAGATTTGAAACCGATCATCTCGAGGCTGGTCAAATACATCCATCAGCCTCCCGAATTTCAGGGGAAATTCCCGGCGTCTTTCCGGTTGGACGCGCTGCGGTTTGCGTCTGTTCAACTGCTGAGTTTAAAATGAAGACCACCTGCAACACTTCACCGTTTTCTGTTAACGATATCATCAATATCATCCAGCCCGATCTGGCGTTTGAGATGCGTGTAGTTTCGTCTGAGCTCCCGCGTTATCTTGACCCAGGTACGCAGTATTTCCGGCAGCCTCTTCCCGCCGAACAGCAGCAGAACCGCGACTATGATGACCGTAAGTTCGGAACTGCTCATGATTGAACCTTTCGCTTGTGTCCGGCAATCGAAGCCATGATTATTCCAACTTCATAAAGTATGATCAGCGGTATGCTCAGCACGATCATGGTGAAGACGTCCGGCGGCGTTATCAGGGCGGCGGCGATGAGCACACCCACAGCCACATGTCGACGGTATTTCCTGAGCTGTGAAGTAGTGACCACCCCCAGGCGCGCCAGCAGATATACTATCAACGGCAGTTCGAAGACCAGACCAAAGGCGACCAGGAGCCTTAGCGAGAAATCGAAGTATTTTCCCAGCGACCAGCTTACCGCCATCCCTGACAGGGCAAACGATCTGAAATAGGCTGTCGCATGCGGCAGTATCCAGTAACCAAAACCGGCGCCCACTAAGAATGCGCCCGCCGAAGCCGCGATCACCGGATAGATTATCCGCTTTTCACTCTTGTAGAGACCGGGACTGATGAAGCCCCACAGTTGACCGAACCAGAGCGGGGAGGTCAGGAACAGCCCCGCCACGAACGCCACCTTCAACCGGACGACAAATCCCTCGGTCGGCTGCAACAGAGCCAGGTGTGAAGCCTCGTCCGGGGGGAAGGTGGCGGTAATAAATTCCAGCAGATACTTGGAAAATATCAGACACAGCCCGGTTCCGACAACCAAAATCAAGACAGCCCTGATCAGCCTGCCGCGTAAATCCTCCAGGTGCTCGAGAAAATCCTTGAATTGCGGTGACAGTTCATCTTCCGGGCTCCGTTTATCGTCCGAACCTTCCTGGGGTGACGGATTCAAGCCTGTTTCCTGTGATGCTGTTGATTATTGACCGGAAAACGCCCGCACCGTCGGGAACGCCCAGGATCGGATCCGTACGGCGTTCAGGATGAGGCATCATTCCGAGCACGTTGCCTTCCCGGTTGATTATTCCGGCGATGTTGTTGAGTGATCCGTTGGGATTGGCTTCAGGTGTGGCGTTTCCATCCGCGTCGCAATAACGAAAGACAACCTGGCGGTTCGCTTCCAGCTCCTGCAGTTGATCGGGCGGAAGGTAGAAACTGCCTTCATTGTGGGCGATCGGAATGTTGATAACCTGCCTGTCCCTGTATCGGCGGGTGAAAAATGTATCGTTTCTTTCCACGCGCAGGGAGACCTCTCGGCAGATAAACCTCAGACCGGCGTTGCGCATCAGCGCTCCGGGCAGCAGACCCGTCTCGGTTAGAACTTGAAAGCCGTTGCAGATGCCGATCACGAGACCGCCGTTCCGGGCAAAATCGATAACCTTGTCCATCACTGGAGCGAAACGCGCGATGGCGCCGGCTCTCAGGTAATCGCCGTGACTGAATCCACCGGGAAGCAGTACGACGTCAAGGTCGTCCAGCTGTTGCGTTCGATGCCAGATCGCACGCGCCTGCTGACCGAGGATACGTCCCACCGCGTCGAGAGCGTCCTTGTCGCAGTTTGATCCGGGGAAAACAACCACGCCCCAGCGGGTAACTCTGTCAGTCACCCTCGTCATCGACGAGTTCTATGTCAAAGGTTTCCATCAGGGGATTCGTCAGCAGTTTGCGACTTAGTTCCTCTACCTGTGTTTTGGCGCTGTCGGCATCGGATGAGTTGAGCTCGAGCTCGATCAATTTCCCGATCCTGACCGAATTAACCTCGTTGTAGCCGAGTTGCTGCAGAGCATGCAGAACGGTTTTGCCCTGGGGGTCGAGGATTGCCGGCTTGAGCCGTACGGAGACGCGCGCCCTCATCTCTTGCGCCTGCGGGTTTGACGGTTGGCGCCGCGGTTTGACAGCGCCGGCTGACTGTTGAGGTCTTCATCACTTTCAGTGGAACCGACCTTGCGAGTTTGAACAATAACCCACTCGATGGGACCGGATATCAGGTAGACTAATCCCAGTGGGAACAGCGTAAGAGCGGGATTCCAGATGATTACAAGGGCGGTGATGATCAAGACCGTCACCGCCAGATAGGGGTGCTTTGATCCGTGTATTCTTATACCCGGCAGGGGGCGGTAGGGCACGGTACTGATCATCAACAGCGAAACAGCGGGGGTCAGCGAGAACCAGAGCAACTGGTTGGCGACCCCACCGTAAATCGCTTGAGTGTAAATGTTGAAATTGACCAGTATCAATGCGGCGGCGGTTATCGGAATGCCGAAAAAAACCCTCGGTCCCGAGCCGTCAAGTCGGGTCACGTTATATCGAGCCAGTCGCAATATGCCCGCGACCAGCGGTAAAAACGCCATCACTATGCCGATTAATCCAAAGGTTTCGAAGACCACCTTGTAGATGATCAGAGAGGGAGCCACTCCAAAGGAAACGGTATCGACGAGGCTGTCGATCTCCCTGCCGAAATCGCTGTCTGAGTGCACGAGCCTGGCAATGGTTCCGTCGAGACCGTCGAATATTCCGGCGACGACAATCAGCCAACTGGCGGTCAGATACCTGCCCTGGCTGGCGATCAGTATGGCGCTGAAGCCGAGGAACAGGTTGCCGAGTGTAAACAGATTGGGCAGTATCGCCCTCTTATGCATCAATGAATTCTCCTATGATTGTCTCGCCCGCTGTAACCCGATCTCCAAGAGAGATTTTCAGTTCAACATTGCCGGGCAGGAAGAGATCGACGCGCGATCCGAAGCGGATCATTCCCACCCTCTGACCGATTGACAGATCATCGCCGGGTCGGGGGTGGAAAACGATGCGCCTGGCGATGAAACCCGCAATCTGCCGAAACGCCAGACGACCCCGCTCGCTGTTCATTATTACTTCAACCTGCTCATTGTCATATGACGCTGTAGGTTTGAAGGCGGCCCGGAAACGTCCGCTTCGATGCCGGGCGCTTTCGACGGTACCGCTGATCGGTGCACGGTTGACATGCACATTGAGCGGGGACATGAAAATCGATACCCGTTGTCCCGGGGTTGAAAGCGGACCATCGAGCGCTTCACCGACTGAAATGATTTTCCCATCGGCAGGGGATACGACGATCCTGTCGTCCTTCGGAATAATCCGGTGAGGGTCACGGAAAAAGTAAACCACCAACAGAAACCAGACGGCAGAGGCAGCCGGCAGCCACAGCCCTCGTCCGGCTTCACTTAACATTGAAAACAGAACAGCGACTATTACCAGAGCGGCGCTGATGCTGATGATGCGCAATCCTTCGGGCGCCAGTGAGACCTTTCCCTTACCCATCAGTTGCTGCTGATACGTTCCAATATTTCACGATAGGCTTGCTCGACGCCGCCCATATCGAAACGGAACCGATCCTTGTCGAGCTTCTTGTGCGTCTTGCGATCCCAGAAACGGCAGGTATCCGGTGATATTTCATCCGCCAGGATTATTTCACCGCTGTCCGTGCGGCCGAATTCCAGTTTAAAATCGACCAGCACCATGCCGCGACGCTCCATGAATGATTTAAGGATCGCATTGATCTTGGCGGTCGAACGGTACATGAGGCGGATCTCCTCAGGGCGCGCCACCTGCAAGGCATAGGCGTGGTGTTCATTGATCAGCGGATCACCAAGTTCGTCGTTCTTGAGGTAAAGCTCGAAGATCGGGTATTCCAGCATCATCCCTTCCTGCAGCCCAAGCCTTTTCTCAAGTGATCCGGTAACTACATTTCTCATCACCGCTTCGATCGGTATGATATCGAGCTTCTTTATCAGCATCTCGTTCGGTGACAGGTTTTTAATGTAGTGGTTGGAAATATGATAGCTCTGCAGATATTCGAAGAAGATCGACGATATCGTGCAGTTTATCTCGCCCTTTCCGGTAATTGTACCCTTCTTGGCGCCGTTGAAAGCGGATGCATCATCCTTAAACAGCTGTATGAGCATGGTTTCATCCTCTGTCGCATACAGCTTTTTGGCCTTACCCTCGTGAATTAGTTCCTTTTTCTCCAATGACTCGAACCTCTTCTGCTTGATGTTGATTTAATCGATACTTGAAATAGTATTAACCCTATAATATAATACAACTAAATGTGTTTTGTCCACCTTGTTAACGGTATTAATTCAATATACTTTAATCCCGTGATAAGCGTGCCGCCGCGTGTCCTCATGTGGCGGTGGAGTGGCGCTTCAAACGTCAGCGGGGACAGTTGACGCCGCCATAAAGCCGGCTGTACGTCCCAACATGCAACAGCATCGCTGGATTGGAGTAAATATATTTAAGCTCGAAGGGATCATTTTCAGTGACGCCTGGCAATCATCCCGTTAACGGCATGCTTGTGGGGAATTCCACTGGACGGACAGTCAAATATCTCTTCAACGCTGCAAAGGATTTCCCGATCCCAATAGTAACTCATCAACTCCCCTGACCTATAAGGATAAGCGGTTGTTTCGGCATCAGGCGCTTCTGCAATGAATGGTTTTTCGACGAAGACGGATAGAGCATTAATTCCACCTGCCGATGTCTGCTCCCTGTAATGTGACCGAAGTGAAGAACCTGGTATAGACAATGTCTGAGATGCTTCACCTTGTTCAGTATGATGCAGTGTTCATTTATTTGTTTCTGCTTGAATTCAGTTAAGCATTATCCGTATCTTCCCTCGGTTCGAATATCTTGGTGAGAATGTATATGATTTTGTCCTCAATTAAATCGTTTGTGATCTCATCAACCCAGAACTCAGCAATAGTCCCACTCTCTCTGCTTTCAGTAGCGATGCACACGATGTCGTGGTACAGCCTTATCTTCCTGTGTGCGGTTGCTGTCAGCGAGATACGGGATGAATTGTCGCTTTCTGTTCCGGCCGGGATGATGCTCATCGTGATCTTCTCCTCCTGTGCCTGTCCATCCCGGTCGAACAGGCTCTCGTCTTCGGAAATCCGGTATCCATGACCGCGTTCGCGCAGGAGATTCCCGATGTCCTTCATCACCGGTCGGATGATTTCAGCGCGAACCTTCTGGAATTTGTGCCAGAATTTTTCAGTCTCGTCTTTCTCACGTTCCCGATCCAGACGATCCTTCTCGATCATCCGGTCGAATTTGTCCATCAGAAGAGTGAATTGTGCATGATTATCGCGTTTCATGGTGAATTCCCGGTTTCAATGCATGTGGGAGTGCCGCCTTCCTCCGTCAATCGACCGATTTTTTCTTACTTTCAAAAGGTGTCTTCAGAATCCTGATGTCATCGATCCACACCGTGCCGCTGCCCGCAACAACCAGATTGAGCCTGATATTATCCGGCCTGTCACCCTCTTTCAGGAAGAAGTAGGTTTCTTCAGTAGACCAGTCGGTGGTGCCGGTCAGGGGTGATTGCAGGTCCCGGGAAAAGAACTCACCGCGTCCGGGGAAATGGCACCACATCTCCAGGTAGGTTCTTCCTTTAAGGTCCTTCGTTTTCAATTTCGCCTGGTAGGTAAGGTGTGCGTTCTCAACATCCAGTTCACCAGTGTTGTAAAGCCGGATTGTGGTACTGTCGGCGGCTATGATTCTAAGCGAACCCTTCCCGTCACTGGATGTAGTCTGGTCAAAGAAGACGTTGGGTTGGTAGTCCAGGTTATCCATGTTGTCTATGGGAAATCCGGTCAATTCGACACTGTTTGGTGGTTTCTTGACGCAGCCTATATTGATGATGAACAGCATTGCCGGAATCAGCAGCATCGGGATGCTTCGTTTCAGACGCTTCGGGAGCACTGAATGACGCCGGATGTCTCCTTGTTGTCTTAGCGGTATCTTTCCTGATGGGCGGAATGAAGTCCCAGCCGCCATGGTTCCTCCGGTTTGGTCTACGGTCATCTCACGGGCTTCGTCTGGAAGCTGATTTACCTGTGATCCGCTCCCCTGGCGACGTATTGGCTAAGCCAGCCCGACTCGTTTCAGCGGTATGTCGGTACGCTTCAAGACTGCTGTTTCATCGAATATCTCCGCGAGTCTGTCACCGACAGCCGCTACGATCTCTGTGTCGTTTCCGACGCGTTCAAGCAGATCTGCTCCGCCTTCCCGCGCCGCGAGGGCATGCTTTTGTATGCGCTTGTATACGTCTTCGTCCTCGATGCCGGCATGTTTCAGGGCGGTCAACAGCGCGCCGGACATCATCAAACCGCGGTCGTCGACAACATGCCGGCGCATCCGTTCGGTGTTCACGGTCCAATTTTCAACCATCCAGACGGCGCGTTCGAGCATGTAATAGATCAGCGAAGTCGCATCGGGGAAGATGACGCGCTCAACCGACGAATGGCTGATGTCCCTCTCGTGCCACAGCGGCAGATTTTCCAGCGCCGCGCCGACATGCGATCTGATCAATCTGGCAAGTCCGCAGAGGTTTTCGGCAGCAACCGGGTTCTTTTTATGCGGCATGGCGGAAGAGCCGCGCTGTCTCTTGCTGAACGGTTCATAAATCTCCTCGACCTCGCTGTGTTGCAGGAGGCGGATTTCGAGGGCGATCCGTTCGATCAGTCCGCCGATCAGCGCCAGCGTGGTCAGGAATTCGGCATGACGGTCGCGAGAGATGACCTGCGTTGAAACGGTATCCGGCATCAGATCGAGGATACCGAGGATTCGTTGTTCCTGGTCGGGGGTGATGGATGGATAGGCTCCGACGGATCCGGACAGCTTTCCGACGCGCACGGTTTCGATGGCGCGGTCGAGCCGGTCGATATCGCGGTCGGTTTCGGCGATCCAGCCGCAGATTTTCCAGCCGAGGGTATATGGTTCGGCGTGAACACCGTGCGTCCGACCGGGCATGAGGGTGTCCTTGTGGATGACGGCCTGCTTGGCCAGAGTATCGCGCAGGTTCCTGAGCTTGACCATGATCAGGGCTCCGGCGCGAACCAACGCCATGCTTAGCGCGGTGTCGATCACATCGTAGGAGGTCAGCCCGAAGTGAAGCCAGCGTTTGTGATCGCCGACGAAATCCCCGACCGACTGGAGAAAGGCGATGACATCATGCCTGACAACCGCTTCGTACTCTTCAATCTTTGCCGTGTCGAAGTCCGCCAGTTCGTGGATTTCCGCCGCTGTTTCGAGCGGGATGACACCGTCCTCAGCGTAAATATCGATCACGGCGAGTTCAACCTTCAGCGCCCGTTCCCACTTGGCGCGGTCGCTCCACAGCTCAGCCATGATTTTGGGTGTGTAACGCGGAATCATTGACTTAATTCCAAAATCTTAACGCTGTTATAATCCGATTTCATTTGGATCTCTGCTTTGACCGTCACTTGTACACTCTTGACAATTTACTCCTGCAACCCCGCAGTTTCAACCTGAATTAGCAATATACGAAACAGATTTGAAAGATCAAGCGTTGAACGTCCGATTTCGAACCGTCCCTCACCAAGCTGGAATTATCCTCCGCCTTGTAATATGGTCGCCGGCGGGGCGGTTGGCGCTGAAGAGAATGAGTGCGATTTGCCTTTATAAATGGGGGCGTTTTATAATCGTATCGTCATCCTGAAGGCGTTTTATCGTCATCCTGAACGCGTTGTATTGTCATTCTGAAGGCGTTTTTATTGTCATCCTGAATGCGTTGTATTGTCATTCTGAACGCGTTTTTATTGTCATCCTGAAGGCGTTTTTATTGTCATCCTGAACGCAGTGAAGGATCTTCTTGATGGAAAGGGGGTGAGATTCTTCACTTCGTTCAGAATGACATGATTTATCAGAATGATATGACTTAGTTCAGAATGACTTGTGGGGGTGCAACCATAAGTTGTCCCCCGTAGCAACACAGTTCAGACGACGATCTTAACCTTGAAGATGCACTCGGAGGCTTTCATCGCCGTTGCGAGTACAACGAGGTTGGCGCCTGCCTGGCACCAACCTCCTGACGTTTCATGTAATTTGTTGTAAAAACAAGTCTACCAACCTTAGTGCCGGAGGCGGGATTCGAACCCGCACACCCTAATACGGACGCCACCCCCTCAAGATGGTGTGTCTACCGATTCCACCACTCCGGCATTACCTATATTATAGCATTAAACACACGCCGCGTCAAGTGGCGATAATGCCCATGTGAGCGATATGCATCTTTCTCAGCGATATTATGCTTGCATTAACATATATTGGATTATATATTGTAAATCTATTCAAAATACAGGTAACTTTATGCTGATAGTAAAAGCGATATTATTATTTATTCACGTAATAGTCTGCATATTGCTGGTTGTGGTAATACTGTTACAGGCTTCCAAGGGAGGTGGTCTTGCCGGGATAGCCGGCGGGCAGACCTCAAGCGCGATCTTCGGTGCGCGCGGCACTGCCACGGCGCTCACCAGGTTTACTCAATATCTGGCAGGAGCATTTCTGGTCTTGAGTCTGACGCTCTCGTTTCTTGCCGGGAGTGGAATATCAACAGAAAGTGTAACGCAGAAAGTGCTTGAGCAGTCACCCGCATCTCAATTGCCTCCGGTCGAGAGCCTGGATTTTGGAACGCCCCCTGCAAATGAAGCCGGCGGTGAAACCACTCCCTCAGGCGCTAAAGCGGGAACCAAGTGACGGGCAGTATGCAGTCTTGTTTTCAGCCTATCATGTGGCGACATGTTTCAGTGGCTGAGAGAAGCTGAAGCCCGACGCCGGAGTGGTGGAATTGGTAGACGCGCTGGTTTCAGGGACCAGTGTCCTTTGGGATGTGCGGGTTCGAATCCCGCCTCCGGCACTTTAATCAGCAATATTCCCATCTAACAATAATTTATACAGGACCCACAGAGGTTGGCACCTGTCCGGCGCCGACCTCTGCGTGCTCATACCGGCAACTGACGCCACTTCAACAAATTACTACGGGGTTACCGATGGACCTAATCAAGGATGTTTTTCCGGCTTTCAGCTTTGTGGTCAGCGTTCTGATGCCTCATGTGATTCGTATCGTTATTATCCTGGCGGGGGTGCTTGTTGCTCGCGCCGTGTTGCGTTCTGTCGTCCGCAGGGCTTTGGGTGCGGCGGAGAAACGCGGCGCAGTTACCATGCAGCGGTTGAACACTCTGACCGGCGTGATGAGGAACCTGATCGAGATCTCCCTGTGGGGCTTGGCGCTCCTGCTCATCCTGGGCGAGATCGGGATCAAGCTTGGTCCCATCCTGGCGGCGGCTGGTGTCGTGGGTGTCGCGATCGGTTTCGGGGCACAATCTCTCGTGAAGGACGTATTCAGCGGTTTCTTTCGTCTTCTCGAAGGCCAGGTTCGGATCGGAGATGTGGTGGAAGCGGCGGGAAAGAGTGGGGCTGTTGAAGCAATCTCATTGCGGGTGCTGACGCTGCGCGATTTCACCGGCAGCGTGCATATAATTCCCCACGGCGAGATAACAACCCTGACCAACATGACCAAACAATACTCTTTTGCTGTTGTCGATGTTGGAGTGGCTTATCGCGAGGATCCTGACAGGGTAATGAGGGTTCTGACGGAGGAGGCGGTTGCGCTTAAGGACGATCCCGAGGTCGGTAAGAGCATTATGGCTGAACCGGAAGTATTCGGGATCGACGGCTTCGGCGATTCGGCGCTGGTCTTCAAGGTCAGGTTCAAGACCAGCGCCGGCGCTCAATGGAACGCCGCCCGCCTGTTTCGCAGGCGGCTCAAGGTCAGGCTGGATAAGGAAAATATCGAGATACCGTTCCCATCAACAACGGTTTACTGGGGCGTCAACAAGGATGGCATCGCACCGACTCCGCAGATGAATTAGTCTGTGCGCTCCATGGAATAGGTTCGGTTTCCCGGACGGGATGACCTGTAGACCTGCCCCGGTGGACAAGTCGTTCACGGCGGGGATCCTGTTATCTGTTTTTTGCTTTTGTGGAGGGCTCGCCGCCTTCCGGAAATCCAGTCTCCCCAGCGCCGACACATCAAAAACCCTTTATTTACAACACGTTGAGAGTTTCCAATTACCGTTCTCCGCGTCCCTACGCGGGAAATGTTTTTCTCCACATTTTCCCCAAACAGAGAATGGACGTGGGTTCGATTCCCTCTGCCATATCAAACGCGGTGTTGTCATAACCCAAGTCTCCAGCCCAGGATTATCCCTCTGGTGGAAACGGGTCATTGCCATGGCTGTCTTTCCGCTGGATTTTGCCGTCCTTGCCATGGATGAAGAA
>JALGVR010000037.1 GCA_025774605.1 bacterium | reverse complement strand
ATGTCCTGAAGCGCCGTCCGCAAACGCCGCCGCGTCGCTGCCTTGCGATGCGGCCCGGGAAACTAAAGCGAACTCTGCCCGATCAATCGCAGACAATTGTAGGCAAACATCCCCAACAGTAAAACCAAATTGTTGGTCGCAAACTTGCCCGACGGCAAACGCTCCAAGTCCATATCGCCCTTGAGTTCCGAATGAAACTGCTCGCAGGTGGCGTGCTGATGATAAAGTTGTATGATCGTCGCAACGTCGCAGTCCAGCGACGTCCACCAGGTGTTGACTTCCAACTCCGGCAGCAGCAGCATCTGGCCGTGGCGATCGATTGTTCTTTCAGTCACTTCGAACACCAGCCGCAGCGTCAAGCCGTCGCGCTCGGTGAAGTAAGACCCGGTCCAGACCCGCTTGCCTTGGCGCGGCTGGGTCTCGACCCCCAACTGCTGCGCCGTCTGAAGCCACGCCTGCGGGTCTTCGCTGCGGATGTTGCGCTTGATCAGGTATTTAACCTTCCGCCGGAAGCAGACCTTGATGTTGTCCAAGTCGTCGTGGGCCGAGTCCATACGCACCAGTAAGGGTTTGTCGGTCGCCTGCCGCGCCAAGGTGATGCTTTCGTCGAGGAAGCGGTCGCCTTGATATTGGCTGTGGGTCTTGCCCTCGCGCAGCTCGCAGTTGACCAGATAGCCTTCCTGCCCGATGTAGGCGAAAATCGGGGCGTAGCCGTCGCGGTTGTGGTAGGTGCGCGAGACCCCTTCCTTGTGGCTGCCGGAGTTGTCGAAGGGGGTGACGTCTATGTCCAAGGGCACGAAACCTTCGCTGCCGGCGGTCGGTTTCCCGAAGCGGCGCACGACGTCGCCGGAGAGCTTCCTGACTACGTCGTCGAAGAGGTGGTCGGCTTTTTCGAGCCGGTCGCGCAGGGTTTCAGCCGAGGGGACGCGGGGCAGGCCGAGGGCTTTGCGCATCAGCAGGTCTTCGTGGAACGGCTTGACGGCGTCGTAGTCGGGTTTACCGAGGAACAGCAGGGCGGTCATAGTGCCGAGCACTTCGCCGTGGCGCAGTTCGGGGTTGGGGCGGCGCAGGAGGTGGACTTTGTCAACCTCGCGTTTGAACTCGCAGGCCTGCATCAGGTCTCCGAGCAACGCCAGCCCGCTGTGGCTGGAGAGTTCGGCGTCGACCTGGCGGATCTGAAATCTGGTATGGGACCGCAATTGCACCTCGCAGGTGAAGTTTGAAACACTCATAAAATAATGTCAAAGAGCAAGCGGGGCAAGAGATTACAGACCTTTTGCAGCCGAAGGGATTACGGATTCAGGAAAGAGTGGTATCACCAGGCGTTGAATTATCGGACACCGGGTGAGGTCTATGGTATTTCAGGCGATGAGTTTTCAAGGCATCAAGGGGTCTATCATCCGGTGGGGGATTTTTATTCAGGGGTATGGGGAAGAAATCTTCCCCATACCCGACCCACCGTCTTGATGAGCCCCTGCCGGTCTATCCCCCGCCTTCGCGGGGGCAGGCTCTTGGCGGGTTGCACTCCTGCAGAGCCCGCTTCCGTTTCGACCGGCATCGGTAATATAGTTAACGTAAGTTAAAAAACCAAATAAAAAATATCCACCTTAATTTTGACCAATACGTGTCTTGACAATGGGGGTAGGTTTTTACATTCTGGTTGGTACCGACTTTTGAAGAGGCTCTGGGATTGCCTAAAGACGAGAGCCAGAAAGTCGACCAGGCGCTTAAACGTTTTGATAATGCCACGGAAGAGGACATTCCGGGTTGCTTGAAAGAACCCGTAAGAAGGTTGATGGAAATATGACACAGTATGGCCGCAGTGTGTCCTTCTTGGTATTGTAGGAAATTGGTTACGAGTTGTTCCACTGCATCGGGATGTGGCCTATGGTTTGTGACTCTTCGGACCACCAGCGGCTGGAACGTCAAAGAAGAAAATGCGTCAAAGGCGTCCAGCAGCCACGGTACGAAGGCCGAGACCATTGCCCATGCCAAGGAATTGGCGAAGAAGGAGCAACTGGAAGAAGCTGCGAACCACCTGGCGACGGTCGTCGAGAAGCACAGCCGTCTGGGCCACTACTTCTCCAAGTACGGCATCTCAGCCACCATGAGCCTCCCCATCACGGACGAGGTGTCTGTGCATGCGGGCCCGGATCTCCGCGGCGTGCTGTTGGGCCTGGTGGAGGTCTATCAGCGTCAGGGGCGCTGGGAGGATGCGATTGCTTGCCTGGAGAGGCTGCAGCGGCTCGAATCCGACGATGTGGTGGTGAAGCTGTCCCTCGCCGAGCTGCTGTTGGACGTCCGCCCGGGCGACAAGAACATGTATGGCCGAACTTGATCAAAGGAGATCGGATGCATGCAGGGAAGATAATGGAACTTGCGCGTCGCATGCTTCACCATGCGAATCGCGGGAACCCCAGGTATTCGTTCCTCCGAGAGGTTTCAGGGCTGCTGTTTGATTTCACTATGTGCGATGCGTTGGAAATCCTGCACCGCGACGGCGATCTGATCTACAAATGGGAAGCCGACCGGGTTCACCAACCGGCCTCCAAGTTGGAGGTGCTCCATCATTCTCCAAGCCGTTCTTTGACCAACTTGCTCAGCAGCGGCACAACGCGGGAACGGCTTTACGGGTTCGTCTTAAAGGGTGAATATAACGGTGATTTGCAATGCTTTACGAAAAGAGGCGGCTTTTTCATTAATGACCTCAACCAACTTCCCGGGCGGATTGTGGATGCGATTCGGGCGCCATCGGACGAAGATGACTGGTCCGGCTACTTTTCGGTGGCGGTCTTGCCGTTCACAGTTGACGATGACAACACTGGGGTTCTTGTCCTGAAGAGTAGGACATCCGGCTTTTTCACGCGTTACGAAGTGGAGTTCTACGAAGGTATAGCTCAGACATTTGGGTTGGCGGCAGCGGACCGCCGCGCTCAGGCCGCCCTACGGGAAAGGGCCAAAGAGCTTACCTGCCTTTACGGAATAGCGCGCATAGCCGAAGATGAGGAGACAAGTTTGGACGAGAAACTGCAACGGATCGTGGAACTTCTCCCTTCCTCCTGGCAACATCCCGACATCGCGGTCGCCCGAATAGTGCTGGATGGGGTTGCCCACAACATGCCCGACTTCCGCGACGGCCGATACAAACAAACGGCGACTATTAAAGTGAATGAGAAACGGAGGGGGTTTGTTGAGGTTGTTTACACCGATGACAAGCCGGAGTTTGAGGCGATACCCTTCCTGAAAGAAGAAGCCAGTCTGATCGACGAGGTCGCCAGGCAGATAGGGGTGATCATCGAGAATGACGAAGCCGTAAAGGAAAAAATAAGCCTGCAGGAACAACTCAGGCATGCCGACCGCCTTGCCACCATCGGGCAACTGACGGCAGGGGTGGCGCACGAACTGAACGAGCCGCTGGGAAGCGTCCTCGGCTTCGCCCAACTTGCGAAGAAAGGTCTTCCGGACCCGGAACGGTGCGAATCGGCTGCACGTTTGTCACAGGACCTGGAAAAGATAGAGAAAGCCGCCCTGCGTGCCCGCGGGATTATCCGCGAAATGTTGATTTTCGCCCGCCAAATGCCGACGAAGAAGACTGTGGTTGATCTTGACAAGGTGGTTGTGGAGGCGGTTTCGTTTTTCAAATCCCGCTGCATGAGTGAAGGCATTGAGTTGATTTGCGAGTTATCGGATGACCTCCCGGAGATTGAAGCAGATCCCGCCCAGATGAATCAACTCTTGGTCAACCTGATTGTGAATGCCATTCAGGCCATGCCAGAGGGTGGGTGCCTGACGGTGCGGACGGCCGGGGATGATTTGGGGGTGTCGTTGGAAGTGGAAGATACCGGGATCGGGATGAACGGGGAAATCAAGTCAAAGATATTCGATCCCTTCTTCACGACCAAGGATGTCAATAAAGGCACGGGTCTTGGATTGTCCGTGGCTCACGGCATTGTGAGTTCCCACCGCGGCACGATTGATGTTGAGAGCCGCTTGGGCCTGGGTTCACGTTTCACTGTTCGATTGCCGGCCTCGAGGAGTGTTGTGAAACACAAAAGGAGGGACAGAAAATGACACTACAGCCTGCTGTTGGTTCCATACTCATCGTCGACGACGCCCCGGATACGCTCGAAGTCCTGCAGAGAAACCTCACAACCCACGGCTACAGGGTCTTCACGGCCATCGGAGTACCGGAGGCGATTGACATTCTGGAAAACACCGCCATTGACCTGGTGATTACCGATTATAAAATGCCTCGCATAAGCGGTCTTGATCTGGTCAGGCATGTACGTGAGAATCTGAAGAATACCGAGGTGATGATGATCACCGGTTATGCGACCATAGAGGGGGCTGTCAGGGCGGTGAAGTCGGGGGCGGAGGAGTACCTGGCGAAGCCGTTCACGGACGCGGAACTGCTGGAGGCGGTGCACAGGTCATTTGACAAACTGTGCCGTCGCCGCGCCGGCAGCGAGTTGTCCAAACTTTCCACCGATGCGCTCTATGGACTTGTAGGCAGATCCAAAGTTATGCGGGAGGTTTATAGAGCTATAGAAAAGGCGGCTTCCACAACAGCCACGGTGGTCATCACTGGCGAAAGCGGCACAGGCAAGGAGTTGGTGGCGCGAGCCATCCATTACCGAAGCGCAAGAGCCGCAGGTCCATTTGTTCCGGTGAACTGCGGCGGGATCCCCGAAGGTCTTCTTGAAAGCGAACTCTTCGGACATGTAAAGGGCGCGTTCACCGGTGCGACGGAGTCGCGTGCCGGCTTTTTCCAAACCGCCGACAAGGGCTCCATCTTCCTCGACGAGATCGGAGAACCCACCGTCTCGATGCAGGCGAAACTGCTCCGAGTTTTACAGGACAGGAAGGTCTATATGGTTGGAGATACCCGCCCGCGCGACGTGGACGTGAGAATTATTGCGGCGACCAACAAGGACCTGCAGTTGATGGTGGAGAGGGGTCAGTTTCGGGAAGACCTGTTCTACCGCCTGAACGTCATCGTAATCAACGTTCCCCCCCTGCGTGACCGAAGGGAGGATATAATGCTGCTCGCCCACCACTTCGCCGATAAATTCGCTAAAGAGTTCAAGAACCAGATTCCACACTTTTCTGCTCGAGCCATAGATGCTTTGCAATCATATGAATGGCCCGGCAATGTCAGGGAGTTGGAAAACCTCATTCAACGGACTATTGTGATGGGTGACAGTCAGGTAGTTGATATCTCGGACCTGCCCTCGCCGATGCGTTTTTCGGTCTGTTTCGTAAAAGGGCTGGAAAGGACCCTCGCTGAAGTTGAGATGGAACATATCCAGAACGTCCTCGCCGCTGTCGATGGCAACAAGACGAGAGCCGCGGCGATCCTCGGGATAGACAGAAAAACCCTCCACGGAAAACTCAAAGACCGCTCCTGAGACCAGCACCAGGCCGGCTCCCTCCTGCAACCGGTATCCATCCGGGGTAATTCGCCTCACCGAGGAGAATCGCCACAGATCTGTGAACCTCACCCCCACATGATCGATCCCTGACCGAGCCTACCCTCAATCTTCTCGTCATTTCCTGTATCGCCTTGTCATCATTGGGATTATGCAGCACCATCATGTGCTTCCCGGACCGCCCGGATAAGCAGCCGAGACACCCTGCCCCACGTCAAGTGAATAATGGCACGAGTTTTGCAAAAGTTCCTGGGCGTGTTTGGTGGGCGCTCATAATCACTGTTCGGAAGAAGGTTATCATTGTCGGCCATGGTTGTTCCCTGTTTCCATTTGACACAATGGGCGTTTACAAGGCACGATCATCTTCAGGGAAAACGGAGAGGAGTAAAAAATGAACCCACTGGTTGCTGACAGTGACAAGGAGCAGATTGCGGGCATCTGCTCAACCTGCATTCATATTGACAACTGCATGCACCGTTTAAGAAGTGGGGTAATCATCTGGTTCTGCGAGCACTTTAACGACCGTGTTGAGACAAAGCCGCGTAGCCCGCGCAAACGGATATCGGAGACGCAGGGAACTGACGGCCAGGAAGGGTATTTGGGGCTCTGCATCAACTGTGAAAACCGGGCGGAGTGTGTTCACTCGAAGACTCCCGGCGGAATTTGGTATTGTGAGGAGTATAGATAGGTTGACTCCCGAAAAGATCCAAACTGGGATAAGAACGATGGGATTAAGGGAATGAAAACCCTCGATGTGCAGAACATAGTAAAAAAGCACGCCGGTAATGCCGGCGGTCTTCTCGGGATCCTGCAGGAGATACAGGTGCGTTATGGGTATCTTCCCCAGGAAGCGTTGCGAATCGTCTCCGAGTCCATAGGGTATCCCCTGGTGGATGTTTATGGAGTGGCGACCTTTTACAGGTCGTTCAGCCTGGAACCGCGAGGCAAGCACCTCTGTTCGGTATGCCTGGGGACCGCCTGTCATGTCAGGGGGGCACCGAAGATTTACAGAGAGTTCAAGAACCATCTCGGGATAGAAGCCGGTCAGACAACCCCGGACAGGGAGTTTACGCTGGAAACCGTCAATTGCTTGGGAGCTTGTGCGTTGGGTCCCGTCGTCGTAGTTGACGGCCGCTATTTTCCCAGCGTCAATAGTACACAGGTAGAGGAGATAATAGAGCAGACTCGCCACGGATTTGACGTGGAACTGATCCGGGGTGATGAAAGGGTCTTTCCGGTGGAGGTAAGCTGCCACCGATGCAACCACAGCCTGATGGATCCGGGCTATCTACTTGATGGTTATCCTTCCATCAGGGTCACTGTTTCGTTCAGGCGCAAGCATGGCTGGCTGCGGCTTTCCAGTCTCTACGGCAGCCATAGAGTGGAATCCGAATATGAGATTCCACTGAACGAAGTGGTCAGTTTTTTCTGCCCTCATTGCCATGCCGAATTGACCGGTCCCACTGTCTGCGCCGTTTGCGGCGCGGCGATGGTTCAGATGATAGTCAGAGGTGGTGGGACTGTGCAGATATGTTCGCGGCATGGTTGCAAGGGACATCTGTTGGACGTCGCCTGAGAAAGCGCCGAAAACCAGTCATATAACAGGATAGTAATCGAATGGCCAGACTCACTTCGCTCGAGGAATTCCTCAGCTTCCAGGAGCAGGTGCGCAATAATCGGGAGCGCGACCTTCCCTGCCTCGTCATCTGTGCCGGCACCGGAGGCCAGGCGGCCGGTTCCAACGACATTATACGGATTGTAAAGCGGCACATCCTGGAGCGTGGACTGCAGGAGAAACTGAAACTGCGCATCACCGGGTGTCAGGGATTTTGCGAGTTGAATCCGTTTATCATCGTGGAACCTGGCCGGAACCTGTATCCCTGGGTCAAGATGGAAGATGTCGGGCGGGTAATAGACGCGGCGTTGCAAGGGATGGTCCTTGAAGATCTACTGTTCCGGGAGTCAGAGCACTACCCTTGCCAGCATTGCAAGGATGATATCCAGTTCTTCAAGAAGCAAAAGCGCTTGATTCTGGGGAAGAATGAGTTGGTCGATCCGATACGGATCTTTGACTATATCCAGGAGGGCGGTTATACCGCTCTGGCAGATGTGCTGGAAAAGAACGATCCGGAATGGATCATTGATGAGATCAAGCGTTCGGGGCTTCGCGGCCGCGGTGGAGCCGGTTTTCCGACCGGCAGGAAGTGGGAACTGGCGCGGGCGGCCGGCGATGGAACCGGTCGCAAGTTCATCATCTGCAACGCCGACGAAGGTGATCCCGGCGCCTATATGGACCGCGGTCTTCTCGAGGGCAATCCCCACGCGGTTCTCGAGGGAATGATGATCGCCGGCCTCGCCATCGGGGCAGCCGAGGGCATCATTTATGTGCGCAACGAGTATCCGCTCGCGATCAAACACGCCACCATCGCCATCCGCCAAGCGCGGGACCTCGGAATCCTGGGCAAGAATATTCTGGACACCGGGTTTGACTTTGATCTTGAAATCGTCCGCGGAGCCGGCGCCTTTGTCTGTGGTGAAGAGACGGCGTTGATTCGGTCGATTGAAGGAAAAACCGGCGAACCCAAGCAGCGCCCGCCATATCCTGTTCAGAAGGGGCTTTGGGGACGTCCCACCTGCATCAACAACGTCGAGACTCTATGTAATGTCCCCCTGATCATCAATGAGGGAGCCGACGTCTACTCCAGGATCGGGTTGCCGGGCAACAGCGGCACCAAGATTTTCAGCTTGGTCGGGAAGGTAAAAAACACCGGACTGGTCGAAGTCCCGATGGGGACTACCATCAAGGAGATAGTCTTTGAAATCGGGGGCGGCTCCATCGGCAAGGCGGCCGTAAAGGCGGTGCAGACCGGGGGACCATCAGGCGGGTGCATCCCGACGGCGATGTTCGACCTCCCCATAGATTATGAATCCCTCGCTCGCGCCGGTTCCATCATGGGGTCCGGCGGGATGATCGTGATGGACGAGAACACCTGCATGGTGGACATTGCCAAATACTATATGAACTTCCTGAAGAGTGAGTCCTGCGGCAAGTGCTATACCTGCCGGAAAGGCACGCAAAGATTGTATGAGTTGCTTGATGACATCACCGCAGGACGGGGGACGCTGCAGCATCTCGACCTGCTCAAGGAGCTGGCTGAAGTCGTGGCCGACACTACGATGTGCGGACTGGGTCAGACAGCGCCGAACCCGGTGCTCTCCACGTTGCGTTACTTCCATGAGGAATACATCGAGCACATTGTGGACAAGAAATGCCGGGCCGGAGTCTGCAAGGATCTGGTCGGCGCTCCCTGCCAGGCGGCGTGCCCGATCGGCACCGAAGCCTGGCGTTACGTGGCGCACATTGCACGCGGCGAATACGAGGAGGCTTACAAAGCAATCCGGGAGGAAAACCCGTTCCCGTCGGTGTGCGCCAGGGTCTGCGACCACAAGTGCGAGGAGAAATGTCGCCTGGGGCAATCCGGCGATCATCCGGTGGCGATACGTGCGCTGAAACGATTCGTTGCCGACAACGTGGACCCCTCTGTGTATCAACCCCGCCGGGCGGTGGAGAAGAAATCAGCCAAAGTGGCGGTGATCGGAGCCGGTCCCGGAGGTCTGACGGCGGCTCACTACCTGTCGCTGATGGGCTATCCCGTCACCGTGTTCGAGAAAGACTCGAAACCCGGTGGCATGCTATTCAGTTGCATCCCGGAATATCGCCTTCCGCGGGAAATCCTGAACAAGGAGATCGAGGCATTGCTCGATGAGAACGTGACCCTGATGTGCGGTCATACCTTTGGAGTTGATTTTACAATCAACAGCCTGTTTGAGGAGGGATATCAGGCGGTGTTCATCGCTCTTGGCGCCCAGAAGGGGCGTAAATTGGAACTTGAAGGTGAAGATGCCGCCGGGGCTTTTCCCGCCGTGGAATTCCTGAAGGCTTACAATCAGAATGGGGAGCAACTGGCGCGGGGGAGGGTGGGAGTGATCGGCGGCGGCAATTCCGCTGTTGACGCCGCCCGGACCGCGTTGCGCCAGAGAGGGGTCGGCGAGGTGACCATCTTTTATCGCCGCACCCGGGAGGAGATGCCCGCCTTTGAGGAGGAAATTGAAGCGGCATTGGAGGAGGGAATCAGGCTGGAGACCCTGGTTACCCCTGTCAGAATCAACACTGCAGACGGGAACATAACCGGCGTTGAGTTCCAGCGGAACCGGCTCGGAGAGATGGATTCAAGCGGACGGAGAAGGCCGTTGCCGATTGAAGGCTCGGACTTCAAACAATCCTTGGACACCCTGATAATCGCCATCAGCGAACAACCCGATGTGAATTCATTCACCCAGGACCCGGCGGACGCCATCGAGGTCACACAATGGAACACGCTGAAGGTGGACGAACACACGCTCGCCTGCAGTCGCCCCGGAGTATTCGCCGGAGGCGACGTGGTCACCGGTCCCAATACCGTGGTTGATGCCATTGCGGCCGGGAAGAAGGCGGCGGTGATGATAGACCGCTACGTCCGCGGTGAGGAGTTGCGGCAGGTCCGACAACCGAGGCTGCCGAAGGTATATATCGAGCCGTGTGCTACCGGCGAGGAGGGTCCGACCAAGAGGGTGAAGCCTCCTTGTAACGTGTACGAAAAAGGAGGTGATGAATTAGTGGAGGTGGAGCAAACTCTATCGGAAGAGGATGCAAGGCGCGAAGCGCTGCGCTGCCTGCGGTGCGACCTTGAATTCACTGCACCGGAAGAAAACGGTTCCGACTCCGTGCAGACCGGAGCCGCCATAACAGTCGAGGCCGCGCGATGATCACGTTCACCATAAATGGTCTGAAAGCCTCCGCTGAGAGAGGAACAACCATCCTTGAGGCCGCGCGGTTTTTGGGCTTTCCCATCCCGACACTCTGCCATATGGAAGGACTCACCCCATACGGCGCCTGCCGGCTGTGCATCGTGGAGATTGGCGAAGGGGAGAACGCCAAACTGGTTACCTCATGCACCTATCCTGTCGAGGAGGGGCTGAAAGTGCGGACTGCCTCCAGGCGGGTAGTCCGGGCGAGGAAGATGATATTGGAACTGCTGCTGGCTTCCAGCCCCCAATCAAAGACCATCCAGGACCTCGCCGCCGCCCACGACGTTCGTCAGCAACGTTTCCGTCAAGAGTACGAGGATTGCATCCTCTGCGGACTATGCGTCAGGATGTGCAAAGAGCAGATGGTGGCGGGGGCGATCGGGTTCAGGGGGCGAGGTGAGGACCGCAGCGTCGGAACTCCCTTCGACATCAAATCCGAAAAGTGCAGGTTGTGCGGCGGCTGCATCTACGTGTGTCCGGTCTGTCAACTCAGATGCACCTATACGGAGCCTGAAAAAGCGATCTGCGGAGGTTGCGCGAACCTGAGTCCGCCCTGCATTGAGAAAGACCGATTCAACGATATAATGTGCTACATGGATCCCTGTGTGGCATGTGAGATTAAAGAAAACGAGGAGTGATAAATGTCTGGAACCTTTTCCACGGTGAACCGTTCAGCCGCAACATTGACCAAAAACCGCACCGATGGCTCGATCACGCCCATTTCGGGAATGTGCGTCACCTGTGTTGACGGATGCATCGGTATGTGTGAGATCGGCAAATCAGCATACCGGGGGCATGAGGTAATCTATCCACAGCCCTTCGGTGTCATCACCACGGCATCGGAAAAGAATTATCCTGTAGACTACTCGCACTTCAACATCATGGGAACAGCGGTGGGCGCCGTCGGCATCGAGCCTGACAGCGACAAGGCCATTTTCCCCAATGTGAACCTTGAAGTGCATTTCGGGCATGACCAGGGAATCAAGTTCCGTTACCCCTGGATTATCCCCGGCATCGGCTCAACGGATGTCGCTAAGAATAACTGGGAAGGGTTGGCAATTGGGTCCGCGCTCTCGGGAACGGGGCTGACCATAGGTGAAAACGTCGTTGGGATGGACCCCCAGTCAGTTATCAGGAATCACCGCGTCGTGGACACTCAAGACCTGAAACGGCGGGTGAAACTGTATCAGGACTATCAGGTCGACGGATGGGGGGCGATAATTGTTCAAGCCAACGTGGAGGACACCCGGCTCGGGGTGCAGGAATATGCCATTGGCGAATTGGGTGTTGAAATCGTCGAGTTGAAATGGGGACAGGGCGCCAAGGACATCGGCGGCGAGGTCAAGATAAAGAGCCTCAAGAAAGCCCAGATGCTCCATGAGCGAGGTTATGTCGTCCTCCCGGACCCGACGGATCCCAATGTCATCAGCGCCTTTGAGCGAGGGTCATTCAAGGAGTTTGAGAGACATTCACGGGTCGGGATGGTAAACGAGGAGGACTTCGCCAAGCGTGTCGAACAACTGCGCAAAGCAGGCGCCAGGTATGTTTTTCTGAAGACGGGCGCCTACAGGCCAACGGACCTGGCGCGTGCGGTCCTCTACGCTGCTAAATACGGCATTGACCTGCTGACCGTGGACGGCGCCGGTGGCGGCACAGGAATGAGTCCTTGGCGGATGATGAACGAATGGGGGGTGCCGACCGTGGAACTGCATTCGCTTCTTTACCAGTATGCCAGGCGTTTGGATGAGAGAGGATTGAAAGTTCCGGCATTGGCATTGGCGGGCGGGTTCACGTTCGAAGACCAGATCTACAAGGGATTGGCTCTGGGTGCCCCGTATGTGAAACTGATCGGTATGGCACGAGGTCCTATTGCAGCGGCAATGGTGGGCAAGACGATAGGTAATTCCATAGATAACCAAGAGTTGCCGGTTTATGTCGAGCGGTTCGGTAACACCAGAGACGAGGTATTCGTGACTTCCGGGGAGTTACGCAAGAAACTGGGGGACAGCGAGTTTGAGCGCCTCCCGACCGGTGCCGTCGGTCTTTATACATACTACGAACGGCTGGCGCAGGGCTTGCGGCAATTGCTGGCCGGAAGCAGGAAATTCGGAGTTGAGTACATCAGCAGGGACGACATCGCGGCTCTGACGCGCGAGGCGGCTGATATCAGTGGCATCCAGTATCTAATGGACGTTGACAAGCAGGAAGTTGATGAGATACTCAACGGTTGACACATTGACCTGGAGAACTCTCGTGTGGTGCATTTCCGTCTTCCGACGGTGGAGGTTACCTGATAAGGGCGTAACTATCTCTTGAGTATGGATCTTTCGGAATCGTTCGGTTTTCATTCGCCCTTCATTTGGTGGTTTGCATAATTGATTTATTCACAGGAGGTTATGCTCCAGCTACTGATAGCTCTCTTTTCAGTATCCGAGTGACCCAGGCGCGGCTGCAGCCGTTTTTCCGGGCGATATCGGCGCGGTTGTCTGTCTTTTTGGCGGTTTTTAGCGAAATCGTGCAAGGTGTGCATTCCCCGCTTCCAGTATTAACGAAGACGTGAAATCAGATATACCATTTGAATTTGAAGTTTATTAATATCTAAATTTCAAGTTGTTACATTCGATGTCTTACAATCTCACCTTCGACCATGTAAATAACGTCTTCGGCGATATTTGTCACAAGATCGGAAATACGTTCAAGATAACGCGAAACTGAAAGCAGGTTTATCTGGCAGTCAACCGTAGCAGATTCTTTTTTTATCTTTTCCTGAACATAATCGTACATCTGAGTATGTAGGTCATCTATAATATCATCATCGTTGATAACTTCACGAGCAAGATCAGTGTTCAGGTTGACCAGAGCATCCAGGCTGCGCTTCAACATCGACTGAGCCATACTGACAATCGTTGTCAATTTTTCCGGGATTTGGATATTTTGTCTACCGCTCAGGTAAAGGACACGTTCAGCCATATTAGCCGCCAGATCGGCAACTCGCTCCAGGTCGTTGTTGATCTTGAGAACAGTGATAGTGAAACGCAGGTCTATAGCAACCGGTTGATGAAGCGCCAGTATTTTCAGGCATTCCTCTTCGATCTCGACCTCGATTCTGTCGATCTCGGAATCATATTTCACCACACTGCGCGCTAATTCGATATCCCATTTCTTGAGGGCTTTAACGGATTTGCCTAAAGCATTCTCAACCTCGGCGCCCAGGGAGAGTACCCTTCGTTTCAACCTGTCTATTTCCCGATGTAAGTGAACTTCCATAATTTATTCTTCCCTTATCCAAATCTACCTGTGATATAATCTTCTGTCTGCTGATGCTGCGGATTGGTGAATAACTGTTTGGTATCACCGAACTCGATAATGTGCCCTTGGTAAAAGAACGCTGTATAGTCCGATACCCTCGCCGCCTGCTGCATATTGTGAGTTACAATTACTATCGTGTAATGGGATTTCAAATCAAGCATCAATTCCTCGATCTTGGCTGAGGCTATAGGATCAATCGCTGAGCATGGTTCGTCCATCAGGAGTACTTCCGGCTTGATTGCAATAGCTCGAGCGATGCAGAGCCGCTGTTGCTGACCGCCTGAAAGATCGGTGCCGGGTTCCCAGAGCTTATCCTTGACTTCATCCCAGAGAGCAACTCGTTGGAGTGTTTCTTCGACACATCCAGCCAGCTCGCTGCCCCTACCATTAGTATTAATTCTCAGCCCGTAAGCGATATTATCGAAAACGCTCATAGGGAACGGACTCGGTTTCTGGAAGATCATCCCAATACGCTGCCTTAACAGAGTCGAGTCAACCGTCGGTGCGAGTATATTCTGCCCCCCCATCCGGATTTCACCCTCGGCACGCTGGTTCCGGTATAGTTCGTAGATTCTATTGTAAGTTCTGATGTGAGTCGATTTACCGCAGCCGGACGGACCGATTATTGCGGTAATCTGTTTCTGATGTATATCAATATTGTTATCGAAAAGAACCTGGTGTTCACCGTAGAAGAAATTCAAGTTACGCACAGCCAGTTTTACCGTTGAGTGGTTTCCGCCCGAACTGTTTACAACAGATTCTTCATCTCGATTGAACAGTGAACGATCCGGATTTTGCTTAATCTTTATTGAAATCGTTTCGTTCATAGTTGTTTCCCTTGTCTTTTCATAATCAAACGCGCTGTTATGGTTAAGAACAGGACCCCGACAGTAATCAGCAGTGACGCGCCCCAAGCTTTCTGCTGCCAATCCTGATATGGCGACATCGCATAGTTGAAAATGGTTACAGTCAAATTTGCCAGCGGTTCTTTCAGACTGCTGAACCAGTATGCGCTGTTAAGGGCGGTGAACAGCAGGGGCGCAGTCTCACCGCTGACCCTGGCTACCGCCAGCAGGACACCTGTCAGAAGGCCTCGCTTTGCAGAGCGAAAGACGACGTTCAGGGTTACCTGCCAACGCGACGCTCCCAGCGCCAGAGCCGACTCCCGCAGTGAATCGGGTACAAGATTCAACATATCCTCTGTCGTCCTGACCACGATGGGTAGCATTATTACCGCCAGTGCGACGGCACCCGCATACCCCGAAAAGCCACGCATCGGCACAACTAATAAGGCATAGATGAAGATACCAACGATGATCGACGGCACGCCTATCAGGATGTTGGTTACGAACCTGACAACTTCAGCAAAACGTGTCTCCTTACCAATTTCAGCAAGGTAAGTTCCGGCAAGAAGACCGATCGGTAAAGAAAAGACCGCGGCGATGATGGTCATTATTACTGTGCCGACAATGGCATTGATTAACCCGCCGCCGGGGATTCCGGGTGGAGTTGGCACTTCTGTGAAAAACTTGAGGTTCAATGCGCCGATACCCCTGCCGGTAACTGTCAACAGTATCCAGACAATCGCGAAAAGCCCGATTACAGCGCTTAACGAGGCTATTACTCTTACCGATTGGTCGATAGCCTTTCTCGTTTTCAGAGAACAGGACTGCATCACTTCCCCCCGGCCTTCTTGATGATGTGACGCAGCCAGAGTTGTGCTGCAATCTGAGAAGTAACCGTAATCAGGAACAGCACCAGCCCAAGCGCAACCAGCGCGTGCAGGTACAGCGGCTCCGATGCTTCGGTGAACTCATTTGCCAGCGTGGAAGCGATTGAATTGCCGGTCTCGAACAGGGATGCCGATAATCGGTGGCTGTTGCCGATGACAAAAGTGACCGCCATCGTTTCACCCAGGGCTCGTCCCAGCCCGAGGAAACCGGCGCCGATTATCCCGTGAAGGGCATAAGGCAAGATTACACCCTTGGTTACTTCCCAGTTAGTCGCGCCAAGACCATAAGCTGATTCCTTCAGAACCGACGGAACCATTTTAAAGACATCACGCGACACCGAACTGATGAAGGGGAGAATCATCAGCGCCAGGATGATCCCTGTTGTCAACATTCCTATTCCCATTGGAGGTCCCTTAAAAAGTGGCAGGAAACCCAGATACCGCCCGAGAAGCGGCTGAACGTGATCCGCCATAAACGGCGCAAACACGAACAGCCCCCACATGCCGTAAATTATGCTCGGGACAGCAGCTAACAGCTCAATCGCAGTGCCGAAGAACGCCTCAAGCTTTGGCGGTGCCCACTCAACCAGGAACAGCGCCACCGCCAGTCCCATCGGCATTGCGATCAGCATGGCAATCAGGGTCGAGACGCCGGTGCCGAAGATGCTGCTGAGAGCACCATACTCTTGTGTGATAGGATTCCATGCAGTCGATGTAAGGAAACCAAGACCGAATTTCTTCAGGGCAAGGTGTGAGTTGAACACCATCACACACACCAGCCCTGCCATCAACACCGGGATAGCCGCCGCACAGACCGTTGTGATCCATCTGAAGACCCTATCGCCGGCTACAGGTTTAATTATCCTATCGGGTGAATTTTCATCCCAGACATCCCAGACAGCCCAGACAGCCGGCACACTACCTGACCATTTTGATGTCAATGCTGTCAATGCCAAACCTGTTTCCCGTTGGATTTGATTTCCTTAATCCAGGCGGATTTGATGATCTCGACCACGCTGTCCGGGATGGGTACATAATCGAGTTCGATTGCGATTTCATCCCCATGCTTGTAACACCAGTCGAAGAAATTCAGCAGCGTTTCCGCGTGAACAGCATCACCATGCTCTTTATACAGAATGATGAATGAAGCTCCCGTGATGGGCCAACTCTTCTTTCCTGGCTGGTCAACCAGCACTACGTAGAACCCTGCTGAATGTTTCCAATCCGCGCCCTCGGCGGCAGCCATGAAGGTTTCCATAGATGGCGGGACATATTCGCCTGCTCGATTCTGCAGAAGTATATGGGACAATTGGTTCTGCAGAGCGTAGGCATATTCGACATAACCGATGCTGCCCTTGATGCGCTGCAAGTAAGATGCGACGCCCTCGTTGCCCTTCCCGCCGACGCCGACGGGCCAGGAAACAGCCTTACCGGCGCCGATACGTTCCTTCCATTCGGAGGATACAGCCGACAGGTAGTGTGTGAATATCCAGGTCGTCCCCGAGCCGTCGGCACGATGCACAACGGTGATCGCTTTCGATGGGAGTTTAATGCCGGGATTGAGGGCTATTATAGCCGGATCGTCCCACGTTTTAATCTTACCGAGGAATATCTCGGTAAGCGTCTTACTGTCGAGGTGTAAATCCCCGGGGTTGATACCCTTGATATTGACTACCGGTACGACTCCACCGATGATCATAGGGAACTGTATCAGACCGGATTCATCCAGTTCTTCAGCTTTCATCGGCGCATCGGAAGCGCCGAAATCCACAGTTTTTGCCTTTATCTGGCGGATCCCAGCGCCTGATCCAACCGACTGGTAATTTATCTTCACGCCGGTGATCTGGTTGTATTTATGCGCCCATTGGGAGTAAACCGGATAGGGAAACGAGGCGCCTGCACCGTGGATTATCGGACCGGCGTGAAGGGCGCCTGCGATGTTTGCAGCAATGAACAGTATCACCGCCAGTAATAGCTTGTCTGTCTTGGACATTGTTTCCTCCATTATAGATTCTTGATTACAGTTTAAAATGCAGATGTACATACGCCGAATTGACCGGATCCTCATCGGAATCCTCATAAGTCAATATCTGAACGTTCGGGATGATGTGGACTTTCTTGTGCGCTGCGTAATCGAGCCCGACGATAAACAGACCGCCGTTCGATTCCCATTTGCTGTCACCGGGTTTGACATCGGCGTCGTTAAAGCCGGTGTCGTACATATCATAACGCGCCAGCGCCTTCAGCTTCTTCGGCAGAAGATAGGCGTTGACGAACAGTGAGAAGCACATTGCGTTGATCTCCTGGATCCCGGAGAACAGCTTTGAGTTAGCGTTTACTCCCAGGGTGAATTTATCTTTTTGCGTATAGGATGCCAACACATCCCACTGGGTGTTCATATACGACTTTTCCGCGCCGCTCTCGTCGATACTCCGCCAGGGCTCGACCTCAAAGTAACCTGAGATATGTACGGCTTTTTCCAGCAGGTAAACACCTGAACGAAGCTGGAAGTTCTTGTACATATCGTCCTCGGTGTGCTTGTAACCAGAGCCGTTCAGAATCATCAGATTAACATAAGTGTTATCTGAAGGTTTACATTTAACGTTAATGCCCATGTCCGCCGAAGCGCCCATCTTATGACGACTGGCAGTGGTGAAGTTCTCGTGCCTGCGCGCCAGCTTAAGTGAATCAGTAGTATTGGTTGCAGGATTTTCAGCCCAGCTCATAAGGTACTTGGCGAAAGCTTTCGACCAATCACCCCAATACTTGCCGAATTTTTCCATCGGCGAATACTGGATCGAACGGTAACCCCAGGCTTTCTCAGGCTGTTTCCAGTTATTGGTTCCCTGCAAACCCATAAGGATATTGAGGTTGTTCCTGATCTTCCAATCGACATAGGCGTACTTGGCAAAAACCTCGAATTTGCCGGTTTTATCCTGGTGCCCGATGTCTGTCAGGTAGCGCACCATAAATTCATCAGACAGTTTGTACTTAGCGCCGATATACATCCTTGAGAGGTCGAACGAATTGCTCTGAGCGTCGCCTTTCGATGCATCATGAAGGTAGTAGAAATAGCCTTTACCTTCGACCTTGAAACCGTTCTCTGCGAGGGCAAAGACCGGGATGGCGATTAATGCCATAATTGCTAAAGTTAGAAGAAACTTAGTCTTCATTTTCATTCTCTCTCGTTTGTTTGAGATTAATACAAACCTCTTTCGGTTTGCTTTGTGCGTAATGAACAAGGGTATTATTAAGGGAGTATTAGGGAAATGTTAGGATTTCGTTAAGGGCGTTTTGGGGGGATTGTTTTCGGGAAAAGGGGGATAAAGCCGGGAGTATCTTGAGTGAGAGGTCGGTCGAAAGCCATATCGGGCTTAAATGGGCAGATGAATCCTGAAGGTGCTGCCCTGCCCGGGATTGCTTTCCACACTCACCCGTCCGTTGTGGGCTATGGCGATATGCTTCACGATAGCCAGTCCCAGACCTGTGCCGCCGAGCTTGCGGCTGCGGTCGGGATCGACACGGTAGAAACGCTCGAAAAGACGCGGTATATGTTCAGCCGCTATACCACATCCGGAATCCTTGACGGCGACGATGACTTCAGAACTTCGTTTTTCGACATCGACTTGAACCGTGCCTCCTGGTTCACTGAAGTTTATTGCGTTATCCAGAAGATTGACCGTTGCCCGTTCAAGCAGAGGAGCTGCGATGTCCGTAAGAACATCCTCCGGGCAGTTGACTTCGATAGCGATTTCATTCTCACTCGCTCTTTGCTCACATAACCTGACAGCAGTCGTTACAACCTCCATGACGCTGTCGTTTTCAAGCTCAATCCTATCGCTCTCTGCATCCTGCTCAATCCCGGCAAGGCTGAGGAGATCTTCGATGATGGCGTTCAGTCTGTCGGTGTGTTTGACGATGATATCGAGGAAACGTGTGGCTGACTGCGGATCCTCGATTGCGCCATCCTGCAGTGTCTCTACGAATCCCTTGATAGAGGTGATCGGCGTGCGCAGCTCGTGAGAAACGTTGGCTGCGAAGTCCCTTCGGATATTTTCCAGCTTGCGAAGGCGAGTTATATCGTTCATGACTATGAGGGCGCCGATTTCACGCTCCTCAGCATCGTGAAGCAACGTTCCGTGAACCTGCAGGAACTGATCGCCGCCCAAGACTATTTCACTTTCCATCTTGCGTCGAGTTCTCAGGACATCGGACACGAACCATTGCAGGTCAGGGTTTCTGATCACTTCAGTTAAGGAGCGACCCTGCCATTCAACAGAGTCGATCCCCAACAGTTCTTCAGCGGATCGATTCGCTTTAAGTAAGCGTTCATTCATATCGACGGCAAGCACCCCTTCAACCATACTGGACAGCACAGCCTCGAGCTCGCTATGCTGTTTCATGACGGTTCCGATGCGATCATCGAGATCGACCGCCATCTTGTTCAATGCTGTAGCCAGTTCGTGAAGTTCCTCTACTCGTTGAGCTGTGAGCCTGTG
>JALGVR010000146.1 GCA_025774605.1 bacterium | reverse complement strand
GTTGTAAACAGTGGATTCCCGCCTGCGCGGGAATGACGGGGCGACAGTGGATTCCCGCCTGCGCGGGAATGACGGGGCGACAGTGGATTCCCGCCTGCGCGGGAATGACGGAGCAAGAGTGGATTCCCGCCTGCGCAATAATGACGGGGCGAGACATGATCTTGGGAAAGGGATTACTTCTTAACAGAGACTGATTAATGTTCTTTTAGAGACAAGTTACTTCAAAGGCTTGGAACTCATGTTCAGGCGGAGGTCTCATGTTCAGGTTTACGTACATGGTTGGTATGGCTGTGACTGTCTGTTTTATGTTAAGTTCGTGTCAATCCGGACAGCCTACCTCACCTCAAATTACCGATCAATACTATAGTGTGCACTTCAGCCACCTTGACAGCGTAATCGTCGCCGGGGAGGGTGAGCTCCATCCGGCGGCTTTCGAGGTCAGGGTCACTGATGATGATCCGGTCAGGGTGGTTCCCGACGCGGTGGTTATACTCGAAGTCGCTTCAGGTCCGGGGCATGTCGCGCCGCAGTGGGGGTACAGTGATACCGCCGGTGTGGTGAGAGCGCTCTACTACCTGAATGTGCCCTATGGTGACACTGTTTCCACAATCCGCGCCTATGCCGGCGCCGAACCGGTCGAATCGGAGATTCGCATCCACGGCGATCCGGCGCCCGCGGCAATCCAACTCACTTCATCCCCCGGAATCTTTATCAGTTCTGCCGGTCGATCCTATAGTGAAACTCTGAAGGCGACTGTCACTGACAGGCGCGGCGGGCCAGTTCCCGGTCGGACCGTCGTTTTCACCGTTCTTGCGGGGCGTGCCGACGTCGATGACAGCCTGAAAACCGACCACTCGGGGGTGGCGTCGGCCGAGGTTCATCTCGAGAAAAACTGGTGCGGTGATCTGGTGGTTGTGGCGACTACGTTGCATGAAAGACCGCTGGAGCAGATCGAAACGGGGAGCAACTGGTCGTTATGGCTGGAGTCACTGGGATTGATGCCTGTCATTTCGAGGGATTATCTGCTGGATGCCCCGACCGCTGGTTCTCTGGTGGATACGCTAACCGCAACGGTAAGGCGAAGGTAGGCGCGGTATGTGAATCCCGGACCGCGAGGGATCCGGGCTGCATTGCTAAGTCAAGGAGAATCATGATGAAGCGAATAAGCATTTTAATACCTTTGATCTGCGTGTTGACGATTGTCCTCTGGCGCTTCACGTCAGCCAGACCGATCACTTACTATCATTACCTGTCGAACTTCGAGACAACGGAAAATGATGAGATCATCTGGTTCTGGACGTATGATACCATCCGGGGACCGCTGCATTCGAACGACTACATCGGTCTCAAGTACAGCCCGCATTTTTTCGGACAAGTCTCAACCTGCAAGGATAGATTTATAAGTTTCCAAAATAACGCGCACTTTGAAATTGAGCCGGTGTTTAACGCACCGCCTGTTTTGCTGCCTGAATCGTACCCTCATCTTATCCGGATGGCATTTCCCGTAATAGAGGATGACGACGGCAGGTTGATGACCCGCATCGTTCTCCGGGGGGAAAGTGGCTTCGATGTGTACCAGTACCCGATGGGCGAACCTTCGCCGGAACCGGGGGATGAGGGTCGACGTACTCGGCATTACCGCCAGGTTGATGAACGCGTTATTTACGTCGATGGTAAAAGCGAGGTCTGCGGCGTGCTGGTCGGCAGGATGACCATATATTCCTCCGGCGATATGTACCTGGTGGACAACATCATTTACGACGGCGCCCGCGCCGCTAACGGCTGGTTCGACGAGGACGAAATGGAACACATGCTCGGTCTGGTCTCCGACCGGAACATCATCATAAGAAACAACTACCACAACGGGCGTGATAATGGTTTCGACGTTCATCATCAAGCAGCCATCCAATGGCATTCGATCACCATCAACGCCGCGCTGGTCGCGCTTGACCAATCGTTCACCTTCGAACATCAGAACGACGACTGGGAGGCTTACCAGGGACCAATGCCGGACGATAGGGGCATTATCCATCTGAAGGGCAGCATAGCTCAATATCGCAAGGGGTACCTGCACCGCTCGAATCACCTCGGAACCGGTTATGGCAGGGATTTTCAATATGATACCCGCCTGATGGAGAGCGCGCCGCCGGGGCTTGAGTCGGATGAACCGCAGGGCGTCAGCGGCAATTATGATATACTGAACCTCTTCGACGGACCGTACCTGCTGAGCGCTGTAACTGTCCGCAAGCTGATCGTCCGAGCGGGCGTTGAAGTGATCCTCAGAGGAAACGATGCGCTCCATGTCAGCGATACCCTGGAGGTCAACGGAACAGTCGAACAACCGGTGATATTCAGTACAGAGGAGGATATCTATCCAGGTACAATCCGGATGAGCGGCGGAATGTTATCGCGGGCATATCTTCGTCACGCCGAAGTATCATCCGCGGTTTCGCTGAGGTTCATCGCGGACAGCATTGACTTCGATCACTGCCGGATATCCGGTGAGGTTTTCGTCGGAGGCGATGTCAGGTTCGTCTCAAACCTGTTCAGTTCCCCCGTTGAGCTCACGAGCTACGATCAGGCATTGGTTGACAGGAACGTCTTCGAGGACGGTCTGAGGATAAAGGGATCAGTTGAGGATGGGGAGGTTTATAACAACACCTTCGCAGGCAGTCAACACAACACCGGGCTGGAGCTGAGCCATTTCCGTTCGATCGAGTTCGTCAACAACATCATTGCCTTCAACCGGAAGGGAATTGAACAGCATTATCGGGGTGAGCCGATCCTCAGGTACAACTGTGTCTACGGAAATCGGGGCGGAGATTATATCGACTGCGAACCGGGCGAGGGCTCGATTTCCGCCGATCCGCGCTTCCGGGGGTTGGAAGAGGGCGACTGTCAACTGGAATGGAACTCACCCTGCATCGACGCCGGCGACCCGGATTTCCCGCCCGACCCGGACGGTTCGCGAGCCGATATGGGCGCCTTCTGGTTCGATCGCGAGCATGGTGTCAAGCCCGAATCGACAACTCCCTTGGAATTCAATCTGCATGTTTATCCCAATCCGTTCAATCGGCGTACCGAACTGCACATTCAGGCGATAACCCCCGGATTGGCATATATCAAGGTCTTCGATCTGCAGGGTCGTCGGGTGCACGAAGATGTAGAGCGTATATCCGCTGGAGACAATCGCATCGCCCTGGACGGAAGACGGTTGAGTGGCGCGGGGGTTTACTTGGCGATGGTGATGACGTTCGGCGAGACCCGGACGGTTAAGATGGTGTATCTGCCGTAAAAACATGGCAGCGTCATCCCCGCGCGGGCGGGGAACCAGGGGTAGTCGGTAGTCGGTAGTCGGTAGTCGGTAGTCGTCATCCCCGCGCGGGCGGGGAACCAGGGGGTGGCATGGACAGCTCCGCTATCCATGTTTCAATCGCTTGTTTATACTTAAAAGGTCACGAGTAACAAATGGAGGAGAAATGAAAACTGTTGTTTTAGCAATGTTTATCATCACAACCTTGTTCATCGGCTGCACCGAAGAGAACACAAATCCTGCGTCCTCTTTGCCCGCCGTTGAATACACCCTGTCCATTTCCGGTCTTCCGGATGATCTGACCGCCGTCGAGGGAAGCGAGAGCCAGCTTGTGTTTACAGCGTTTGTCTTTGATCAGAACGGTCGCGCCGCGACGGGCGTCAACGTCGATCTCTCGCTGGCAATGGGCGAAGGATCGATCTCACCGGCTCAGGCCGTCACCGGTCTGGACGGTTCGGTCGAGGCCGTCTGCACGGCGCTGGTACCGCAGGGAAACTCGACGATGCAGGTGCGAGCCGTCGCCGGAGGCAGCGTCGTCACGCAGTCGGTAAACCTGTACGGCTTTAACCGCCCCGCCGCCCTGCAGTTCTTTCCCGAGACCGACAGGCTGAGCGTCCTTCCCAATCAGAACGGCGAGATACTGCTGACCGCCATCGTGACCGATGAAGACGGCGTCGGCATCGAGGGCGTGGAACTGGGAATGGTTCTGCATCCCGGCGAGCCGGGTGGTCAGATATTCGGTTCGATCAGCCGACCCGAGCCGACCGACAGCCGCGGTCAGACAACGGCGATCTTCAACAGCGGCGGCGGTTCAGGCGGCATAATCGTGCGCTGCCAGGTCGAGGGTTTGACCGAGGGCGACAGCGCCCTGTTTCGCAATGTCATGTTGGATATCGAGCTGTTGACGATTGAGCTGAGGAATGTCGACCTCTCTGTCAATCCAAGTTACTTCTGCATCCATCCCGACTCGTTGGCGGAAGCGACGGTATACGCCCGCACGGTCGACGTGAACAACGTTGCCGTGCCGAACCTGCGCGTACAGATGAGCAGTGACCTGGGTGTGCTTTCAATGCCCACGCTCACCGACAGCAACGGTCTGGCGGTGGCGCGGTTCTCCAACAACCACGAGTTCGGCGTGGCGACCGTCAGCGCCTGGGTGAACGATCCGGACCGGTCGGTTTCGGCGACGGTCAGGATCGAACCGTTATACGGCGAAAATCCTGTCCTGACCCTGACGACGAACAGGAACTATATCTACGCCGACAACGGTCGCACCGTCGCCAATATCCGGGCGTCGCTCAAGGATGAGGACGGTCATGTTATACCGGGAGCTCAGATACGTTTCGCCTCTGATTTCGGTATCGTTACTCCTGCGACCGCCATCACTGACTCGATGGGTTTTGTTCAGGCTGTCTTCACCGACGTCGGCTTGCCTTCTGTGGATGAGGATGGCAATTCAGTTCCGGCGCGCATTACGGCGACGCATTCAGCCTCCGGTGCACAGGAAACCGTCGAGGTTACAATTCTGGAACAGAATCCGGTCGATCGGATAACATTATTTACGGCAGAGGACCGCGTGCAAGCCGGCAGTCCCGACTCAATCTGGATCGGCGCAACGTGTTTCCTCGCAAACGAAGATTTTGCGCCTGAAGGTGTGATGGTGTACTTCGAGGTTGATTTGGGTAGTTTCACAAGCAATGGTTCGGAAGTCAACAACAACTTCGGGCAGGCTGAAATCTACTACATTCCCGGTAATTTGGTCGGAACCGCAACACTTAGAGCATATGTTATTAATCCAGACAGTTCGATAGTTTACAGCAATGAACTTGAGATACAAATTGTCGCCGGACCGCCTGCGAGAGGAGTCCTTACTGCTGAACCAGACCATCTTGAAGTCAACGAACCGGGATCTTATTCGGTGATCACAGTAACAATTTTGGATGAGTACGGCAATCCTGTTCCCGGGATACATGTGTCATTTTCAACCACACTTGGTTCGCTCAACCATCTCTCCGCAACTACAGATAACCGCGGTCAGGCGACAGTTCGCCTTTACGCCGGCAATGTAACAGGTGTCGCGGAAGTCACTGCCACGGTCAACACGCCTGATGGACCGATTACCGCGCAGATCTGCGGGCGGAAATTTGGTCAGTACGCCCTCGACAGTACTGTTCCAGATGCTGAACGAACCCGGACCGCCGGAGGGTTGTAGCATCAACGGTCGGGGTGGCATTGATTCGGTAATAACTTCCGGAGGCATTGCGCGGGCGCGGCTGACTGCCGGAACAATGACCGGTCCCAAGCTGTTGAATGCTTACACCTGGAGAGATGAATCGCGGATGGATACCGTATCGACGATAATAAGCGCCATCGTTGTAATCGGCGGACCTCCCGACCAGATAGACCTTGACGTCGATAACGAGGGCGTCGATGCGGGCGGCGGCATCTGGCGGATCGAGGTTTCGGCGCGCGTCTATGACGAATACCGGAATCCGGTTCGGGACGGAATCCCGGTGCAATTCACCTGTGACTCCATTGCTTCGATCAGTAACGGCTGGACGGGAAACGAGGGCTTACATGGACAGTCGGAACAGGGAATCGCCTTTGCCATTCTGACTTACCACAGTTTCCATACGTTCGACACGGTAACCGTAACAGCGTCGATCCGGACGGTGGAGCGCACCATCGAAGCGTCACGCATGATCATTTTACCGCTTCAACAGGGCAGCCTGACGCTGAACGTGAGCCCCGATTCCTGGATGATCGACGCACCGCATATGGGAACGACGAACTTCGTCTGCGTGGCGACACTACGGGATGGACACGATGTGCTTATAAATAACGCGCCGGTGCTGTTCAGTTCCAACCGGGCGTATTTTTACTGGTATAACTACTTCCGTGCGCCGCATTATGTGTTATACGACCTGTTCGCTGATCCGCCGGAACCCCCGATAAAATACACCGGCTGGAACTTTGGCAACGGACATAGGGAACATCGTGAGAATCCGGGCGAGGCGACGGTTTACCTGCGCGGTGAGGAGTGGGATTTCTTTTTGGATGCCGTATCTCCCGAGGTAAACGTTCAGGTCATGGCACAGGTGGTGGGATATGAGGATGTAATAGCCCGCCCGGTGATAGTGGTTGTCACCCGGCATCCATAAACCTACTGAAAACCATCCCCGCGCAGCCGGGGAACCAGGATTGATAGTCGGTAGTCGGTAGCTGGTAGTCGGTAGTCGGTAGCCAAAGTCATCCCCGCGCACGCGGGGAACCAACGCAGTAGGGGGGGACAAAGGGGGGGTGTGTCTACGTCATCCCCGCGCACGCGGGGAACCAACATTGTCGGTCGACATGAACTCCATATGGCGGCCGTCATCCCCGCGCACGCGGGGAACCAACTTTATAAGGGGAGAGCCGACTTCAGTCGGCGCTCCCCAATTTATTCCTGTCATCCCCGCGCGGGCGGGGAACCAACTTATAAAGGGAGAGTCGACTTCAGTCGGCGTCCTTCACCCCCGTCAGCCGGTGAATCCCGGACCGCGAGGGATCCGGGTTGCGTTGCTGAAGGCGTTGTATCGTCATCCTGAACATTT
>JALGVR010000145.1 GCA_025774605.1 bacterium | reverse complement strand
CAACGAGGGCGACGTAGTGGCTGACTTCTTCTGCGGCTGCGGCACGGCAGTAGCGGTTGCTCAGCGTCTGAACCGCCACTGGATCGGTGTTGACATATCACATTTAGCGGTGCGCTTGATGTATAATCGTCTGCTTGAATCAAATAATAACAACAATGATCAACGCCGACAGATTAAAAACAACATCGAGATCAACGGCTTTCCGCGCGACATTGCGTCCGCGCGTGAACTTGCCGTTGGTACTAAGAAGGGTCGCATCAAGTTCCAGGACTGGATCATCGAAATCATGCTCGAAGGCGTCTCCAATCCAAAGAAGGTCGGCGATGGCGGCTATGACGGCTACCTCACGATGTACCGTGACGCCCGGAAGAAGGATGTGGTTTTAATAGAAGTCAAGAGCGGTAATGTTACCGTTAAAAACATTCGTGAATTCATTCATGTCGTAAATCATGAGAAAGCTGTTATGGGGATATTCGTCTGTTTCATGGATCAGGTTACCAAACCGATGAGAATTGAAGCACAGCAGGCGGGCTATTACGATCAGGAAGCATTCGGCACTAAATACCCGCGGGTGCAGATACTGACCGTCGAGGATTTACTGGAAGGAAAAACGATTGCCCACCCCCATCCGGCAATGTTTAACGTGACCTTCAAAAAAGCATACAGGAGATAGAGGGTTTTAGAGTTCTATTACTATTTCACACAAGCAGGAAAGATTTAATGATGGGGAGAGCCGACTTCAGTCGGCTACCCTATAAAACAGTTGGATTCGCAGAGACAAATAAGGAAACCGACTGAAGTCGGCTCTCCCCGAACTGTCAGGGTTATTACGATCAGGAGGCATTCGGCACGAAATACCCGCGGGTGCAGATACTTAATGGTCGGTTTATAATCTCCAAGGTTGTGAAGTCGCGCGTCTGGTCGACGGATGGACAACAGCAGGGGAGTACGACCTCGTCTTCCAGGCGGGCAATCTCCCGGGCGGAATTTATCTTGCCTGTCTGCGGCTTGCCGGACACAGCGAATCATATAAACCGGTGTTGTTACGATAGAGTATATCCCGAAATAACGAAAGGACTCGTGGAGCCGTGAATAGGAAATGTATGATTGATTGTCCGGTAAAACCGTGAAACACAAGGGTATAAGCGTTTACGCTCCCGGATCGATCGGATCGATGGTTCTCGGTATAATCGGTTTTCTGGTTGTCCTGTACCCCATCGCGGCAGCCCTGCTTGGTGTGTTCGGGCTGTTCCTGCTGTTCCTGGTCGTTCCGCTGATCGGCGCCTTTTTCGGTCTGCTGGCGATCATGGTTCAATCCAAGACACGCAAGTACTTGAAAAGACGTAGTCTTGCACGAGGCGCCGTGGCAATGAAGATCGGTATGATTACTGGAATTGTTGCCATGATCATCGGTTGTTCAACTGCCGGAGCATATCTGTATATAATACAGGACAAGAGTGGTTTACTGACTGAATCGGTTAGTAAAACAAAGGTTTACATGAACAGTAGTGCGACAGATTCTTCACTGCTTTCAGAATGACGTTGGATACATCTGACCAGGGAAACCAGAGAATAATAAAGTGTCAAAGCAAATCAGAAAAACACTCCTTCGCGTATGGATGGTCGGGCAGACCTGAGCAGACCTGCCTGATATGGGAGGATTCCATATTATGTTTTCAGATTTATGGAAACCATTCTGCAATGTTATCAAGAATCAACCACAGGGAGTAGTAAAATGGCTGTTAACAATAATCAGGTAATATCAACAATTCGCGATCACATGATCGGCGACGGCTTTGAGTTCGTGCTCGATATGGACGCCAGCCACGGCAGTTGGATGAAGGATGCTCTTACCGGTCGGGAGCTGCTCGACTTCTATTCATGCTTCGCCTCCAACCCGCTCGGCTTCAACCATCCGAAGATGCGCAGCGATGAAACCATACAGCAGCTCATCCCGTCAGCCGTGAACAACATTACCAACTCGGATCTGTTCACGGCGCAGAAGGCTGAATTTGTCAGGACATTCTTTGAAAAAGCCGCCCCGCCCGAGATGAAGTACATATTCATGATCGCCGGCGGCGCGCTGGCAGTCGAGAACGCGCTCAAAGCCTCGTTCGACTGGAAGCACAAGATCAACCGCATGAACGGCGATACACACGGTCGAGGCAACATGGTGATGCATTTGCGCCAGGCTTTCCACGGACGCAGCGGTTATACGATGTCGCTGACCAACACCGACCCGGCGAAGACCGAAGGCTATCCCAAGTTCGTCTGGCCGCGCATCTACAACCCGAAGATCGTCTTCCCCGACGAGGGCGCCAGCCACGAGGACCTGTTGAAGCGTGAAGCCTCGGCACTCGAACAGGCGAAACACGCGATACTGATATACGGCATCGACATAGCCGCCTGTATCGTCGAACCGATCCAGGGCGAAGGGGGCGACAATCACTTCCGCGGTGAATTCCTGCGCGAGCTTCAGGCGCTCTGCAACGAAAACGACATCATGTTCATCGTCGACGAGATCCAGACCGGCATGGGATTAACCGGCAGGATGTGGTGCTGCGAGCACTTCGGACTGGAGCCGGACATGCTCTGTTTCGGCAAGAAGTCTCAGGTTTGCGGATTTGTCTGCAGCGACAAGATCGACCGGGTGGAGCATCACGTCTTCAACACGTCCAGCCGGATCAACTCCACCTGGGGCGGCAACCTTGTCGATATGGTGCGCTGCAAGCGGTATCTTGAAATCATGGCGGAGGACAATCTGGTTGAGAACGCCGCCAGGACAGGCAGTCTGTTGTCCGATGAACTGTTGAAGTTACAGAGGAAGTACCCGGACTTTATCTCCAACGCCCGCGGACGCGGCTTGATGTGTGCGTTTGACGTCGCCACCACCGAGAAGCGTGACGAACTGCGCACCAAGGCTTTCGACAAAGGCATGCTCGTTCTTGCCTGCGGTGATCATTCGATTCGCTTCCGTCCGACGCTGACGGTTACAGAGGATGAGATACATCAAGGCATCGAGATATTGGACAAAACAATCTCGAAGATCATTTTATGATCCAACCCCCCCTCCCCCCTGCTATCACAGGGGGGAGTAAAGGGAATATTCGCCATTCACCCCCCTACCCAACTTTCACGCCTGCCAACTCGCAGATCACCACACTTGCATAACCATCCGCTCATGTCTAAATTAACGGTATGACAATTGGCTCTGAAAAGGACGAAGACAGCGGCAGACTTTACCTCGTGCCCACCCCTATCGGCAACCTGGGCGACATGACCCACCGGGCGATAGAGGTGCTGAAGAGCGCCGATATCATCGGCGCCGAAGATACACGGCGCGCCCGAATCCTGTTCAACCGTTATGATATACACTGTAAACCGTTCAGCTACCGTGACCAGAACGCCGAGCATATGTCGCGGAAGATCGTCGACTGGATCAGAGACGGAAAGAGGGTGGCTGTCATCTCTGATGCGGGAACACCGGGCATCTCCGATCCGGGTTACAGGGCGTCCAGGGCTGTCATCGATGCCGGATTGCCGCTGGAAGTTCTCCCCGGTCCATCCGCGATCATACCCGCTCTGGTGCTTTCCGGGTTGGGCGTGGATCGTTTCACCTTCGAGGGTTTTCTGCCTCCCAAGAAGGGCAGACGATCCCGGCTGGAAGAACTGGCGGCGGAGCCTCGTACCATGGTTCTTTTCGAAGCGCCCCACCGGCTTGTCCTTACATTGGCAAACCTTGCCGAATACCTCGGCGGTGACAGGCGAGCCGCGGTGGTGCGTGAACTGACGAAGATCCACGAGGAGATCCTGCGGCATCCACTATGCCAGCTTCAAATGCACTACATCAAAAATCCGCCCAAGGGCGAGATCGTGATCGTTCTCGAAGGACTCGGCGCTTATAAAAAGCGGATAATGAAAAGATGCAAATGACATGTGTCCGCTGCTGGTTCTCCGTTTTGGGCAGTAAATGACAATAAAACAATCAGGCTTCTGATGCACCCGACAATATTTCAATTCGGACCGATCAGGCTCGCCAGCTACGGACTGATGGTATTCCTTGCTTTTGCCTTTGGTGTCTGGCTGGGGATGAAACGCGCCCGGAAAGCCGGCATTGACCCGGGCAAGGTCATGGATCTGACGATGTGGATCCTGGTAAGTTCACTGGTGGGTGCGCGGCTTGCATACGTCCTCTTCCATCTCGATGAATTTCAAGGACGCTGGCTCGATGTCATCAGTCCCTTCCAGAGCGACGGCACCATCGGCATTGCCGGTCTGGTTATCCTGGGGGGCGTAATCCTCGCCGTTCCGGTATCGTACTGGTACCTGAAACGCCATAACATCCCCTTCCTGAAGATGGCGGACGTAATGGCGCCGTCGCTGGCATTCGGGATCGCCATCGGGCGTATCGGCTGTTTCCTGAACGGTTGCTGTTTCGGACTGCCGACCGACCTGCCCTGGGGAGTAATCTTCCCGGAAAACTGTTACGCCGGATCGGTCTTCCCGCGCCAGCACATCCATCCGACCCAGCTTTATGCCATAGTCTTCAATTCGTTGTTGGGCGTAATCCTCCTCTTGCGCTCACCGCGCAGGCGTTTCAACGGCGAACTGTTTTACCTGTTGTTTCTGCTGTATGGTCCCTACCGCATGCTGATTGAGACGATCCGCTACTACCGTCCGAGCATGGTGCTGTTCAATACAGGCGGCTTTCATTTCACCATCAGCATGTTGATTTCCATCATGATAACCATCGTCGCGGCTGTCTTACTGTTGAGAGGATATAAAAGCGCGGGAGGCGGACTTGACAAAGGGTAAGCTGGTTACATTCGAAGGGATCGACGGCTCGGGCAAATCCACCCAGATATTAAAGGCGTACAACCACATTCGCGGCAGGGGCGTCGAGTGCCGGCTGTTCAGAGAGCCCGGCGGCACCGCACTGGGAGAATCGATCAGAAGCATTCTCCTCTCGGCGGCGGAGGATGGTCTGTCGATGGACGGTTATACGGAATTCCTGCTTTTTGCCGCGGCTCGCTCCGAGCTCTCGCATACGATCATAAAACCATTGCTGGAAAGCGGCTGCACGGTTCTTCTCGACCGTTTCGCCGACTCATCGACCGCCTACCAGGGTTACGGACGCGGCGTCGACCTGGATTTTATCTTAAGAACCAACGGGATCGCCACCGGCGGCATCAGCCCCGACCTGACCATACTGTTTGACATCGATCCCGAAACCGCGCTGACACGACCGGGCAACTTCGACGACCGGATCGAGAAGCAGGGGTTGGATTTTTTCCGGCGTGTCCGAAGCGGTTTCCTGACGCTGGCTAAATCTGAACCCGGACGGTTCAAGGTTGTGGATGCCTCACGGAATATTGAGACAATTGCACGGGAGGTTTACCGCTGTATTGATGAGCTTCTTGGTTAGCAGCCGGTATATTAACAAGGTAACCCCCCCTTTGTCCCCCCCTACTTCGCAGGGGGGGAGAGTCAGGCGTTCACCCCTACTTCGCAGGAGGGGATACATACGGGGAGCATAGACACTCTTGTCTGTGCAATATGTAAGGTAACCCCCCCTTTATCCCCCCCTAC
>JALGVR010000144.1 GCA_025774605.1 bacterium | reverse complement strand
TGATGACCTTCGAGGGCAACATGGGCGACGAACGCGAGTTCGACGAGGGCAAGACCCGCGACCGCATCGATGCGTTTATGGAGACGCTGAGGGTGGAAAGGGAGTAAGCGAGTAAGCGAGTAAGCGAGGAAGCGAGGAAGCGAGGAAGCGAGGAAGCGAGGAAGCGAGGAAGCGAGGAAGCGAGGAAGCGAGTGTGTTTAAAAAGTTGGAAGATATTGAAGTATGGAACAGATCAAGACGGTTAACTGTGTTGGTCTATCAGCTTGCGATGAGAGAACCTCTCTGTAAAAATTGGGGATTGCGAGACCAGATGCAAAGAGCGGCGATTTCAATTGCCTCGAATATCGCCGAGGGATTTGAAAGAAATTCCCAGGCTGAATTCAGGAGATTCCTTTACATTGCAAAAGGATCATGTGGAGAACTCAAAACACAGTTACTCGTGTTAAACGATTTGAATATCCTTCCAGTAGATGAATTAGAAGATCTAGTTAGTGAATGTTCTGAAATATCTCTAATGCTTGGTGGTTTAGCGAGTTCAATTAAGAGGAAGAGATGAAAATGCACTCTATAAATTCTATTGGTTATCCTCGCTCCCTCGCTCCCTCGCTCCCTCGCTCCCTCGCTCCCTCGCTCCCTCGCTCCCTCGCTCCCTCGCTCCCTCGCTCCCTCGCTCCCTCGTACACTCATAAAACAGGAAAATCAACTAACAACTGGAGAATATAAATGATAACAGCCGGAATGGACCTTGGCTCCAAGTTCATCAAGATTGTCATAATGAATGATGGCGATGTGATAGCACGCGCCAAGATGCTATCGGGGTTTGAACAGGAGGTCACCGCCAGCGAGGCGCTGAGTGAGGCGCTGAGTAAGGCTGGTTTGCAGTCGGGCGACATCGAACGGCTCACGGCGACCGGTGTCGGCCGGAGTATCGCGCCGTTCGCGCATGACAGGCTGACCGAGGTCGGCGCGGCGGCTCGCGGTGCGATAGCCAGATTGCCGGAGACTCGCACCGTGATCGACGTCGGCGCCGAAGAGGGTCGCGCGATCCTGATTACACCCGACGGGCATGTCAAGGATTTTGCCATCAACGAGAAGTGCGCCGCCGGCTCGGGAACCTTCACCGAAGCCATGGCAAGGGCGTTGGAACTGGACATCGTGGAATTCGGCAGACTCTCGCTCCAATCGGACAAGGCGGTGCCGATGAACGCACAGTGCGCCGTGTTCGCGGAAAGCGAGGTCGTGTCACTGTTGCATGCACGAACGCCCAAACAGGATATCTCCCGCGCCGTCCACGACGCCATTGCCAGCCGAATCGTCTCCATGGCGCGGCGGGTCTCGGTTGAAAGGGAGGTGATGATAATCGGCGGCATGGCTTACAACGTCGGCTTCATCGCCTCGATGAAGCGGGCGTTGGAGATGGAGCTGATCGTGCCCGATGATCCGGACTATGTCCCGGCGGAAGGAGCTGCCTGGGCGGCGCATGACAAGCTCGTCGGTATGGAAAAAACCGAATTGAAAGAGCGGTAATAAATTATACTGGAGAACATTTCCCTGGAGGATAAATATGACGGTGGAATACTGGCGCTGGAAGGAATACAACTGGCACGACGAGAACATTGATCCCAAGGCTGGATCTGTGCTCTCCGCCGGCTGCGACGTCGGCTCGGTTTCGTCGCAGGCGGTGGTGATGGTTGACGGCGGGCTGTACGCCTATTCCAACATGCGCACCGGATCGGATTCGCCCCACAGCGCGCTCGATGCCATGAACTGGGCGCTCGAAGGAACGGGGCTGAAGATAGAAGACCTGCACTACGTGGTCGGCACCGGCTACGGAAGGGTAAACGTTCCCTTCGCACACCGTGCCATCACCGAGATAGCCTGCCACGCCCGCGGGGCAAACTTCATGTACGGTCCTTCGGTGCGTACGATTCTGGACATGGGCGGTCAGGACTGCAAGGCGATCCGCTGTGATCACCGCGGCAAGGTGACCAACTTTCTGATGAACGACAAATGCGCCGCCGGAACCGGTCGTGGCATGGAGGTCTTCGCTGACCTGTTGTCGGTGTCGATCGAGGATGTCGGCGACCTGTCGTTCGATGTTGAAGAAGAACCGGAACCGGTCTCATCGACATGTGTCGTGTTTGCCAAGTCCGAAGCGGCCGGGCTCCTGAGGCAGGGTTGGCCCAAGAACCTGGTCCTGGCGGCGTATTGCAACGCCATGGCTCACCGGGTTGTCACCCTGCTGGAACGGCTCGGCGTTGAGAAGGAATTCGCCATCACCGGCGGCATCGCCAAGAATATCGGCGTGGTGCGCCGCCTGGAGAAGGAGCTCGGGCTGACGGGACTGAAATCCGACTACGACACCCAGATCGCCGGTGCGCTCGGAGCGGCGCTGTTCGCCGGTGCGCTGTACGAAAAACAACAAGCGAAGAAATAAAGGGTTACAAGTTACAAGTCGTTACTACTAACTTATCAGGTCCCTTTGTGTCTATAACTATTTATCTTTCAATCAGAATGTTGCTGATATTTGGACGACTGAAGTCGTCCCTCCCCTTTAATGGGGAGCGCTGGACAATGGGGAGCGCTGGACAATGGGGAGCGCTGGACAATGGGGAGCGCTGGATAATGGGGAGCGATAATGACGGGGAGCGCCGACTTCAGTCGGCGTCCTTAGACACAACTTGCAACTTGTAACTTGTGACTTATAACTTGTAACTGAACATCTGAGGAGAATCATGATCGCCAATTACGGCTACATGGACGGATCGGGCGAATACTACATCACCATCGATACCGGTAAATGCACCGAGTGCGGGCATCACAACTGCGTCGAGGCGTGTCCCAAGGGCATGTTCGCCATTGAGACCGATGACTATGACGACGAAGTTGCGGTGATCAGGGAGGAATTCCGCAAACAGATCAAGTACATGTGCGCCGAATGCAAACCGGTGTCGGACCGCCCGCCGCTGCCGTGCGTGGAAGCGTGCACATCGGGAGCGGTGACACATTCGTGGTAATGAGATGAATGTTGTAAAAGTAACCATCGACGACGACGAGTTCACGGTTCCCGATACGTTGTCAGTCCGTAAAGCCGCGCTGAAGAACGGCATCTATATTCCCGGTCTCTGCAGCCATCCGGAGCTGAACCCGTTCAAACCGTTCAACTGGTCGGAGGCCGTGTGGCAGGGGGATAGAAGGGTTGAACATGAAGGCAATCCCGCCCTGTCTCCCTCTGAAACGGCAGTGGGGGTGGGAGAGGACTTTCCTCACTGTGAACTCTGCCTGGTCTCAGTCAACGATGGACCGCCGCAAAGAGCCTGCACCACCGGCGTTGAAGAAGGCATGCGGGTGCGCACCACCGGCGATGATCTGACAGCCGCCCGGCGCGAATCGTTGAAGAAGATACTGGCGAACCATCCCCACGCCTGCCTGACCTGCGCCCAGCGCGAGGGCTGCAGTCGCACCGACTGCAGCATGAACGTTCCGGTCGAGGAACGCTGCTGTGAACTGCTCGGTCGCTGCGAAATCGGCAAGGTCGCTGATTATATCGGCATCCCGACCGATACGCCCGCCTATAAACCGGCTGGTATCCCGGTCATCGGGAACGAACCGCTGTTTGTCCGCGATTATGAGATCTGCATCGGCTGCCTCCGTTGCGTGAGGATATGCCGCGACGTACGTGGGGTCGATATATTGGGTGCGGTCCTCTCCGGGAACAGGGTTCATGTCGGCAGTGTCGGTGGTCCGACGTTGTCCGAAGCTGACTGCCGCTTCTGCGGCGCCTGCGTGGAGGTCTGTCCGACCGGAGCGCTGCGCGATCAGACAGGCTTGGAGCCGCTGGTCGACGGCAGGGCTCCCTGTGTTGCCGCGTGCCCGCTGGAGGTGGACATCCCGGGCTATCTCGATCTTGTTTCGCGGGGTCTCGAAAGGGAAGCGCTCGAGCTGATCCGTGAACGGGCTGTCCTGCCGGGTGTGTTGGGCTATGCCTGTTTCCATCCCTGCGAAGATGTCTGTCGGCATGGCCGGATCAATGAAGCCGCGGCGATATGTTCCGTTAAGCGATACGTGAGCGACGTGGCCGGCGATGAACCCACTGTCATAAGGAAGCGGCCCGACAGCGGCAGGCATGTGGCGATTGTCGGCGGGGGACCGGCCGGCTTGGCGGCGGCGGCGGAACTGCTGCGCTGGGGTCATTCCGTCACCATATTTGACCGCGACACAGAACTCGGAGGTATGCTCAGGCAGGCAATTCCCAATTTCCGTCTGCCCAATGAGGTCATCGACCGCGATCTTAAGTACCTGTTTGATCTGGGTTTGAAAACTCGGTTCGGGCTCAGTCTGGGAAAGGATTTCGATCTTGCCGACCTTCAAACCGAACGGTTCGACGCGATTATTATTGCTGTCGGATTAGCGGAACCGGTCTCGCTGGGTATCCCCGGTGAGCAGTTGAAGGGTGTGCAATCCGGTCTTGATTTACTTCATCAAGCCGCATTGGGGCAGGCAGAGAATCTGGATGATCCGGTCGTGGTGATCGGTGGAGGCAGCGTGGCGGTGGACGCGGCGATGACAGCGCGTCGTCTCGGCGCTCAATACGTCACGATAGTCAGTCTCGAATCCGCTGAAGAGCTTCACGCTTCAAGGGATGAACTGGAGGTTGCACTGGAAGAAGGCATTCACATCATGCACCGTTGGGGTGTCGCCGGCTTCGAAAGTGACAATGGAAATGTGATGGCGGTTAAACTGAAGCGTTGCACGAGGGTCTTCGACAATCAGGGCGGGTTCAACCCCCAATACGATGAGACCGTCTCGGAGAATCTGATCGCCGCCACGGTGATAACCGCCATCGGTCAGCGTTCGGCAATGCAACTCAAGCCTTACTTCGGCGCCGGGCCGGGTGTATATATCGCCGGCGACGCGGCGACCGGGCCGTCATCGATCGTTGCCGCCATGGCCGACGGCCGGCGCGCCGCCGTCGAAGCCGACAGGTATCTGGGTGGATCAGGTTTTAAGAAGACAACCGGTGTGGAGACCGCAGTCGATCCGTTTCTGGGAAAAGAGCCTGGCTTTGCCGAGCGGACGAGGGCAAAGGCGGACCGCGTCGAACCGGCGGAGAGGGTGAAGTCGATGGATATATTCGAGGCGACGTTCTCCACGGAAGCCGCGCGCGCCGAGGCGGCGCGTTGTCTGCGTTGTGATTTACGCGCGTCGCTGAAGAAGGCGCCGCTTCCACCCGATCCGTGGCACAGGTTTGACGCAGGTCTTATCGACGAGATGCCGGCTTCGGAGGGCGTTGTAATACTCGCGGACGGCGCGCGCAGGACGTTGAAGATCGTGGGATCAGCGGACATCAAGTCAGCCGCGGCCGGGCTGCTTGCGGACGGTTTCGAAGCCGCTGTCTGCCGTTGGGAGCTCGACCCGATGTACACCAGGCGCGAGAGCGAACTGCTGCAGCAGCACCTTCAGGAACACGGCGAAATACCCGGCGGCGACGACATGGATGATCTGTTCTGATCTTTTCCCCCCCTGCGAAGTAGGGGGGGATAAAAGGGGGGGTTACCTTATGAACTGCAATAACAAACACAAAAAAAAAAAAAAAATGACCGCAAATGTAAGTAAATC
>JALGVR010000143.1 GCA_025774605.1 bacterium | reverse complement strand
CGCAGGGGGGGATAGAAATGTCCAGGCTGTTTCACTCGCTTCCTCGCTCCCTCGCTCCCTCGCTCACTTCACCACCGCCGCCTTCCGTGTCAACGACCTGCGACCCCCCCTTTGTCCCCCCCTACTTCGCAGGGGGGGAAGGTTAACAACAGAACAAGCTGGAAAGGTTACATCCTTCGCAATTTCACACCTTCATACATCAAGCGACATCATATATTCATGCATGGCTCGAGAAGCCACCTTGCCCGCCCCCATAGCCAGTATCACCGTCGCCGCACCCAAAACGATGTCACCCCCGGCGTAAACGCCCTTCATCGACGTGGCGCAGGTTTTTTCATCGGCGATGATATTGCCCCATTTATTGGTCTTAAGCTCGGGCGTCATCCGGGTCAATAACGGGTTGGCGCCGTTGCCGATTGATACGATTACCGTGTCGACCTCCATTTCGTACTCCGAGCCCTCGATCGGAACCGGACGACGTCTGCCGGATGCGTCCGGCTCGCCCAGCTCCATCTTGATCACCGTCATGCTCCTGACCCAGCCGTTATCATCACCGTTTATTCGCGTGGGATTATTTAACAGCTTAAAGATAATCCCCTCCTCCTTGGCGTGATGGATCTCCTCGTCGCGAGCCGGCATCTCCTTGAGGCTGCGACGATAGACAATCGTGACCTCCTCGGCGCCCAGCCTGAGCGCCGTGCGCGCAGCGTCCATCGCCACGTTTCCACCGCCGATAACCGCCACCTTCCTGCTGCGCATAATCGGCGTATCGTAGTTGGGGAAGTCATACGCCTTCATCAGGTTCGACCGGGTCAGGTATTCGTTCGCCGAATACACACCGTTCAGGTTTTCACCGGGAATGTTCATGAAGTACGGCAATCCGGCGCCGACACCGATGAATATCGAATGAAAGCCCTCCTCTTTAAACAGTTCATCAATGGTCAGGTACTTGCCGATGATCGCGTTGTAAACGATCTTGACGCCGAGTTTCTTCACGTAATCGACCTCAGCCATGACAATCGACTTCGGCAGACGAAACTCCGGGATGCCGTATATCAGCACTCCGCCCGGTTTGTGCAACGCTTCGAATATGGTTACATCATGCCCCAACCTGGCAAGTTCGCCGGCAACCGTCAAGCCCGCCGGTCCGGCGCCTATTATGGCGGCTTTCCGCCCGGTCGGCGGCGCAATCTCCGGAACGATGATCTCCATGTTCTCGCGCTCCCAGTCGGCGGCGAAGCGCTCAAGCCTGCCGATGGCGACCGGTTCACCCTTGATCCCGACTACACAGACTTTTTCACACTGATCTTCCTGAGGACAGACGCGCCCGCAGATCGCCGGCAGGGCGTTATCCTTCTTTAGTATTCCGGCGGCTTTCGCAAATTCTCCATCCTTTATCGCCCTGATGAAGGCTGGAATATTGATCTCCACCGGACAACCATCGATGCAATAAGGCTTCTTGCACTGAATGCACCTCGACGCTTCTATCATCGCCGTTTCATTTGAATAACCGAACGGCACCTCGTTGAAATTGCGGGCACGTTCGAGTGGATCCTGCTCCGGCATCGGTTGACGCGGGATCTTGGGTTTCTTGGGCTTAAGCGCTTTCGGCGCTTTTCCCTTCTGTGCTGTTTTCGAGTTTACCACCTTATCCCCGGGCATTTATCTTACTCCCTCCCTTTCAGCGATTTTATCAAGCTTGCACTTGTGATACCTCTCCATAGCCTCTTTCTCCTGTTTCAAGTAGATCTTCTGGCGCAGCATCAGCTCATCGAAATTTACCTGGTGACCGTCAAATTCGGGTCCATCAACACAGACGAAATGCGTGTCGCCACCAACGGTAACACGGCAGCCGCCGCACATGCCGGTGCCGTCGACCATGATCGAGTTGAGGCTGACCACCGTCTTGATGTCGTATTCACGCGTAAGGTTGCTGACCGCGCGCATCATCACGACCGGACCGATCGCCACGCAAAGGTCAAGCCCTTCCCCCTCTTCGATGAGGTTTTCAAGAGCGTCGGTGACGAAACCGTGCAGTCCATAACTGCCGTCATCCGTGGTGACTATGAGCCTGTCAGAAACGGCGGACATCATCTCTTCCATAATCAGCAGATCCCTGTTGCGCGAGCCGATTATGGAGATGACCTTATTGCCGGCTTCCTTCATGGCTTTTGCGATCGGATAGACCGGCGCAACCCCGATTCCGCCTCCGACACAGACGACTGTTCCGATCTTCGCGACATGCGTCGGTTTGCCCAACGGACCGACGACATCGAGGATTTCATCACCTACTTCGAGATCACCAAGCGCATAGGTCGTTTTGCCTACTTCCTGAAAAATCAGGGTAATAGTCCCGGTCTCGGGATCCGAATCGGCGATCGTCAGGGGGATCCTTTCGCCGTATTCGTCGATACGCAGAATGATGAACTGGCCCGCCTTGCGTTTGCGGGCAATATGAGGGGAGTGGACGATTATTTCTTTGACCCCCTCCGACAATATCGTTTTTTCAACTATCCTGTTCATTGATTGTCCTTATATTTCCGTTTTCATCCAGCCATCCGCAGGGATGGAGGATAATGTTATAAAAACCCTTCGGATCATCGTGTCGGGCATAAGTCTATCCAGCTTTCACACCCGAAGCTCGAAGGGCTTGGTTACAACCCAGATCAATCTACGAAAAATGTGTTGATTTAACAATATCGAGGATAAAATGTTCCAGCACAAATGTGAAATCATCCTGTCTAATAGAGTGGATTATTGTTCACAATTGCCAACACAATGGCGCAGTCAAACGTCCGCACGCGGGGAACCAACGGAGGACGACTGAATTGGGTGGACGACTGAAGTCGTCACTCCCCGTGTTGCGTCATCACTGCGCTTCCAACGGCGTGTCATCCCCGCGCTTTCTGCGACACGTCATCCCCGCGCTTTCTGCGACACGTCATCCCCGCGCACGCGGGGAACCAACTGAGTAATTCGTTTTCATAATTCCATGATTGTTCTGTCATCCCCGCGCTTCCAATGCCGCGACTTCAGCTTAATTGCACCGCGTAAACCGCCCTCAACCCAAAGCGGGTTGACAGCAATAGTATTTAAGATTAACTTAAAAGGATGTTTCAGATCAAGACGATGTCAAAAAGCGATGTTTCGGTATTGCTGTTCGCCTGGCTGTTACTGATCAGATCACCGCCCGGTGCATCGTCTGAAGGAGACGACATGGCGTTTCGCCTGGCGGTTACTTCGGATCTGCGGGGCGCAATCAGGGAGTGTCATTGTCCGCACGGTCAACCGGCGGGTCTTGCGAGGCGTAAAACCATCTTCGACAAAATCCGACACGAGACCCCGGACGCGATCTTCATCGAATGTGGCAGCCTGACCGATTCCCAGGTTGAGCCGCGACTTCTCGTCGATCTGCTGAACGAACTGGATTACGACCTGATCTGCTGCTACATGGTCGATTATGAACGGATACGCTCAAGGTCAACCGGAGATTCAGTTCCGGTGAATCTGCCTCTCTCGTTCTGTAATTACACCGGTAAAGAGCGCGGGCAACCGTTTCCCGAGCTGAAGTTCAACCGGTCGACCGAACCAGGGTTGATGATAATAACCTTCACCAGCCTGTATAACTGCTCCGAAGCGGACACCGTGCTGTCCGGCGATTATCAGCTTCTGAGCTGGGATGAGACAGTCGCCCTGCATTCAACCCAGGTGAAGGATTTCGTCGGCGTAACGGCGGCCGTCTGTAACTGGGATTACAGTGATCCGGACATGCAGGCGGTACCACCGGACATCCGTAGTGAACTGCCCGGACTGGACCTGATCATCATCGGCGGCAGCGGATACATCGAACCGGAAGCGGTGATGAAAAACGGCCTGCTGGTGGTTTATCCGGGCGTTTATGGTGAATATGTTCTGTTGGTTGATCTCTGGAGCGCGGATAACGTGAGTATATCCCGCTTTGAATGGGAGGCAATCCCCACTGAAACCGCAAGAGCGGACCCTGAATTCGTCAACATGATCGAATCTTACAATTTGAAAGCGGGTGAAGTTGAAAGGAAATAAAACCAATCCGGCAATCTGGACGGGACTGGTCGTAATCGCCGTACTCGGCGCTCTCTTCTGGTGGCAGCACAAGGTTCTGCACGAACCGGCGCCGTTTTCCGGTGGCGGCGATGTGGAGATAACCGTGGAAAGAGGCATGACACTGAAACAGGTGGCGAAACTGCTCGAGCAACGGAAACTGATCGCCAGTCGGACCGATTTCCGCTGGGCTGCCTGGATCACCGGCGCTGAACGAAAGATCCAACCCGGTCGATTTCTCGTCCCGCACGGTGTCAGCAACTCGCAGATTCTGCGCTGCCTGATGAAGCCGGGGATAAAAACGAGGGATGTAACAATTCCGGAAGGATTGACCGTATCGGGAATAGCTTCGATCCTTAAACAGGAATTGGACCTGGATTCCGCCCTTTTTCTCAGCCTCTGTGAGGATTCCGCGCTGGCGCGGGAGCTCGGTGTGCCGGCGAAAAGGCTTGAGGGTTACCTCTTCCCCGACACCTACAACTTCTATATCGAAGGCAAACCTCGCGATATAATTAAACGAATGGTCGCGCATTTCTTTGACGTCTTCGACGACAGCATGAAATTGCAGCTTCAGAAGAGCGGTTTGAACTTGCATCAGGCTGTCACTCTGGCTTCGATCATCCAGGGTGAGGTCATCATTCCCGCCGAGGCGGTGATCGTGTCGGCCGTTTACCACAACCGATTAAAACGAGGCATGCTGCTGGCGGCCGATCCCACCATCCAGTACATCCTGCCCGACGGACCCAGGCGACTGCTCAGTAAAGACCTGCAGATCGACAGCCCGTATAATACTTACACACACCGCGGTCTGCCTCCCGGACCGGTGAACAATCCGGGGCGCATCGCACTACAGGCGGCGCTCAATCCCGCCGAGGTGAACTACCTCTACTTCGTCGCCCGGGGAGACGGGTCACATGCGTTCAACAGCACCCATTCCGGTCACATGCGGGACAAACAGAAATTCCAGCGGATCAGGCGTCGGGTCGCTCGAGAAGAAAGGGCGGAAAGGATTAAGGAGAATAGGCAATCCCGCCAATAGCCAGACGCGGCGCGGGCTGCCCGCAAACCGTGTTTCAAGACCTGTTGTTGCCGCTGTGGTTAAACCTTGCCTGCCGGCAGGTCAAGTCACCCAATTGTCAGACAATCGCAAGACAACGCAAACTGTAGAAATGTCGATTTACTTTTTCATGCAGACAGGTACAACATCATTCAATCCGTCATTAGAGAACCTTGACATCGATCAACATTATCCCTGTTGAACTCAATCATCCGCAACAGCAGGCGGTTGAGCATACAGAGGGCCCCCTGCTTGTGCTGGCAGGCGCCGGCTCAGGTAAAACCCGTGTCCTGGCGTGCCGCGCCGCTCATCTCGTCAATTCCGGACTGGCTGAACCATACCAGATACTGGCTCTGACCTTCACCAACAAGGCCGCTGCGGAGCTGAAGTCCCGCATCGTGGCCATGATCGGTCCCGAAGGCGTGGGTGTAACCGCCGGCACCTTCCATTCGACATTCGCCCGTATCATGCGCCGGGAAGGACTTAACATTGAAATCGACCCCCACTTTACCATTGTCGATGCCGACGACAGGCGAAGATTGATCGCGAAAAACGCCCTGCAGAGTCCGGACGACTTCACCGCACAGGGCAATGAGCCGCTGGATATCATTGCCGCCGAGGTTTATCGCATTTACGAGCGACGCCTCGAACGCATGAACGGCCTGGATTTCAATGATCTGCTGATCAGGCCGATCCGTGCCTTCCGGGAGCACCCGGACTTCCTTGAACGGCTGCAGAAACGGTTCCGCTACGTGCTGGTCGACGAATTCCAGGATACAAATTATGCCCAATACGTCCTGGTGCGGGAAATAGCGCGGGGGCACGGCAACCTGTGTGTCGTCGGCGATGACGACCAGGCAATCTACGGCTGGCGCGGCGCCAACCTGGGGAACATCCTGGACTTCGAGCGCGACTGGCCGAAAACCAGGGTCATCCGTCTTGAACAGAACTACCGCTCGACCAAACCGATCCTGAACGTCGCCTGGTCGGTGATAAAGCATAACATGAAACGCAGGTCCAAGAAACTCTGGACCGTCAAGGACGACGGACTGCCGGTTGAACTTATCGAAGCCGTTTCCGATGAGGACGAAGCGCTTAAGGTGACGGGATACATCGAAGAAGAACACATCCGCAACAACCGCCCTCTCAATGAAATGGCGATACTCTACCGCACGAACGCCCAATCCCTCGCCTTCGAACGAGCCCTCAGATCCGCCAAGATCGGTTACAAGGTCGTTGGAGGCCTCCGCTTCTACGAGCGAAAGGAGATCAGGGATGTACTCGCATATCTGAGACTGATCGTCAATCCCGCCGATGACGTCAGCCTGCTGCGGATTATCAACTATCCCCCGCGCGGCATCGGCAAAGCCCTGCTGACTGATGTACAAGCACGGGCGCGCGCGGAAAACACCAGCCTGTCGCAAGCGATATCAACCCATATCGCCGATCCGGAACTTTCACCCAGGCGCCGCAATATACTCCAGAAATTTCTTGACCTCATGGGTGGATTCCGCAACCGAATCGGTGAGCTTTCCTTCCCTGACCTCGTCGGGGAGATCATCACCAAAACCGATCTGAAATCACGATTGGAGACTGAAGACAAGGATGATCCGTCGCACGCTGAATCAAGAATAGGCAACCTCAACAGCCTGCTCATGGACATCAGGCGCTACGTTGATCTCAACCCGGAGGGATCCGTTGAATCGTTTCTCGAGGAGGTCTCCCTGGTCACTGATGCCGATCTGGTCGATGAAAGCGTCGCAGGCGTCAACCTGCTCACCCTGCACAGCGCCAAGGGGCTGGAGTTCAAGGTCGTATTCATCGTCGGGCTCGAGGATGGTTTATTGCCTTTATCCCCTCGAGACAACAACACCCGGCTCGAGGATATCGACGAAGAAAGGCGCCTGTTTTACGTCGGCGCGACGCGGGCCATGGACAGGCTGGTGCTGTCGTATGCATTAAACCGGTTTCGCTGGGGATCTCCAGGCACCGGTTTGCCCTCGCGCTTCCTGCGCGAAATTCCACCTGAAATGTTAAAAGTCAAGGGCGATTTCGGGTATACCATGAAACACGGATCCGGATTCCCCAAGCGCAAATCCAGGGCTTCCCTCGAAATTCCTCATTACGCCACAATGCCGCGGGATTCGAAGACTGCTTCACGCATCGGACCGGATGAGCTGCGCAAGGGACTACTGGTGAAGCATTTCAAGTTTGGTCTGGGAGTGATCGTGGACTTTCGCCGCAACGGCTTTGAAAGCAGGATCGATGTTGATTTCGATGATGCGGGTAAAAAAACGCTGGTCCTGAAATACGCCAAGTTAGAGGTCGTCAAATGAAATTACCCGGCGCCGGTCGACTCGCGCTGATCGCACCCGCACTGCTTATCCTGTCCATTATGACAAATCCCGCCCGGTCGTCCGAACCGGGGCGTGATGAGTTCATATACGCCCACAAGCTGTTTGATGAGAAATACTACGACCTCGCCGCCGAACAGCTTGAGCGGGTGCTCAGGGATCACCCCGATTTCAAGGACGCCGCGGAGGCGCAGTACATGCTGGGCGAAGCATATCTGAACTCCGGGAAATACGAACGGTCACGCGCCGCCTTCCTGCGCACGGCAATCCTCTACTCGGAATCACCGCGCGCGCCTGAAGCGCTGTTCAAGGTCGGCTATACACTCGAGAAGCTTGACAGCCCGATCGAAGCCGCTGAGGCTTATGCGCGCGTTCAGGGGTTTTATCCCTCAGACCGGCATGCCCCGCAGGGGCTCAAACGAGCTGCAAACCTCTACCTCGCTGCGGGCGATACGGTTCGAGCCGAGTCAACCATGGACAAGCTTGTCGATCTGTATCCGGAATCAGAAGCCGCCGACGACGCCCGGCTTTACAAAGCCAGGATATTTCTCAGGCAGGGTGATCTGGAGACCGGCCGGAGATACCTCGAATGGCTCGCCACACGCTCACCCTCGGACAAGATTGTTACCGCAGCCTGGCTCGAACTCGGCAGGCTCGCGCGAAAACAGATGAAATTCGATCAAGCGACCGATGCCTTCAGGCAGCCGATCAACAGGTACCCAAACACCCTTTTCGCCGTACAGGCGGCAATCGAGCTCGCCGACCTGTACAACTACCGCGGCATGACCGGACCAGCGTTGGAGACGATCAAGCCATACCTGTCGACCGATGATTCCACGTACAAGCCTGAAGTATATGTTAAAGCCGGTGATGCCTGTTATCGGGCCGGCGATTACAGTCAAGCGTTACGTTATTACGACAGGGTCTCGGCCCGCGAACCCGAAGCCGCCCTGAAATCAGCCTGGACGAGCGAAGCTCTCGGGGCGAAAGAGGAAGCCCTGGATAAATACATGCATCTGCTCAAATCGCTCAAGGATCCGTCCGGCAACACAGGTTTTCAGGTCACCCGCCGCGCGGCGATCATCACCGGCGAACTGGAACAGTGGAAATCATCCGCCGGGCTCTGGGCGTCAATCCTGAACCGGATGAATGTCGCAGATACGTCCGGCAGGAGCCTGTATGAAGCGGCGAAGTCATTCGTTGAGGCCGGCAGGTCGGTTCAGTCGCTGGCGCGTTTCAGTCTGAAGTCCGGCGATATCAATCCATGGAGCGATGATCTGGGTTACCTTGCCTATGTTGATACACTTCGGTCAAGCATCAGGAGCAAGCTGCCTTCAGCGCCCGATTCACGCCGGTATCTGGCCATATTCCCCGCATCCTCCTACCTTGATTCGGCACGGTACATGTCAGGATACTTCCAGCGCCACTGCGTCCGCGGCAGCGATCTAATGGAACGAATGGCTGAATTATCCTCCAGACCGCCGGGATCGGTCGACCGGACACAATGGGCGATGGACTGGGGGGATTTCTACCTGTTCGAATTCAAGGATCCGGTCAAGGCGCTCGATCAATACGCAACCGTCATCGATGATACGTCGGAGACCGCCGAAAACATCACCCTTGCCTGCCGGCGCAGTTTACAGGCATACCTGTTCCTCTACGAGAGTGCATTGTGGGAGCATGACGACTTCCTGATCAAGACGTATGGCGACAGCGCCCGCAGCCGGTTGGATCAACTGCGCGGTTTCAATGACGATTCACCCGAAACATCGGCTCTTACCTCTGAGCTGCTGCGACTCGATCTGATCCGTTTCGCCGATGAGCCTGAACGGCTTGATGCACTGCTCGACTTCATGCGAACCGGCGTTGATGACTACGGCGCTGATCTTCTCACCCCCGCGGTCTTCGCGGATTATCTTCGCTACGAGCTTGACAACGGACGCCTGGACAGCGCCGCGCTTATCAATTCACTGGATCGGGCGATACGAGCCTCCAATTCAACGGCGGAGAGGCGCACAACCGCCGATCTGAGACTGCTGGCTGTCATTATAGATGAATTTCTCGAACGGTACGATGAGGCGGTCGAAATCGCCGTGGAGCTGGTCGACGCCTATCCGGAAACCCCGGCCGCCGCCGAGGCGGTCGAATGGCTGGTGGAAAACCCCCGTCTGCCGCCGGACGTCCGGTATGAATGGCTCGAAACCTTCTTCCGCGCTTATCCCTACCTCGTTGAACCGGTCAGGTTCGAGTCAACTGCGGCGGCGCTGCTCGATTCCCTCGATCGCCCCATAGACGCCCTCAGGGCGCGCGAGAAAGCCGGAATTTACGCAAACTGGGGAATTCCGAGACTCGATATCCTCGAAGCGCCGGATGAGGCGGCGCTCTACTGCAGAGGATGCGCATTCAAGCGCGCCGGAAAGCTGTCTGAAGCGGCAGACCAGTTCCGCATCCTGATCAACCTCAGGAAAAGCGGTAAATATGCCGGTCAGGCCAATCTCGCACTGGCTGAAATCCTCTTCCAACTGGGAGACATGCGATCGGCGCTGGCATATCTCGATACGCTGCACCAAGAGTTCACCAACTCGGATGAGGACGTGATAGGCATGCATCTGCGGCCGGTTCTGCTGATGTCACTGGAGGATTACGGCCGGGCTTTGTCGAGCTGGCGGGAACTGATTTCGATTGATGTCAATCCGGACAGTCTCTTTCATCATCGGGTTGAAGCGGTGGTCTGCCAGTACCGCGCCGGCAGGCTGGAGGAGGCGCGGCTGTCTGCCAGGCAGTTGTACAGGGATTTCAAGAAACGGGACGACCTGGATCAATACAAGGCGCTGTTTTACCTTGAGAAGGGGCATGCGCTGGACAAGGTCCGCCGCTTCGAGGAGGCGCGGGATCAGTACGGAACGATTAAGAAGAGCTATGCGCTCACACCGTGGGTGGATAACGCCGCATACAGCCTCGGCTGGTCGTTGATTCAACAGGGAAGGATCGAGGAGGGAACGGCTGAACTTGAGCGGTTCATCGAGAACTATCCGGAAAGCAACTTGATCCCACAGGCAAGACTGACGATCGGGCTGGCTTATTACCGGGTTGAGAAGTTCAGCGAGTCGATCTCGGCGCTGAAGAAGGTCTGGGAGGACGAGACCGCCCGGGAGTTGTGGCTGCAGGCGTTCGAGGCGATGAACAAGGTCTACCGGGACGCCCGGTTCTGGGATGCGGCGATCCGGCTGACCCGTGATTATCTGGAGCGTTTCCCGGATGCGCCGGACAGGCTCGACAGGCAGATGAACATCGGCTGGTTCCACCTCCAGATCGGGCAGTGGGACGACGCGATCCGTTATTACAAACCGTTGCTGCCGATTGCCGACGCCGAGCGGGAAGCCGAAGTGCAGTTCTACATCGGCGAAGCGTACATGAACAAGGGCGACTACCGAACCGCGATCCTTGAATACCTCAAGGTCAAGGTGCTGGGCAGGAAGACCAGGCTCGACTGGGGCGTAACGGCGCTGTACAAGGCGGGCAACTGTTACGAGAAGCTGGGCGACAACGAGGGCGCGGCGAGGATGTACCGCAAGATCATCGCCGAGACCGGCGCAACCAGCAACTACGGCATCACGGCACAGAAACGACTCGACGCGCTGGATGTGGAATAGACCAAAAGGGGACTTGCTGACCCATCCCTGGTGACGGAATTATTATGCCTGACGAAAAAGTCCGCCAGGTGTCTCACCCGCGGATGCATGTATCCGGAAATAGTAGTAGTACCTACTTGCATATATAACCGTTATTAAAAAAGTCACAATTTTGTCATTCCCGCGAAGGCGGGAATCCAGATAAGCATTTGATATTACGTAAGTTGCCTGGATTCCC
>JALGVR010000142.1 GCA_025774605.1 bacterium | reverse complement strand
GCCCCTCGCCCGCGATCCGAACAGGTAGATCTTCGCCGGCTGAATGACAGCGACAATCTTCTCAACAATCTCGGTCAGTTTTGCATCGTTGTTGATCATTGTCTTACTTGAGGCGTCTTTCCCTTTACTTTCCTCATATGGAGTAAGGAGGAATGCCTAATGCACCGGCTTCATGACGATACAGTACCTCGGGCATTCGGCGGCGCAGAGCCCGCAGCCCTTGCAGTATTCGGTATCCACGATGTAAAACCGGTTCGGATCGTCATGGACCTTGATCACCGCCGCGTCGGGACAGAAGATGAAGCAGTTGTCGCACGCCGGGCAGGTGCCGCACGAAAAGCAGCGCCGCGCCTCACGGGTCATCTCCTGTTCCGTAAAGCCCTGCCTGACCTCATCAAAACTCTTGATCCTGTCGGCGATCTCCCGCGCGCCGGCTTCGATCCGCGCCAGGTCGTCGAAATAGGCGGTGTTGATCTCGTCGAACGCCACCACGTGACCTGTCCGCTCGCGCAATGAAGGCGTAACAGCGGCGTTTTCAGCCGTCGGCTTGCCCGTCAGCGCGGCGTCGATGGCAATCGCCGCCCGCCTGCCGTAGCCGATCGCGGCGGTCACCGTGCCCGCGCCGTCCGCCGCGTCGCCGCCGGCGTAAAGCCTGTCCACGGCCGTCCGTCCCAGTTCGTCGGCGGGGATATTCCAGGATGTCCGGGCGCGGATATCATCCGGCAGGAATTCAAGATCGGCGGTTTCACCTATCGCCGTCACCACGCAGTCCGCCTCCACGACGTACTCGCTGCCTTCGATTGGAACCGGACGACGGCGGCCGGAATCGTCAGGCTTGCCAAGCTTCATCCTGATGCACTTAACACCGGTCATCCTGCCGTTTTCACGAAGGACGGCCACCGGCGTGGCGAGGAAGGTTATTTCAATTCCTTCGGCGAGCAGTTCGTCGATCTCCTCTTCGATGGCGGGCATTTCGGCACGGGTGCGACGGTAGACTACTGAGACGTCCTTGCCCTTCCTGAGCAGCGACCTCGCCACATCCATCGCCGTGTTACCGCCGCCCACGACCAGCGGCTTATGACCGATGCCGTCCTCCATGCCCAGGTTTATGCGGCGCAGGACTTCTATACCCGGCAAAACGTCATCCCCTTCGTCACCCTCTGCGCCGAGCGGACGGCTGTCCGTGAAGCCCACCGCGGTGAACACCGCGTCAAACTTGTTCATCAACTGTTCGAAAGAGACCTCAACGCCGACCCGGGTTCCGGTGATGATTTCCACGCCCAGGTCCATGATGCGCTTTATTTCAGCGTCGAGCACATCCGGCGGCAGCCGGTAGTCGGGGATGCCGACGCGCAGCATCCCGCCGGGCTTGGAATGCGCTTCGAATACGGTGGCGGCATGTCCTGCGAGCTTAAGATGATAGGCGCAGGAAAGTCCGGCCGGGCCGGATCCGATGATTGCGACATGTTTGCCGGTATAGCGACCGGGTTTCAGCTCGGGTGGATTGTCCTGGAACATGTCTGCGATGTAACGTTCCAGTGTATGAATATTTATTGCGCCACCCATATGGGCGCGGTTGCATTCGGTTTCGCACGGATGCGGGCACACCCTGCCACAGGTTCCCGGGAAGGGGGTTGTTTCCGCCAGCAGTCGCCAGGCGTCTTCAAGGCGACCTTCCCCAGCCAACGTTACGAATCCGACCACGTCGTTTCCCGCCGGGCATCTGAACGAGCAGGGCGGCACCTGTTCGACGTGATGCGGTTCGACGTTGCGCCAAGAACCGGTCTTGTTGATGGTTGTATCGCCCATTGACGCCGCCATCAGCGGCATCTCGCGCCATGATTTGTAGATTATCGGTTTTTGTGCCATTATACCTCTATTGGGGAGAGCCGATCCCCGCTTTCGCGCGGACATGCTTCCGTCGAATTCAGTAATATTTTAAGGGGAGAGCCGACTTCAGTCGGCTTCCTTGATTCTTTACAAAATTTGAGTCTTTGTAACTCTCCGGTTTTACTTACATTCCAATCATCATAGGATTTTTCATATTCAGTTCAACTTCTCGTTAAACCGAGTCTCTTATACCGCGATCACGATACTTCGATAATATTTCTATCGTGTTTATTTAAATAAGCCGACTGAAGTCGGCTCTCCCCGTTAGGGTTGCGCCACCTCATACGCTTCCCTTGCCGCAGCCGCGTTGGCTTCCTGCTTGGCGGGGACGTCCTCCTCTATAGCCGCCACCACTGATTCTATCTTCACAATCTTTAATACCTTGGCAACCGCACCCAGTATCGACGTGTTCACGATCGGTTGCGTCACCGATCCCAGCCCATGCTTGACCGCAATCGCCGAGGCATCCACGGTCACCACCTTGTAATCCGGTCCGAAGTCGAAATCCGCCGGCTTCTTCTCGGTGTTGATCAGGATCGTTCCACCCTTCTTCAATCCCTGGGTTACATCCAGCATGTTGAACAGGCTCTGGTCGAGGATGATGATGTGATCAGGATTGTATATCTGGGTTCTGATGCGGATCGGCTTGTCATCGATCCGCACGAACGCCATCACCGGCGCAGCGCGCCTCTCGACGCCGAACGTCGGGAACGATTGAACGTAACGGTCCTCCTTGAACACGGCAACGGCGAGCAGTTTGCCGGCGATCACGCCGCCTTGACCACCGCGGCTGTGAAAGCGTAACTCGAGCATGGCTTCCTCTATTGCGAAACAGCGACGATTCAAAGAAAAATCAACGATTCCAATATACGAATAAATTCACAAGCTCACAAGCAAACGAAAGCCTCGCATCACCCCTGAAACAAACATGCGGCTTGATTGGAATCGATCCCTGCAGTATATTAAGCGCATGACTGAATTTGCGCTTTACGTCCATTATCCGTTCTGCCTCAGCCGCTGCCGTTACTGCGGCTTCGCGTCCGAAGTGCATGACGACGCAAAGGCCGGACATTATCATCGGGCGTTGCTGAAAGAGATGGAGGACCAGACCGGCAAACCTCCCTGGTGCAACGGCAGACTGCGGAGTATCTACTTCGGCGGCGGCACGCCTGCGCTGATGCCGCCTGAATATCTGAACGACATCATGGAGGGTGTCGGGAACCGTTTGGAATATCCCCCGGGGATCGAAGTCACCCTCGAGACCAACCCGGCTGTCTGTAACATGGACAACCTTCGCTCGTTTCGCGAACTCGGCGTCAATCGATTGTCCATCGGTGCACAGAGCTTTCACGATCCCGAGCTCGCTTTCCTCGGACGCATCCACTCGGCCGCCGATATAAAATCCGCTGTCGAACAGGCGCGCAGAGCCGGCTTCGACAACGTCTCGCTCGACCTGATCTACGGTGTTCCGGGTCAGACGGTTGAATCGTTCCGGATCAGCGTTCAGCGCGCCCTGGAGCTCAAGATGGATCATCTGTCCACTTACGCGTTGTCCATTGAAAAGGGTACTGCATTCGCCAGACTGATCGAGGCAGGCAGGTTGCCCAAGACCGATCCTGATTTCACCGCCGAACAGTACGCTGAATTATGCCGAGTTATGCAGGATGCTGGTTTTGACCATTACGAGCTGACCAACTTCGCCCGTCCGGGTCGCCAGTCACAGCACAACTGGACATACTGGCGGCGCATCCCCTACCTGGGGCTCGGCACCGCTGCACACAGCTTCGACGGATGGCGACGCTGCTGGAATACGAGGGATACCGCAGTATATATCGATCTGATATACCTTGGAAAAACAGCATTGAAAGACGAGGAAGTCCTGCTCCCGGAAGAGGAGATTGAAGAGATCATATACCTGGGATTACGCACGATGGATGGAGTTGACGAAGCGGTTGTCGGTGAAGCGTCCACGCCGGAAACCGTAAATGAACTCCTGTCGCACGGCTTTCTCATCCGGAGCGGCGGAAGGCTTCACGTTCCCGAGAATAAATGGCTGTTGCTCGACGAAATTGCCGTCAGGCTGTTGTCGAAAAATCCTTCAATATAAGAGGAGTTCTTGGTGATTGGTCTTGGAGGGCGGACATTCCTGTCCACCCATGTGAATGTAAGACGGCGGGTTTCAGGGCGGACAGGAATGTCCGCCCTCCATGCGGTATGATTGCTCCCGTTAATGGCTTGACAATAGCTTGATCAATGCATATATTTACCGGAACCTACGATGGGATGTTGGAGGGTAACGATAGGTTGCAGGTCATAAAGAATATTGATCACAGGCTTTCATTCCTGTTTCACCCTTCATCGTTTCAGTGACTGCTGCCTTCTGATTAGCGGAAATTTAAAGACTTCTCCCGAAAATCCAACACAAACAGTAATGGAGACCGACCATGAAGAAGTTCAGTATTCTATTCATATTCTCCCTTGTATTGTTCCTGCTGTCCACCGATCATGCCCTTGCCGGATACGCGTTGGAGTTTGACGGCAACAACGATTACATAAGCCTCGACAATCGCGCCATGAATGGTCTGTCCGATTGCACGGTCGAATATTGGCTGTATATCGAACGTGAAGACCAGGCGGCGTCGACCATCTCCGTCGCCGAGAGCCAGCCGGGCAACAACGAATACCTGCACTATTTCCAGTTTGGCGCCGGACTTCGTCCACATGTTAGAGGAGAGGCGCCGCAGAACGGTCCAGAATTTCCTGTCGATGAATGGTTCCACGTCGCCCTGACGCGTGATGGAGACAACGGTCAATGGATAGCGTATTTTAACGGGGAGGAAGTCGGCCGGGGAAACCTGCCTTCAGGCAATATACGGGCTGCTGAAGGCGGAGTAGTTATAGGACAGGATCAGGATGATGTAGGCGGACGGTTCGATCCAACGCAGGCTCTGCTCGGCAAAATCGACGAAATGCGCATCTGGGACTTCATCCGCTCGGAAGAGGAAATCAATACCACGATGAACTGCATGGTCAGCGACGATGCTGAGGGGCTTGTGGCATACTACCGCTTCGACGAAGCTGAGGGGCAGGTGGTCGGCGATTTGACTGAAAATGATTATGACGGTCGGCTCGGATCCAATGATGGCGAAGACAACGCCGACCCTCACTGGGTTGAGTCGGACGCTCCGGTCTACGGCGGTATGGCGGTGTTCTCGAGCGACCTGGTGGCGTTCGGTCCGGTCGCGCAGGAACGATCGCACCAGGTTGATCTCATGATCAGCAACGTCTCCGAGGAGGATGACGAATGGCACGCCATCGAATTCACGCTCACCGACCTTGACGAAGCCGGCTGGCTGACCTTCGAACCCGCGGAAGGGGTCATCGCGGTCGGCGATACGCTTGCCGTCGGTTTCACGGCTTCGACGGAGGATCTCGACCTCGGAGAATACGAGACGACCGTACGCTTCGAAGCCAACGCCGCCAACGTTCAGCGTCTCGATATGCCGGTAAGCCTGATCGTCGTGGCAGGCGCTGGTCGTCTTCATGGCTACGTGACCGACGCCGCCACCGACGAGCCGGTCGAAGGCGCGCTGGTGCGGGTCATCGCCGACTTCGACATGGCGCAGACGACCGACGAGGACGGTCACTATGATTTCGGCGACACGCCCGTCTACACCTATCGCCTGCTCTGCACGGCCGACGACTTCCTGCCGATGGAAGCCGCAGAGGTTGAGGTCGAAGCGGACGATGACGTGCGGCGGGACTTCGCCCTGTTGCACGCCGTGTTTTCGCCCCGTCCGGAACAGATCGAGGTCTTTCTTGCGCCGGGGGAGTCGATCGGGGTGCCTTTGACGGTGAGCAACCCGGGCAACGGTCCCCTGACGTGGTCGGTCGAACGGCTGTTTCCCCGGGGCGGCGACC